>DHNI01000143.1:0-11991 GCA_002409455.1 Firmicutes bacterium UBA5420 | reverse complement strand
AGTTTACACACATTGGGAAAGCCTTCTTTTTCAGCAACAGCGCTATAGATTTGGTACTTCATGTAAGCTTGGCTTTCGCCAGAAAAAGCGTCCCTTAGGTTCTGTTCGGTCATTTTTCTCATCGACTAAATTCCTCCCTTGTAATTATACGCTTATTACCTACTATACCATATCCCTCCACTAGTGACAATTCTATTGCTATACATTACTAACAGTCCCAACCACTAAATGCTGTGGAAAAACATCTGTTTCACCCATTCTCTTGTGGGTAACCTGTGTATATTGTGGATTGTTTTGTTCAAGTTTCGGATTCAACCACAGACTGAGTAGAGAATTTCGTTGCCTTTCTTGCCCACTTCCTCCAATAACCCAGCCTTCTTTAATGTATAGGTCGCCTTTTGAGCCTTGGCACGCGACACCCTGGCCAACCCGGCCAGTTCCTTATTGGTAAAGGGGGAAGGCATATCTAGAGGCAAAAGGCTCAGATAATCAGATGGAGTCGCAAAGGAGCGCTGATCCACAACTTCCGTCAAGCCCCGATCTACAATGCTTACACCGCGCCGTCGCCAGCTTCCCAGACCATCGTCGCAGCGGATTTCCCGCTCCTTAATGAAGACAACTTCGATTGTTAAGTGAGGATGCACAATTAGCTGAGGAATGCGAATCAATTCGGAAAACAGATCGTAGATATCTTCCTTTTTCGGTGATTTTCTCGTACCCAAAAGCTCACCGGTTTCCGGCGCAATTCTCACAATATCGCGCCTTACGACGATGGGGTAGACCAGATGAACATTGTAGCTCTCTAGGAGCACGGACAACTTCTTCCGGATTGAGGTAAAGTTCTTGGTTTGAATTTCTACTAAACGATTTTCTTGCACCACATCAATATGGTATCCATCCACACGTCCCTCTACAATATCCCCGGGCTGCCTGTAATATTCCTTCAAACTGGCGTGTAAAGAGCTTTCATTTTGCGTTCCGATCACATGGCTCCACCCCAGATGAGCCATGTTAGAATGTAGCCAGTTGTTACCGCCGCTAAGGTGTAGGGAACACTCATGCGCATAAACTCGCCAACCTTCACTTCATAACCTTCTTTACGCAAGAGCCCCAGACCAGTAATATTCGCTGACGCCCCAATAGGTGTAATGTTTCCACCGAGGGTTGCCCCGATTAGAAGGCCAAAGAAAAGCAGGTTGGGCTCTGCACCTAGGATGGAGGCGACACCACCTACAACAGGAAGCATCGTGGCGACATAGGGAATATTATCCACAAAACCAGAAATCAAGACAGACATCCAAACTACAAGCGTATAAATAAGGAAGATATTACCCTGGCCAGCACTGACAATAAAGGCGGCAACTCTGTCAATGACTCCTACTTGGGTTAGCCCCCCGATAACAATGAAAAGACCAATGAGCAGGAACAATGTAAAGAAGTCAATATCCATAATCGTATCGCCGGCCCATTTCAAAGGATTGCCTTTGATGAGCCCTCGCAGCAAGCCTATTACCAGCAGGGCAACACAGATTAGACCATTGGTAATGGCAGGTTTTCCAGGAATAAAAGAAGCGAGAATCAGCAAAACCACCATTAAAATCAAAAGATAGGAGGGAAAATAGTCCTTCACTTCGGTACGCCCCTGGGGCTTAACCTCGCCCTTCATGGAGCGCAATACCCAGTAAAGTACCGCCGTCGCAGCTAGGGCACCAAACTGCACGACCCAGAAGATACCGACGTGCCCTTTCGTAAAAAAGAAATCGAGAAAGTCCATGCCAGCAAAACCACCGAGCATGATGGATGTAGCGTCACCCACTAGAGTGGCTGCCCCCTGCAGGTTCGAAGCGATAGCTACCGCAATGACACTTGGCACAGGTGATATTCCCTGCTTCTTAGCCATGCTAATAGCTACGGGCGCAACAATTAACACAGTAGCAACATTGTCCACGAAGGCTGATATAAACCCCGAGAATAGCGACAAGGCCACCACCGCCCAGCGCAGACTCGGAGTCTTTTCCACGATTAAATCCGCTAGTCGAGCGGGCATACGAGATTCGATAAAAAGAGAAACAATGCCCATTGTACCAGCAATCATCAAGATCACATTCCAGTCTACAGTGTCCCCTACCAAGTTCAGAGGGACAATACGCAAAATGATAAAGGCTCCCGCTGCCAACACCGCAATGTGCGCTCTAAAGCGGGGCAAGACTAGCAATAAAATGTATGTAGCGATAAAGAGTGTAATGGCAACCGTTTCCATAAATAAAAGACACCTCTCCTTGCTTGTTTCCCCTTTTCTTCGACTTTAAGAACGCCTTTTCCTGGTTGCAAAAATACTATTCAGTTTATCTGGAAACTTATTCCTTTCATGGTATAATGTCCTTAATGGAGGCGAAGGGGTGGAACAATGGATGTAATCCAAGTATCTGGTCTTTCCAAGAGTTATGGTGCGCTTCAAGCCGTGAAAAATGTATCCTTTAATGTGGCTGAAGGATCCGTTTTTGGCCTTCTAGGGCCCAATGGGGCTGGCAAAACAACGACCATGGAGTGCATGATCGGTCTAAAGAACCGCAGCGCTGGCAATATCACAGTCCTAGGGCTTGATCCAGAAAAGCACCGTCACCAGCTTTTTAGTGACGTGGGCGTTCAGCTTCAAGAAACAGTGTATCAAAGCGCAGCGAAAGTATTTGAGCTTTGCCAACTATTCACGTCCATGTATGAAGAACCACTTGATTACAAGAGTCTGTTGGAGCGCTTCGACTTGGGTAGCAAGGCCAAGAGCTCTATTGGTTCGCTCTCGGGAGGGCAAAGACAGAAGTTGGCCATTGTATTGGCACTTATTGCTAATCCTAGAATCCTTTTCCTTGATGAACTAACAACAGGGCTTGATCCAGGTGCCAGAAGAGAGATCTGGATCTATATTGAGCAGCTCCAACGCGAGGGACGCACCGTCATTATGACAACCCATTACATGGAAGAAGCGAGCTTGCTTTGTGATGAGATTTGCCTCATCAATCGGGGTGAAATCGTCGCGCAGGGAACAGTAGATGAAGTGATTGCACAGGCCCAAATTGATCTCGTGATTACCTTTGAAACCGATAGTGAGGTTACACCCCTGCTTCAGAACCTGCCCCACATTAGGCATATGGAGCAACATGATTCTTTTGTGACTATATATACATGTTCGGAAGAGACGCTCACGAACCTAATCCTAAAGCTAAGTGCAGCGGCTATTTCCTACCGCAAGATCAAGATCACCTATCCCGAACTTGAAGAAGCTTTTCTAAAATTGGTGAACCCCGCGACGAAGGGAGCTGTTTCGTAAATGTTTAGGACGCTGACGATCTTCGAGTTCAAACTACATCTCCGCAATTTCTTCACCTTGTTTTTCGCCTTAGGCTTTCCCGTGATGATGCTCCTGCTTTTTGGAGCCATGTATGGTAACGAACCGAGCAGCCTCACAGGTGACAAGGGAACAGTGGATCTAATGCTCCCCGCTTATACCTGCATGATTGTGGCGGTCACTGGTCTCATGTCACTACCATTAGCTATTGCTAACTACCGCGAACAAAAGATCCTGAAGCGCTTTATGGCCACACCGATCCAGCCCTTGCAAATTCTAGTGTCCCAGGTCGTAGTCAACAGTGTTACTACCGCCGCGGGCATCGCTTTCTTATTGATCGTGGCGCAGCTTGTTTACAGAGTGCAGTTTTTTGGAAACGTGCTCACCACCCTCATGGCGTTTCTCTTAGTTGTGATCAGCATATTCAGTCTGGGGTTAGTGATTGCCGGGGTCACCCCCAATGCACGTGCCGCTACTTCTTTAGCTTTTATCATCTATTTCCCCATGCTGTTTCTGTCTGGTGCCTCCATACCCCTTTACATCATGCCCAAAGGCATGGTCGTCGTTTCCAACTTTCTACCGCTCACCTACGGCGTGAGGCTACTAAGTGGCGTATGGCTAGGTGGTCATCTCTTGGATTATGGATTGGAGCTTGCAGTTCTAGTGGGCATCACCCTATTGTGTGTGGGGCTTTCCACCCGCTTCTTCAAGTGGGAATAAACGCCGGGTGCTAGGGAAGGGGTTGGCTTTTTCAATCTTTGCAGATTATGTCCCACCGAACCCCTTCCCCACTTAACCTATCCTTCAATCTTGGCGAACTGCAGCAACAATACTTTTAGCGTAGTCAAATACCGCTTGAGGGGCGTCCTTGCCATGCCGTGCCACCACGTCCATAATGGCTGAATCTACAAAGATACCATCAGCTGCGGCAGCCTCCTTTGCCAGCTGCCCCGGGCAAGACTCTCCGCCCCCACACGCCACCACTGGGAGCAATGTAAATTGACGAAGCGTGTCTATTTCCCGTGCGCCGCAAGGCGAGATACAACAGATGAACCCTTGGGCTTCGCGCGCTATTTTTCCCAAACGTTCCTCCGAGGTAGGGGCCACAAGAGAAATGTACTGCACACCCACTTGCCTGCAAACAGCGGCGAATTCTTCCTTTTCCTCGAAGGGTACATCCGGCAAAATGATGGCGCCCACCCCAAGCTTAGCGGCTTGTTCCAAAAAGCGTACTGTACCGTACGAAAAAACCACATTGGCGTAAGTCATAAAGGCCAACGGCATAGAGCAGTTACGGCGGATCCGCGCCACAAGATCAAAAACACGTTCCGTAGTTACTCCATTTTCAAGAGCACATTCACTGGCCTGGCGAAGCGTAGGGCCTTCTCCCGTAGGATCCGAAAAAGGAATTCCTAGCACGATAAGTCCTACCCCTGCTCGCTCTAAGGCATAGGCGACTTGTTCGGTGGTTTCTAGATCAGGATATCCACAAGTGAGAAAAGGAAGTACGGATTTCCCATTCGAAAATGCCTGTTTAACATTCATTCGCATAAGTCCTCCCCTCGATAGCGGGCCATGGCTGCACAATCTTTATCGCCTCGCCCAGATAAGTTGATCACAATGAGCTCCTTCCGTCCTAGTGTCGGGGCTAGGCACCTTGCATATGCGACAGCATGGGCACTTTCAATAGCTGGAATAATGCCCTCAATGCGCGATAGGTACTCAAAGGCATCCACCGCCTCACTGTCGGTAATGGATACATACTCTGCTCTTCCCGTATCGTGGAGATAGGCATGTTCAGGGCCCACCCCAGGGTAATCTAGGCCAGCAGAAATGGAATAAACAGGGGCAATCTGTCCATAGTCATCTTGGCAGAAATAGCTTTTCATGCCATGGAAAATGCCCAGATGGCCTGAGGTAATCGTGGCGGCCGTGTCAGGACTGTCAGCACCTCGACCTGCTGCTTCACAACCGATTAAACGTACCTCGGGATCCTGGAGAAAATGGTAAAAGGCTCCCATAGCGTTGGAGCCACCGCCTATACAAGCGAGAACACAAGTGGGCAACCTACCTTCTTGGGCAAGGATCTGCTCCTTAATCTCCGCGGAGATCACCGCTTGAAAGTCTCTAACCATCGTAGGAAACGGGTGGGGGCCCATGACTGAACCAATAAGGTAGTGCGTGTCCTTTAGCCTTTTGATCCACTCTTCCATAGTCTGGTTTACCGCATCTTTTAGCGTTGCAGTTCCAGTGAAAACAGGGGTTACTTTAGCCCCCAAAAGACGCATGCGATACACATTGAGCGCCTGTCTTTTTGTATCCTCCGCTCCCATAAAAATCTCACATTCCATATCCAAAAGGGCTGCAGCCGTAGCGGTAGCCACACCGTGTTGGCCCGCCCCGGTTTCGGCAATTAGGCGGGTTTTGCCCATTCTCTTTGCCAGCAAAGCCTGGCCTAAGACATTGTTGATCTTGTGGGATCCTGTATGGTTAAGATCTTCCCGTTTTAGGTAAATCTTGGCACCACCCAGATCGTGAGTCATCTTTTCTGCAAAGTACAAGCGCGAGGGGCGCCCCGCATAGTCATTGAGTAGCTCTTGCAGCGCCTCACGAAATTCCGGTTCATCTTTCAAAGCAAAATACGCTTCCTCTAATTCGATTACTGCATCCATCAAAACCTCAGGAATATACTGTCCTCCGTGCTTTCCAAAGCGTCCTTTCGACATCATGTCCTCCTTCTCTCCACCAATCAATGGTTTCGCCGCATGTTCATTCCACCAGGGTATAACGATACGACCAACTCCCTTCTTGCAGGAGCGAGAGAAGCAAAAAACCCACCCCTGACAAATAATGTCAAGGACGGGTTCAATCATCGAACTCGTGGTGCCACCTTGATTCATGAAAATGAATTCATGCACTTAGCAGGATACCAACATATCCCCGGCAACTGACGTATGCCCACACGTTGCAGAATACTTTAGCAAAGACATGCAATGTCTTTGCATTTCACCTGCACCCTCCGCGGTCCATTTGACGACTTGTTTTCAACCCGGATCCCACCATCCCGGGCTCTCTGTGTGAGCATGATCACCGTTATCTCCGCATCAACGGTTTGATGAATGCTTTGCATTCATCTGGCGACATATGGAATTGCAAATAGTATAGCACGAATCATTGTTTGTGTAAATAGTTTTTTCAAAACCAGGGGCAACCCCAGGGGCAACTCCGCACTCGCCGCTGCTATCAGTGTTCCTTAAGCGCTGTGTTGTTTCAAAAACTCGGCCAGATCATGAAAACCTTCCAATGCTTCCTTAGTATCTAAGAGAAACAGATACTCATGGGGTATTTCCCCCCGCTCAGGCTTGAAATATAACTCTTGAACAGGAACACCTAAGCTCCGGAGCTTGTTTCCAAGGCGCCGGCCCTGCACCTCGAAAGAACCAGTATTCCCATCAGTGATATACGTTGGCGGGTACTGGGCCGTGACGTTCTCAACTACATTTGATCTTTTCACCTCTTTGCTCCGATGCCAGAAAGGGACACCAAAATAGGCCCTAGCTAATACCCAAGTTAAAAACCTAAGCTTTAGATTCACTCTGCCAATTGCGACAAGATCGAAGGGACCGCAGCACAGAATCACCCCTCGTAGAGTTTCCGGCTTATGCACTGGCTGAAAATCCATAGCTTTAGCTAGAGCCTGATTTGTTTCCGTAGCCGCATATAAAGAGATGATATGCGCTCCCGCCGAATCACCGCCCAAAAACACCCGTTCAAGGTTAAAACCCTCCTCTTTGAGGTGCCTGCCCAACTCCCCCACCTGCTCAATGGCAACAGGGTATTTATATTCGGGCGCCAACGCATAATCCATAGATGCAACCACATAACCAAGGGAGCTAAGCATGGTGCAAAGATGCTCGGTTCCCTCTTTTCTTCCTGCAACAAATCCACCGCCATGGGCCCAAATAATCACAGGTTCATCGCCTGTGGAATTATTCGGGCGATACAAATCATAACGATTGGCGGGGTAGTTGGATGCGTAAATGAGATCCTTTTCTAATCGCACCTGGGAGCGGTATTCCTCATAGTTTTTTGGCTGAATAACCGACTCGCCTTCTCCGCCCAGGTTTCTAAGGAAATTGACTAAAGGCTTTTGGGAAAAGTAAAAGAAGACGAAAACTGCTAAAACGACTAGTGTAAGAAAAATCAAAATAGCGGCAAGCACCGTCCAAAACACTGCAAAAACCTGAGACAGCTTAGCCAGGCTTACCAAGGTGAGCTGCCGTATGTTCAGATTGCAGACGAACCGGATTTCCCTGTGCGTGGTTTTCTTTTGGATATTGGGAGAAACAAAATCCCCACGCTGCAAACCCTGTACTCCTTAGTGGATCTCATGGCAGAGGTAAAGCTTAACCATCTTCAGCTATATATGGAGGGCTATGCCTTTGAATATCAAAAGTATAAGCACCTTTTTCCAGATGCCACGCCGTTAACAACTGAGGAATTTGAAAAGCTGGATCTTTACGCCAAGGAGCGTTTCATTGACTTGGTTCCCAACCAAAATTGTCTTGGCCATATGGGTGATTGGCTGGCAACAGCGGAATTGGCGGAATTGGCGGATCTGGCTGAACACCCAGGGGGAATGACAACACCGTTTCAATTTGCTGTTCCGCCGGTAACCCTCAATCCAATCGATCCTCGCAGCAGCAAACTGGTGGAGGATCTGTTTGAGGAACTTCTGCCGAATTTCTCATCGCCCTACGTCAACGTAAATATGGATGAACCGCTCGGATTGGGTAGGGGACAAAGCGCGGGAAGGGGAAAGCCTGAGGAGCTTTATCTCCAATTTGCCCGCAGGATCTTTGCAGTCACGGGATATCTTGTCAAAAATCGCGTCTTCAGGAATGGCAGCCAAAACATGAAAATCAGCAACCTTGGATGCTTTGGGAATAACCAAATAACGTTCAGTACCCCCGTATACCGTTGTAGCTTCTTCCAGGGATATCTCTGTTTCCTTGAAAATAGAGGTTCTATTAACCGGACCATAACCGTCAACGGCCAGAAGTGCCTGACCGGTATCTCCGAAGTCTAGAAATTGCAATGAAGTGATCAAGTGCTCCATGTTGACCCACGTACCGACGTAGACATTATCGTGCTTTTGCAGATAGATGAGATAAAACCTGTCTTCGCCCTGCAAAATATTCCAGCTGTAGCTTGTGAGATTGGCGGATTCTGTTCGCAGTGCCTCCCTCACCTCGGTCGAAGTTGCTAGACGCTCATCAAAGGATGATCCGAAATAGCTGTAGATAAGGTCATCGTGGAAAACCGAGTAGACGAATACCGCATCGATAAAGGGATAAAACGGTGCCTGTGCGTTAATGGATTTGTGGAGACGTAATTTAGCCTCAACAAAATCGTTTAGCTCAATCTCTGAATCGCCGCTATAGTAATAGAGATCTGGATGTGCAGACAATTGATAGATATAGTTTGCTGCCTCTCGTAAACTGTAATCAATTTGCTCAGTATGGAGGGTTAGCAGATTGGTGTTAGACTGTATTACTTGATCCTTAATAGTATCAATGGCGTAGCGTTCACTGATCACATTAATTGTAATAAGGGGTAAGGTAACCCATGTCTATCAGCGGGAAGCACCCACCTCTGTAGAAGAGGTGGATGATAAGACTTGTCCTTGTTTTCTATTCGGCGCAAGAGACGATCGACTTGTGCCCATTACAGATACCAAGACAGAAAGCTGAGCAGCCCTGCCTGCCCAAATAAACACGGGGATAATCCGTGGAAGCGAGTTCTTTTAAGAAATGCCTTGGCACCACTGTCGTTTCCTCTAGATTCTGGTGATCACCAGGTTTCCCGACTCATACTTTTTTAGTCCCCGATAGAAGAACCAATAGGCAAAGGAACAATATACGATGCAGACACCGAGTAGGGCGATTAACCCTGACCAACTAAAGTCCCGGACCAGTTTCAATGGAAGATGAACCATGAAAAACGCGGGAATTACAGTATACATCAAAACACGGACAAAACCCCGGTAAATGCCAACAGGATAAAGAGAGAAATTAAGCACAAACTCCTGGACCATCCCTCCAATCAGGGCCGCATCCCCGAAATAGAATGTGAGACTATGCGCAGTAACAGCAACCGCGGTCATTAAAAGACCGCCGACGATAACACCGGCTATAAACATACCCCAGGCCATCTTACTTGGTCCCTGGGTTAAGGCCATCAAGATTACACCGTAGCCTAAATCACCCCAGGCGCCAAGTGAAGTCTTAGCGCATAAAAGGCTAATTAAGACGTCTTTTGGCTGTAGCAGGAATGTATCCAGTTCTCCGTTTATAATAATACGGGTAATCCCATTCATATTAGCAAAAAAGATATTCGCGGCGCCAAAAGCGGAGGAAGTTACGGCCCAGATGAACATCACGTCTTTGAAATCGTATCCCCCAATGCTTCCACCAATCTGCTGAAAGGCAATCCACCAAAAGAACACAAAACTACCATTGGAAAGTGCCATGCCAAAGGCTTGCAGCCAAAAGCTACCCCGATATTCCATGGCAGACGCTAGGTTAACCTTAAAATAGAGACCGATTAATCGTAGTGTTTTTCCTAAGTCTTTCAATGCACCCACCCCTAACCACCGTGGGCCTGTAGGCCTCGGATTCCGAAATTGTACATAACGAAGGCCAGACTAACGGCCACTCCCGCCCACGCCAGCTGAACGGGGATCACTTGCCAAAAGAAATCCCAGCTAAAAGCCACAAATAGCCTGCCCGGTGCCCAAGCAACATAAGAAAAGGGCAGCCACCGCGCGATCCCCTGTAGCCATGGGGGTAAAAACTCTACGGGAATGAACATTCCCAGCATAAAGACAAGCTTTTGATAGAGAAAATAGAATGCCGTGTTTTCTTCTAGGCGAAACGCGGTTAAGCCAAGGGTCATCAACAAGAAAAAATTAATGACCATCCCCAAAACTCCTGAAAGGAGGATAAAGGGAAGGTTATGAAGGCGAAATCCCGGTATGGGTCCGACCATCACTAACCCTAGCACTATTGCTAATGCCCCATAAAGGAATAAGTTAAAGGTCATGCCCCCTAAGGCGTTGAAGAATTGGTAGAGAACATAGTGATAGGGGCGGTTCAGTTGATACGAGATATTGCCCGATTTAACATCCTCGTTCATTTGTGCAAAGACGCTGCTTCGGCAGGCAAACACGATCAACTCCGTTATACATAGGTACCAAACCATCTGAGTGAGGGAATATCCTGCCACTTCGCCTCCTTGATAGATCGCCCGCCAAAGATTGAAAAACACGAAAATAAAAAGGGAATAGAAAAGAAGGCCGCCAACGGCAGTACTACGATAAGCGAAGGCATTCTCCAGGCTAATCCGTAAGACGGTACCGTATTTCCGAACACTTCTCATACCGCACCTGCCTCCTTACTCTGAAAAATAGAGGAAATGATCTCCTCCATGGGGGGATCCTCTACCGTTATATCAGCTACGCCCCCTTGGCTAATTAGCCAGCGCATGGCCTCATCAATAGGACAAATGCGGGTATCCACTGATAAGAGCGCACCAAGTTTACCTGATCTTTCTAGGTCCATTCCTTGTGGTGGCTCAAGATGCTGCGGCTTATCGAATCGTACCTTGATGATTTTGCGGTTCAAATAGTCGTACTTGAGGCTTTTTACCGATTGATCCAGAATTAGCTGCCCGTGGTCGATGACTATGGCGCGCCGGCAAATCCGTTCCACATCTCCCGTATCGTGGCTGGTTAGAAATATTGTTGTGCCTCTCTCGCTGTTCATGCGCATGATTAATTCTCGAATGTTCTGCTTGACCACTACGTCTAAACCGATGGTTGGTTCATCTAAGAAAAGGATATCCGGCGTATGCAACAAAGAAGCAGCCACTTCGCAGCGGATCCTTTGCCCCAAGGAAAGTTTGCGCACAGGGGTGGTCAGCAAATCCTCCAAACCGAACAGATCCGCGAGTTCCTCTACCCTATTTTTCAGCGTCTTTTTATCTAGATCGTAGATAGCCCCCAGCAGAGCAAAGCTATCGGTAGGCGGCAGATGAAACCAAAGCTGGGATTTCTGGCCGAAGACCGTACCAATTCGATAAGATAGTTTTTGACGCTCCTTGGTCGGATCCATACCCAATACGGATACCTTCCCGCTTGTGGGGTGCAGAATCCCTGTCAGCATTTTTATCGTTGTTGATTTGCCCGCACCATTGGGGCCGATGAAGGCCAGAATCTCTCCTTGATTTACAGTAAAGCTTATCTCTCGAACCGCTTGCACATCCCGATATTCTGGCTTCAGCAAAGCCCGGATTGATGCTCCAAGACCCTCTTCTTTGACCTTGGTACGATAAAGTTTGTTCAAGCCTCGCGCCTCAATGGCATACATGGTTCTCCCCCCCGCCACCACCACCACGGTCAAAGCCGCACATAGCCAGTGGTGATTATTATCCCTATGATACTTTCGCCTCCACGAATAGTCAACCGCCATATGTTATGAGCTACCCGAAAATGATGGTACCTTAATTGAAAAAGTAAGTTCAACCCCTGTAGAATTTGATCTGGAAGTTAGTTCTTCAAAATCTTTGATGGAAGTTAGTTCTTCAAA
>DHNI01000067.1:9381-9685 GCA_002409455.1 Firmicutes bacterium UBA5420 | reverse complement strand
TTTCTGGCAGAGCGTCGCGCTCATCTCAATAGACGTCGGAAGAGAGGAAAATGATGATATTATTCTTTTTTGTCAACCCTATGCTTTCATTGAGGCTACAGGAATGTTTGAGGCAGGTAATGAGTCTAACGACGAACTAGAGTCAGAACGAGGATATCAAGGTTTCTTGCTTGTGGACTTAGATACAGGTTCCACAATTTACAGTCCGAGGGAATGTATGTAACGTGATTCTGCGATTATGGTCCCATTTCAAGCGGTATCGAGTAGAATCCTAGTTCTTTTCGACAGTAATTAGCGCAGTAGT
>DHNI01000067.1:0-9166 GCA_002409455.1 Firmicutes bacterium UBA5420 | reverse complement strand
CTGGAGGCGCTTTTCGCAATTCAGTTCAGAATCCGCGGTGAATGAATAACCCGTATAGCTGGATTAATATTCAGCCTCCAGGCATTCTGTTACCATCGAGTTTCGTCAATGGCGATGGCATTTTTACAAGGATATAGCAGTTCAGTTGGTTACTACGTTTCGACCCGAATAGCAGCATGAAAATACGAATCATGAAAATTATGATTGATAATGAGATCACTTAATGTTTATGTTTCTTCACAAATGACGTCTAACCCAGGCACTATGTTTCCCGGAGGTATCATTGCAGACCAAAACGGAATCATCAAAGAAAGGTATTCATGGGACGCCGGGTACGGCACGAACATGTTAGTCGAGTTGTTGGGGGTGGAGAAAGGATTGCGGCTCAGCCATAACCACCAACCAGTAGCAATTAACGTGTACTGTGCTAACTTGCCCATCATTGAACAGCTTAGGGGAACTACATCGATAAAGGCTCCGAATTTGGTTGATACCTATTCGAGAATAACCGAGCTACTTAAGGGCTCAAATATCCCTGTTCAGTTCCAGTGGATACCCAAAGATGGGATGAACACGTGGAAAGGCTACTTGCACAAAAAAGGACAACAAAGGGGGCTGTCCGATGCGCAATAACAATGCAGTGTTTCTCACGGTGTCGGAATTAACGGAACTATTACGGATTGGCAGATCGTCTGCGTACGAACTCTGCAACAGCAATCAGTTCCCAGTCCTTAGAGTCGGTAAGACCATCAGGATCCCTAAAAAGGGGCTTCACGACTGGATCGATGAACAAGCACAGTAGAAATGCTCGTAAGTACTACAGGTCCGAACAAAGTTTCGTAAAATGAACAGGTATTGATGGGTAGGATAGAGAAAATAGCATTATAGGCTTGTGCTTTAGGAGGTGAATTGGGGGCACAAGCAGCTTGCCCATCAAAAGGAAAGGAGAGAAATAATTGAGAGGACATTTAACAAAGCGCGGAAAGAGTTCTTGGAGCATTGTCCTTACCTTGGGTCGGGTCATTGATCCTAAGACAGGCAAGAGCAAACCGAACCAGAAGTGGATTACGGTGCAGGGTACCAAGAAGCAAGCTGAGGAAAAAATGAATGAGCTTATCTACGAATACAACAGAGGTGAGTTCGTGGAGCCAAGTTCGATTACAACAGGAGAGTGGCTGGAGAAATGGATAAAAGTCTATGTAGCTAACAGCACCAAGAAGGGTGTCCGGACCAGGGAAACTTACACTAGCGTAGTTAGAAGGCATTTGATCCCTGCTTTCGGCAACATTCCTTTGCAGAATCTGACTGCCAGCCACATCCAATACTACTACAACACGTCAAAGCTTTCGTCAAGTACACTAGAGCAACATCACGCCATCCTGCACCAGGCACTCAAGGTTGCCAGCAGAAACGAGAGGTTGATGAATGTCAATCCAGCAGAGTTGGTGGTGGAGAAGCCCGTGGCTGAGAAAAATCTAGACATGGAAGTATGGACCCAAGATGAGGTTCGCCGTTTTCTAAAGGCAGCTAGAGAAGCAGGACTGCAATCTGAGGCCTTCTACACATTGACCATAGAAAGTGGGATGCGTAGAGGCGAAATCTGCGGGCTTAAGTGGGAAGACGTAGACCTTGCGGGAGGAAAGGTTTCCGTGAAAAGGACACTATTAAAGGCAGGCTCAAATCCGGAGACTGGACCACCTAAGTGTGGACGTGGCCGAGCCATAGCCATCTCGCCACAGACGGTTGCACTTCTCAAGAGGCACAAGGCTGAACAGAATGCACTAAAGCTAAGACAAGGAGAAGCTTACGCCGACAAAGGTTTTGTGTTTACCAAGGATTCAGGTGATCCAATCCAGATGAACAATTTTGGCCAGCGGAGCTTTGCTGATCTCATCAAGGAGGCTGGGGTCAAAAAAATCCGTTTTCACGACTTGAGGCATACCTGTGCTACCTTGCTCCTAGAAGCCGACACGCATCCTAAGGTGGTCCAGGAACGCTTGGGTCACGCGAACATTTCATTGACTCTTGACACCTATTCACATGTGAGCCCAACCATGCAAAAAGGCGCCGCCCAATTTCTCGGCAACGCCCTCCAAATCTAAGTATATGGTTGGTTCCAAACTTCAATTTCTAAACCTCGTTAAATCTGCTTGATTAGCAAATGATTAGCAAACGCCCTCATTAATTTATATAAGCCCAGCTAAAAAAGGCAATAAAAAGCAATGGTGCCGAAGGTGGGAGTCGAACCCACACGGGCGAAGCCCATACGATTTTGAGTCGTACGTGTATGCCAATTCCACCACTTCGGCGTTAGAAAGCCTGTAACATCAATAATCCTACCATGAACAGCCTCTTTTTGCAACCACTTTTTTCGCCTCTTTTCTTCGTCTTCTTTTCCCTGCACCAAACACAAGCCAAAACGATCGCCTCGCTGGGAAAAAGTTTCTCATCATAACCCCAGTTCAGTCATATTATCTACACAAATCGGGAAAAAGTCTCTTAAAATCCGCGAAATAAAGGAGGAAATGGAAAAGCAAGCGTGAAATAAAAGGGTAAGATGCAATGAATATGCTAAGAAATGTTAAAGGGGTAATAGAATGCCAACACTAAGGGACATTGCTGCACAATCGGGTGTATCCCTATCTACTGTTAGCAGGGTTATGAATGGTCATCCGTCTGTAGATCCTGCGCTTGTGACGAAAGTTTTGGAGACAGCTTCAGAGTTGGGTTATAAGAAAACGTTGAGAAACAACGAGAAACAAACCTTGGCCGTCTTGGTGACTTGGCCTAGTACTTCGGAGAACCGCACCCAAAGAGACAGTCAATTTGCCATGATGTTCTTGCATTCCATCTACGTCACCGCCGAGCGGTTGGGCTATCACCTGGTCTTCCATTTTAGCACTCAAGAAGGAAAGATAAGCTCCTTTTTGCAATGGCAAATTGCTACGAAGCAATTTCAGGGTGCCATCATTGTTGGAAGCTACTTTGCTATGGAAAGAACATATGTAGAAAACCTACAGAAAGGGGATATCCCCTTTTTCCGGTTATCAAAAGCGCCAACCGACTTTAATGCGCCCCATAGCTACGTAGCGGTTGATGATTACGCCGGTGGTTACAAGGCCGGAATGCACTTGATCAGCCTGGGGGCAAAGAGGATACTGCACATTCTCGGCCCATCCAACTCAAGAGATGCTCTAGAGCGGAAAAGCGGCTTTTTGAAGGCCTGCGAAGAACATGGTCTTGGCAACGATGCCATTTCCTTTTTCCAAGGAGATTTTCATGAGCCTGCCGGCGAACAGTGTGCGCGGGAACTCCTTGAGCGAAATGAGCTTCCAGATGGAATTTTCGCAGCCAACGACATGATGGCGATTGGATGTATGCGTACTCTACAAAAGCACGGTGTTCGGGTTCCTGAGGATGTGCGGATTGTGGGGTTTGACGACATCATGCTGGCGTCTTATGTAGAACCGGGGTTGACCACAATTCAGATACCTTTTGACGATGTGGCCCGTGTGGCCACAGAAGAACTGGTAAAACAGATTGAATGTCCACTGCGTAAAACAACGCGGGTCTTGCTCGATGCAGAGTTAATCATCCGTAAATCCTGCGGGGCCTAGTACAAAAATGCAAGGGGGGGATGATTCGGCACGATTAAAGTGAATGTTGCGACATATTGTGGGAGGATCAGAAAAATAGGAGGGATAACTGTGTTAAAAAAAGCAACCATATGCTTGTTTGTTATCAGTCTTCTCCTAGGCATGAGTTTTGGAGTTTATGCCCAGGACATCAACCTAACACTTTGGCATATTCACACCAACGTAGGAGCACCTCAGTACACCATACAGGATGCGATTCGCAGGTTTGAGGCGGATTATCCGAACGTCACCATCGAAGAAGTCCAGATTATCAATGACGAATACAAGACAAAACTAATGATCGCCATGGGCGCCAATGATGAACCAGACATCTTCATGTCCTGGGGAGGAGGCCCACTAGAGACATACATTAATGCAGGTAAAGTGTGGGATATGACGGACGCCCTTGTAGAGGAGGGCCTGTATGACAACTTCCTGCCCGTTGCTATGGATCTAGGTTCTGTAGATGGCCGTGTTTATGGAGTTCCCATTACGAATATGGTGGCCGCTTTGGTCTTTTACAGAACGGATATTTTCGAGAACCTCAATCTTGACATACCAACCACCTATGCTGAGTTGCTCGAAGTGATGGAAGTATTGAACAGCAACAATATCACGCCCTTTGCCCTGGCTAACTCCAATAAGTGGACCGGATCGATGTATTTTATGTACTTGGTCGATCGGATTGGTGGGCCAGACGCCTTTTACAAGGCTATGATGCGCACCGACGGCGGTTCGTTTGCTGCCGAGGCCTTCATTAAGGCCGGTGAGCATTTGCAAGAGTTAGTCAGAAACAATGCATTTCCCCGTGGTTTCCAAAGTATGGATGAGGACTTGGCCCAGTCTCGCAACTTGTTGTATACGGATCGGGCTGCCATGTACCTGATGGGCTCCTGGGCATGGGGAACCATCAAAGCGGAGAATGAGCCTCTTCTTGAAAAACTTGACTTCTTTGTGTTCCCTGGCATTGACGGTGGACTCGGTGACCCATCTAATTTGGTCGGTACCCCAGGCGACAACTACTTCTCTATTGCTGAAAAAAGTGAACACAAAGACTATGCTGTGAAGTTCCTTGGATATCTATCTGATGCGATCGCGGAGGAGATGCTAATTGCCAACGGCCATATCCCACCCTTCGGGAAGGATATTGGATCAAAGATCGATGATCCCATGATGAAAAGCCTGTATCAGGCTGTCAGTGGATCCGATGCGGTGCAGTTATGGTATGACCAATCGCTACCACCTGAGTTGGCTCAAGTTCATCTTGATACAACCCAGGCACTCTTTGGCTTGGAGATGACGCCTGAGGAGGCTGCCCAAACCATGGAGCAAGCTGCCAAACGTTATCACGGCGAGAACTAGCTAAAGTAAGGCGGGGGAGGGAAACCTCCCCTCGCATTAAAGTCTTAGTCCATGGAAGCGGAGTGATTGTATGAAGGTTCTAGACCACCTTCCTTGGTATCGAAGGCCAGGTGTCACCATTTTTCTATTCTTAGCTCCTGCTCTTTTCTTTTTCGCCCTCTATGTCTTAGCGCCCATTCCAGTATCCTTTTATTACTCTTTGTTTCGATGGGACGGCATAGGTGAACGAGCCTTTATTGGTTTTCAAAACTGGAAAGAACTTGCCCAGGATCCCATTTTCTGGCGGGCGCTCAAGAACAATGTCACGTTAGTCGTTGTTTCTCTACTTTTCCAACTACCTATGGGTATTGCCCTTGCATTGCTCTTAACCAGCCGATTTCGGTGGACAAAACTGTTGAAGACGATCTATGTCTTACCCTATTTGATGTCCGCTGTAGCCATAGGCATGTTGTGGCGTTATATCTACGAACCCACATTTGGCCTACTTAATATGTTCCTTGAGGCCATCGGTCGCTTTAGTTGGATTCAAGACTGGTTGGGGGATCCTAAGGTCGTACTTTATTCCGTCATCAACGCAATTAACTGGCAGTTTACCCCCTTTTACATGCTCTTGTTCATGGCTGCATTAGCAGGAATTCCTGACGAACTTTATGAGGCAGCCAAGATTGATGGTGCTTCAGCCTGGAACATGTTTTGGACGATTACACTTCCCTTATTGTGGCCGACGATAATTAACGCTGCTACGTTGTCGCTGGTTGGTTCCCTGAAGTACTTTGATTTAATTCATGTATTAAGTGGTGGCGGGCCAAATCATGCTTCGGAGCTTATGGCTACGTACATGTATAAGCGTTCATTTCAACACTTTCGTATGGGATATGGCAGTACCATTGCCGTAGCCTTGTTTACCATTGGCTTTGTCTTGTCCATGGTCTTCCTGCGAACCACCCGCCGCCGAGAGTACGAAGGGGGTGGCAAGGGATGATCCGAAGAGGGATCAAACAGGCCTGCCTTTATCTTTTTGCAGCCGTATGGTTTGTGATTAGCTTCTATCCCTTTATCTTCATGATCAACACCAGCCTCAAAGGTAGGATGGAGTTTTTGATTAAGCCAGTGTGGGCTTTTCCTGAACAGTTTCTCTACACCAATTATGTCCGTGTGATTGAGGGTGGATTCTTCCGGTTCTTTTTCAACAGCGTATCGGTCTCAGTGATTTCGGTCGTGGTTATCATTCTGGTATCTTCCTTAGCGAGCTACGTAATTAGCCGCGTTCGCTTTCGCTTTAGCACCCTGGTGTATGGACTTTTTGTGGCAGGGATGATGATTCCCATTCATATCACCTTAATTCCAGTCTACAATTTGACGCGGGCCTTGGGAATCTATGATAGCTTGGCGGCTTTAGTTGGTCCTTATGTTGCCTTTAGTCTCCCCATTTCCGTTTTTGTTTTGGTAGGATTCATGCGTGATATCCCTTTGGAACTAGAGGAAGCAGCGGTCATGGATGGTGCTTCGCGGCTACGAATTTATACGAAAGTGGTGATGCCCCTCTCTAAACCGGCCCTTTCAACGGTTGCTATCTACAGCTTTATTCTGCTGTGGAACGAGTTCATTTATGCATTGGTCTTATTAACGAGCAAGAAGAACTGGAATCTGACCATGGGCTTGTGGAATTTTCAAGGCCAATACAGCATCGATATTCCACTAATTATGGCAACATTGACCCTGGCGGCTCTGCCTCTGATTATGATTTATTTCTTCCTTCAGGAACAGGTGATCAAGGGTATGACGACAGGTGCCCTTAAGGGATAAGAGACGATAACAAGACAGGAGGAAACCATGATGGATAACGTACGAATCTCTACGGTTCATTGGCAAGAAGCTCAACGGATCGTCGCTAGCATGACCCTTGAGGAGAAAGTTGCTCAATTGGGCTCTTTGGGGCCCAAAGAGTTGCTGGAAAACGGGAAGCTCACCGAGCAAGGTAAAGAGCTGCTCAAAAATGGCATTGGCCAGATTACTCGTTTAGCAGGTGCTAGCGATCTTGGCCCAAGGGAGGCGGCGGAGGCGGCGAACGAGATCCAAGAATATCTACTCAACCATACGCGTTTGAGAATCCCGGCCCTGCTACATGAAGAATGTCTGTCGGGCTATATGGCCAAAGGAGGAACAACATTCCCCCAATCCATAGGCATGGGAAGCTCTTTTCAACCAGAATTGCAGGAGCAAACGACAGTGGTGACCCGTGAGCAAATGCGGGCTGTTGGAGCCCATCTCGGGTTATCGCCGGTCTTAGATCTAGCTCGGGATCTCAGATGGGGCCGTGTTGAAGAGACCTTTGGGGAGGATCCCTACCTGGTAAGCTCCATGGCAGCTGCCTATGTACGGGGTCTCCAAGGCAAAGATTTAAAACAGGGAATTGTAGCTACCTTAAAGCACTTCGCAGGCCATGGGGTATGCGAAGGCGGCCGCAACCACGCCCCCGTATCATTGGGGGAAAAGGAAATGCGTGAGGAGCACCTTTTGCCTTTCGAAGCAGTCATTAAGGAAGAAGGGGCTTTATCCGTGATGAATGCCTATCATGATTGGGATGGCGAACCCTGTGCATCATCGAAGAAACTTCTGACCTCCATTCTTAGGGATGAATGGGGTTTTGAAGGTGTTGTTGTCTCAGATTATTGGAGTATTCCCATGCTAAACACCGATCACCGCGTTTCACCAAGTGAAAAGCATTCGGGTGTGTTAGCCCTCGAGGCGGGCCTTGACATTGAGCTACCTGAAGTTCAGTGCTACGGCGACAAGCTGGTTGAGGCTGTGCAGGAAGGATTGATTGCAGAGCAGGTAGTAGACGTATCGGTTCGGCGTCATATTGCCTTGAAATTGGTCTTAGGCATTTTTGATCAGCGATTTGTACAGCCGGTGAATGAAAAAAGGCAATTTGAAACAGCAGAACACCGCCATCTTGCCAGAAAAGCAGCACAGCATTCTATCGTACTTTTGAAGAACGAGGATAATCTGCTTCCACTTGACAAGGAACTGTCATCCATGGCCATAGTGGGGCCGAATGCGGCATCTACACGCAGTTTATTAGGGGATTACGCCTATAGTGCACATGTGAACCGCAAGGAAGATGCAGTGCGCGTGATCAGTGTCCTAGAAGGCATTTCTGGAAAACTTGGGCCTCAGACCAAGATTATGCACGCAGAAGGTTGCTCGGTTGTCGGCATGGATAAAACCGGAATACCTGCTGCGGTAGAGGCGGCTAAACAAGCAGAGATTGCAGTTTTGGTGGTGGGGGGTCGATCAGGCTTAGCTGGCGTTAATGTCTTAAGCGATGAGGAACGCTATGTTGACTTTGCCATTGATGAAGAAATTGGCGAATCTGATGGAGAGTTTCACGATCGTATTGATTTGAGCTTGCCAGGTGTGCAGCAAGAGCTTGTAGAAGCCGTTATCGCAACGGGCACTCCTACCGTTGTTGTGTTAATTAACGGACGCCCTTTGGCTCTACCTTGGTTGAAAGAACATGCTGCCGCCGTTGTGGAAGCTTGGCTGCCTGGTGAAGAAGGCGGCAATGCAGTAGCAGACGTGTTATTTGGCGATCACAATCCGAGTGGAAGGCTGCCTGTGTCCATTCCCAAGGACGTGGGGCAGACTCCAGTTTACTATAGTCGGCGCTATATATCGCAGAACAGACATTACCTAGAAGTCGATAGTAAGCCACTCTTTCCTTTTGGCTTTGGCTTAAGCTACTCTACTTTTGAATATGATGGACTTTCGGTGTCCATCGAAGATGAGGCTCTTCTTGTATCCTTCACCGTTACGAATACAGGGGAAAGGGAAGGTCGCGATGTTCCCCAGGTCTACGTCTCTGATCGAGTGGCGTCACGCACTCGCCCCATGATGGAACTGAAGGGCTTTCACTCGGTTCACCTCGCAGGTGGAGAAGGCAAACAGCTCAGCTTTTCTATTCCACTTGAATTGCTATCCTTCCTTGATCAAGAAGGGTTATGGGTCACGGAACCGGGGGAATTCTTGATTTCGGTTGGACATAATGCAGAAAATCTGCCCTTGCAGGCTGGCGTAACCCTTACCGGCGATAGGCGGGTCTATCCTCAGCGCACCCAGTTTTTCAGCACCTGCGTGGAGTCGTTGGAGTCGTTGGACTAGGGATT
>DHNI01000115.1:6550-7474 GCA_002409455.1 Firmicutes bacterium UBA5420 | reverse complement strand
TTCATCATCTGTTATCACTGTGATATTGTGTGTTTTTGCTAAATCTAGATCAGATTGGTTCCATATTAAATTCTTTGTTGAAAATATGATACCCACTTTTAATTTTTTATTACCGCAATTATTTATTGATTTAATGATTTCTTCTCTATACCCATTGATCTCCAAAATATCTTTCCTAAACGAACCCGAGGACAATTTATTAGCAGATTTGCACTCAACAATTAACGCAACATCATCATCTTTTGCATAGACATCTATCTGTTTTGGATTAACATTACCGTTCTCAGATATCGGAATTTTAAATTGATTGTTTTTGTTCATTTCCTTAAAATCCATTTGGGCGAGAACACACCAAACTTGATCTTCTAGAAGCCTACCAACTGGTTTTTCTCTTTTCAGCTTTGTTACAGTTTTATACTTTTTTTCTATTGCCCACCCCTCGGCAACATATGCCTGTTCGGTGTCTTTTTTTACACTCAAATAATCATAACGACGCTTTTTTTGCCGCAACAGTTGACTAATCTCATCTCCAGTTGCTAATCCATTAAGCTCTGTTGACATACGAAGGACACCTTCCCTTTTTTTTAATTATATGATGTGAAAATGCATTCAGAAACGCGTTCTCTTTTTGCGTGACTTCCACCAATTACGCTTGATCTGGATACCACACTCATGTGAAATCCTATTTCCTCATACAGATTGATGACATCTGAATGGTGAGCATTACTAACCATCACCTTGGAACCATGACTGCGCAAAGAAGCACTTAATGTGGCCAATGAAACTTGATCCTCCCAAGAGAATATTTTTTCATTGTATGCTAAAAAACCATTATTTCCATGCTTTACTGTATATGGTGGGTCGATATAAAAAAAGGTTTTTTCTGGATTTGGTATGTGGAGATTTATAAATTCCTTAAAATCA
>DHNI01000115.1:4690-6381 GCA_002409455.1 Firmicutes bacterium UBA5420 | reverse complement strand
GATTTATAAATTCCTTAAAATCAAGAGAAAATAGTTGAGCTTTTTTGAGACTCTTACTGGCATCCAAAATATTTGTTTTATTGAAGATAGCTCCAGATACATTACCATGTGGAACGTTAAAACTGCCATTTCTGTTTAATCGATATAGTCCATTAAAACAGGTTTTGTTAATGAAAATGAAAAGCGCTGCTTCTTTTATTGTAGGATAATTTATTGGTTTTTTTAGAACTTCATTATATTGTTTTTTCATTTCTTGGAAAAAAAATGCTTTGCTATTTTGATCTAAATCACAATAATAATCACATATCTTTTCGAGCTTCCTTACTAACCCATTTGGTTTATTTTTTACTACATGATATGTATTAATGAGCGATTTGTTTTTATCATTTAGTAGAAAATTGACGTCAGGAAATCGGTGAGCTATTTCAAAAAATAATGCCCCGCTACCTAAAAAGGGCTCAACGTATGTATTAACGCCATCATCGGATAGTGATTGCGGCATCAACTTTACTATTGAATCAACGAGTTGTGTTTTTCCTCCGGCCCACTTTACAAATGTCCTAGATTTCACTGATGTCTTCCCCAACAGCTATAGCAATTTTGGATTTTACCAGCAATTTTTTGACATTTAGGATTTGACATGCTGGATTCTCCAAGATAAATGATTTTTGGAGTTTAATACTTTCCCAGATTTTTATGTACCCTACCACAAGCTGACGACCCCCGCGTGTCGTCAAAGGCGGCATTCTACGATGCCAAAGCCGAGAAGACTTCATTGACCTTCGATAGGAAGCTCCTGGTCATCGACAGGCTTAAGGATCAGAACGATGCCACCAGGACTTTCCTTAAGCAGATGTCATCGAAACGGCAAGAAGTCGATGGACAAGAAGACCGTCAACGACAAGAAGAAGTACGAGGGGCAGCCCATCACACGCATGCTTACGATCTGGGCGAACTCGGCCGAGGTCGTGGAAGATAACCTGTCACAGCTCTCCAATCGATTCTTCAAGGCCAATGTGGACGAATCTATTGATCAGTCCAAGCGGGTCGAAAGGTTCCAGCAAAGGGGGATGGCCTATGGTGACCTCTCAGGGAGTAGTTCTCTATCTTCCTGGCGAAGAGAATTATGGATGTCATCATGGAGGAAGATTTTATCGTGATTATCCTTTTCGGACCTCTCATACGCCAGACCGAATATGGGCCAATGAACACCTCCTGAAGTACCACACATTAGTCTCGCCCATCGCGTACGCCAACCGGTTCAATAGAATGGCAATCAAGCTCGGGGACGGTCGATGATATATCTTTGCCAACCTTAGCGACAATACTTGAGCCTTGGACTGTGGAGGCACTTCAGCCGAAACCAGAGGGCGGGCCTCCCGGAAAGTCATCAGAAGATACTGGATGCCAGGGCTAAGTATTGTGACTTCACCGTGGAGGAGATTACGGACGCCTTAACACTAGTTATCCGTCCAACCAGCACATATCCTCCAAACGGCCTACAATTACCTCATCGAGCTGTCCGAGAAGGATCTCGTCACTGTCCAGATTAGGGAGCGTCACCAGGCGGCTGCTTTAACCCAATCAAGGAAAAGTCTACCGTAAGCTTTTCGACACAGACCTAGCGACATCTCAACTCGCATTTGGGAGTTACGGCAGAAAATGGGTCGAGATGTTGGATCAGACCATCG
>DHNI01000115.1:1129-4547 GCA_002409455.1 Firmicutes bacterium UBA5420 | reverse complement strand
CCATCGAGGGGTTCAGAAAAGTGGCCTCCCTTGTACCTAGTTTCCTCATTGGCGAGCTTGACGGATTGCGCGAGAGGCTGATTGATGGCGACTTCCCGTCCCCTGAGGCCGGTAAGACGAAGCAATCCTCCATCGACCTGACTCCAGAAGAGGAGAGGGCCTGATGCAATCCAGGCAGAAACACCTGGAAATGTTGGTGATGGCCAGCGAGAGCGAGGTGCAATCAGGAGAGACCTCCCCGAGCTTATCCCTCTCCCTGACCGACTTAAGGCGTCAGAATTGGTAGGGGCGATCCCTAAGGGAGTTTTTTAGACTGGAGAGTCTAAGGAAAGGGCGGCCGGGATGGGGAGAGCGAAGAAAAGCTCATGTGAGAGTTGCCAACCAGTCGACAAATAAACGAAGGCGCAATGCCATTCCTACTCCGAGGAAGCCAATGCCGTGCATGGCCGCGGTGGTGGTGAACTCTCCGTCAAGGAAGAATAGACAGGCCAGAAAGAAAAGGGAGGCGACGTCTGTGGGTCGCTCTCCCTCCCTAGCATGGATTAACACATATATGAAGAACAGCGGTTGGGCGGGGGATATGGTCCCGAAAGACGAGAAGGCTGCGGCGAATAAACGCGACTCGGTGGCCTCAAGAAAGGTGGAGTCATCGGGACGATCAACCCCGAGAAAATGACTGAGAAGGAGGTGGCGCTTTCGTGGAATAGTTGATCGAGAAGGGCAAGAAAGGAAAGACTTCGAGCACGACATCTCGGCCTTGAATGCCCCCCTTAAGTGCGCCAACAATCTATCGGTGGAAAATTTACAGGAATAAGACTGCTTACAAGTTTAGGAAGCGCACCAAGACCAGCCGACTACCATCCCTAGAGAGGGAGGATTTTGATAAGATCATGCAAGGCACAGAAAACGACCCAGAGGAATGGTACAAGCTGAGTCTTATGCCCTGGTCGTCCTGAGCCTGGCTTCAGGTGTTAGGCCCAAGGAGCTAAAGGAGGGAAAAGTCCATGAACTATACCTTAAGGACGGCTACGAGACGTATCACATCGAGCACCCCCAAGGGCGAAGACTCCTATGGAGAGCCCGAGACCACCCCTGGGCCTATAGTGCCCGTCCTTCCTGAGAAATGCCTTACCAAGAGAGCTGCTTGCCAAGAGGCCAGACAACGAGTTCCTGTTCCCTGCCCTCAAAGACAAGACCGATGGCAAGCTGTCATCAAACAGTATAACCTACATGGTCCGCTGGATATAGGCTGACACCAAGGTGGCCAAACTCGATCTCCACAAGTGCCGCCGAACCTGATCAAATGCTTCTAGATGAAAGAGTGCCGACTGACATGGTAAGCGTGCTATACGGGCACGTCTCCACGACCACGACAGAGAAGACCTACTGCCGCCAAAACAGCAGAAAGTCTCGATCAGCGCCCGGAACATTTGGGCCACCACACCCCTAAACTGACGCTGGACATCGGGCCAGATGCAAAACCCCCAAAATTGAATCCGGAAGGTGGGAGCCTGGCTATGCATGAGAGTGCGGGAGTAATAGATATCTTTTCGAAATGTTCCACTTTTTGTTCGCGTCAATTTATTCATTTTTTGGCCTAGCCAGACTTTTTATACAGGCTGCTACAATATTACTTTGTGGCGCTGTTGTTAGGGGCTTGTACGCTTAGTGAATACGATGTCGAATACTTAGGTGATGGTCCATCAAATAGGGGCAATTTTTAATGAGAACACTCTACTTATCAGGTCACGGAATTTCGATACGAGTTGATAATTCACACCTGCTGATTCGGACGGGTGCGAGTTTGAACGCCCGGAACCGATGACTTACGAGTTAAAACCGAAGCACGACGAGTTCGACAATATCGTGATCTATGGCCACTCCGGCAACATTAGTCTCGAAGCAATCAAGTGGCTATCCAGACAAAACATCTAGCTAACCATACTGAATTGGGATGGTAGCCTCGTCGCCAGTGTCACAATCCCGGGACCGAAGCAGGGGGCGAATCGCTTCGCCCAATATCAGGCATTCAGCAGCAAGAACCGGGTGGAGATTGGTAAGAAGTTCATCGACGCCAAGATACGGGCTTCCATAGCAGTCCTGGATTGGGTTGCCCAGAGGCATCCCGACGTAAGGGAAACGAAGAAAGGTTGTTTCTGGGAGCTTGACGAATACAAGGACAAGCTCCTAGATGCTGATACGATCACCAAGGTCCGTGACATCGAGGGCATGGTTGCCCGTAACTACTGGCTAATTCTCGCTGAGACGTTTGATAAGCGACTGGAGTTTGAAGGTCGACTGTTCGGAAAGACCGGAAGGCCGATGGCTGCCGTCGACCCCATCAACGCTTTATTCAACTATGGCTACTCGCTACTGGAATCGCACTGCATCAGGGCCATCAACGCTAACGGCCTCGACCTATACATCGGATTCGTTCACGAGATGGCTCCTGGCAAGTCACCACTAGCATACGATCTTCAGGAACCATTCCGCTGGATGGTTGATGTCGCAGTCATTCGTTCGCTGGAGCAGAACATCTTCACCAAGAAGGATTTCGTTCGAACTGACAATTACGTCGTTCGTCTTCGGTCTGAAGGTGCTCAAAAGCTAGTCGGAGTAGTTCATGAGCAACTCACGACCAAGGTGAAGTTTAGGGGTAAGAATTGGGAATGGGGCAATGTTCTAACCCGAAGGCGGCTGAATTCGTTGATTATTTGCAGGGCACGAAGGAAGACCTCGATTTCGCTAATCCTGTGCCAGCATTAGTCAGGGACGATTCGGCCGAGCTTAGGCAAAAGATACTGTCGATGCCCTATGCTGATTGGAAAGCCATTGGATTCAGCAAGGGGACGCTTCATTACCTTAAAGCCAATGCTCGAGAGGATGAACCGTTTAAGATATCGTGACCGTCTTGCCGGTACCGGTGGCCATGGCCGCCATCATCTTTCTCTTCCCTTTGATAATCGAATCCTCGGCCTTGTAGATGGCCTCTTTCTGGTACGGCCGCAGATACTTGTGATCTAACGGGGTCGTGCGGAGCCATCGTTCAGCCTCGGAAGCATCACGGTGGAGCATCTCCTCCAGCGCTTCAGGAGTATGGAAACCTGCCAGTTCTCTCGACCTACTGGTCCCTCGTCACAGGTCCCGAAACCAAATCTTGGTTCCATTGGACGAGTATGCGAAGGGAACTTTGTACTCATCATAACTGAATGGGCTGCCCTGGAAGCCTCTAGCATAACGTTCAGCCTGAACGATAGCATTCTGGGGGGCGACAGACACCTTCTTACCTTCCACAACGGCCAATGGGACACCGCGATGGAACAGAATATAATCAGCTAGGCCCGAGAGTGTAGGGTATTCTTCTATCGCCGCTGTTCCAATTGTCGTATCATCTCTGAATGGCATTATCCGTTGCCAG
>DHNI01000115.1:738-1002 GCA_002409455.1 Firmicutes bacterium UBA5420 | reverse complement strand
TGGCATTATCCGTTGCCAGCCAGCAACCAAGAGTGCTTTATCGATTCTCGTCTTCCGAGTTATTACTTCGCTCTCACCCGCCATATTGGACTATGGCATTGGTATGTGTAACTTTAATCTTATTCTGGTGATTCAATAGCTACGAAAACTAGTAAAATGCTTTAAGTCGAATGAAACGATTTCTGGCTGGGCCTTTGCTTGTCATCAAACGATATAGTATTCCTAGATAATGCATTAAAACAGAGGAAGGAACGAGATCTGCCT
>DHNI01000115.1:0-597 GCA_002409455.1 Firmicutes bacterium UBA5420 | reverse complement strand
GCCTACAATGAAGGATAGTGACTTTTTTGAGCTATTTGTTTTTGAGCAGGTTCTAAAAGATTATGATCTTTCCCAAGACGAATTAGAGTCAGGACGGGTAAATGGGTCAGATGATGGCGGAATTGATGGTTTTTTCTTACTCATTAATGGCTCATTAGTTGAGGAGACTATTGATAAATCAGATTATAAAAAAACAAACCCTCAATTCGATCTCTACATCATACAGGCCAAAAGGGAAAAAAGCTTTGGAGAAAAAGCATATGATAAATTTCAGGGCCTCGCTAAAAATATACTGACTTTTGACATCGACAAACACACCTTGACGGATTCGTATTCAGAGGCCGTTGTTGATGCTATTCAGCTATTTCAAGAATCATATCTAGAATTAATCGATCTTCATCCTAGATTGGTTGTACACTTTGTGTGTGCGACAAAAGGAGATACTGGCCAGATAAATGCACGGTTAAAACAAAAAGAAGATATGGTAATAAGGATTGCAAAAGAAACTGAAAGATCAGCTGAAGTCGAAGTTGTCAATTTAGGTGCACGAGAGCTTCTTGCACTTTCAAAGGTAGAAAAAACATATACTCTGCGACT
>DHNI01000004.1:1188-3067 GCA_002409455.1 Firmicutes bacterium UBA5420 | reverse complement strand
GTAAGCGTCAAAACGCACGCACCTTGACAGGCCAAAGTGGACCGATTTGATTTTACACCTTGGATTTCAATGCAGAAAGTGAAAAACCTCCACTGTTCGAGTGAAGGTTTGCGTAAGGGAGTTTATCGGCGCTTAGGGGTTCTGCAATGCTCCGGGATGTCCTCTGACCAAGGCATATACTTGTCAAGATCCTTGGTTGTAGCATTGGGTAACTCCTCCAGCAAGAACTTTAAATATTCAAAGGGTTTCAAACCATTTTCTTTGGCCGATTCTATCAAAGCGAATGTGACGGCGCTAGCCTTGGCACCGTAAGGAGCCACGCAGAATAAAAAGTTCTTACGGGCGATCACGAATGATTTGATGGAACGCTCCGTACGGTTGTTATCGATTTCTAATCTGCCATCAAGCAGAAACGTATTCAGTGGTTCCCACTGGTTAAGGCAGTAGTTGATGGCTTTACCGAGATGGCTTTTGGGTAAGGACTCACTGTTGGTTGCTTGGAGCCATGCCAAAAAAGCCTTCAGTATAGGTTTGCTTTGTAAAAGGCGTTCTTCGTAGCGTGATTGGGGATCGTGCTCTTTCAGGGCTCGCTCAATATCATACAATTTCTTGATGAATTCCAGCCCTTCGAGTGCTTTAGGATTTTTCTGTTTGCCGCCGCTGGCTTTAATGGCTTCATCGAATTTTCGCCTAGCATGGGACCAACAACCAGTGTTGATCACATCATCGGGCAGACTGTTGTAGACGGCGTAGCCATCTGTTGTTAGATACCCCTTGAAGCCCTTTAGGAATTCTTTAGGGTGATCCTGTGCCCTCGACGGTTGATACTCGTAAAGCACTATACCTAGACCATAACGTCCCGAACGGTAGACCCACATAAAGGACTTGGACTCGGGTGTCTTGCCATCCTCCCGAAGGACCTGGATCGAAGTCTCGTCAGCCATAATTATGTCCTGTTCAAGCAAAATCTCCTTCATCCTGGTATAGATGGGCTCAAACCAGTTTTGCGCAGCATGGACAACCCAGTTGGCCATATTCTGTCTTGAGAGCAGAATACCACGTCTGGCCCATTGCTGTTCCTGGCGATACAGCGGCACACCCATGACATACTTTTCTTCTATCACGTGGGCTACAACTGAAGGGGAAGCAATGCTCCCCGGAAACGCCCTATTGGGTTTGGGAGCTGCAACAATAATCTGCTCACTGCCATTGCCGCTGGCTTCACAGTGACGGCATCCGCATACATCTTGCACATGCACATTGACAGAAAATTGGGGAGGTATAACAGCAAGCTCCTTGGTGATCTCCTGACGGATAACATGTCTTTGGTTACCGCAACATGAACAGACCATCTCCTCTTCGGAAAGATGGTATTCGATGATATTTTCTGGCAAGCCCTCAAGAACCTGTCCTTTCTTGCCTTTGGACTTCTTCCTTTTGTGTGCCGGAACGCTGACAAGCTCAGGTTCCGGAGCAAAGGCTTCTGTTGAGGCTTCAGCTTCATTGAAGACAGAGTCAAACAAAGACAGCTGGTTACTGTTTTGCTTGCTCTTTTCACTAGAGGCACCGTAGCGCTTAGCAGTCAGCAGCCGCACTTGGGCTTTGAGATACTCCATCTCCTGCAAGAGGGTTGCAACTTGTGATTCTGCCTTTTTAGCCCGCTCTTGCCAGGATTGTTCAGTTGTGGTTGGGGTTTCCGTAGTGTTTACCATACATAGAAGCTTCGCGTTTTGAGTCCCGATTCCTGCAAGAAAAGGGCAAAATTTCAAAAGAAATTTGTGCCCTAGAGGACATATTTAGGGAGCGTTACAGCGCGGCTTTCCACTGATCTTAAGGGGCTTCCTTCGAGGAGCCAGCGCAGGTCTTTCCAGGTGATATC
>DHNI01000004.1:480-901 GCA_002409455.1 Firmicutes bacterium UBA5420 | reverse complement strand
TTCAGCTCGAAGTCTAGTTGGACGATAGCGGCTAATCCGTCGACCGCTTTCCGAAGATCCGTAGCACCAACAGCCAAGTAGACCTTTTGCCTCGGGTGGCCAATTAGCATACGGCGATTAGAGAACGAACTACATCAGCTAAGACCTCCTGGTCAAAGCCGCGGGTAACGTCAAGACTAACACTCCCAATCCTTAGGGAAATCCCGGTCCCAGGTGGGGTAATGGTATCTAAGCTGAGCCAGCGGACATTGCTGGAATTTGCTTCAGTCTTGGATTTGCGTAGCCAGTATCCTAATTGGCCTACCCGTAGCCCTTGTTCCTCACACCAGGCTCTTTGGCTCAGACCGCTAGCAAGAAAGTCTTGTATGCGCTCATTCCATAGCTCTTGCTTTTGTTTGTTGGACAAAAAACCAACTCCTTT
>DHNI01000004.1:0-324 GCA_002409455.1 Firmicutes bacterium UBA5420 | reverse complement strand
TTGGACAAAAAACCAACTCCTTTCCGATGGTAGCCTCATTATCTCATCGCAAACATGAAGTTGGTAGGTGTACTCGTTTTGACGCTTACCTAGAACTCATTCACGGCTGCTACGCATGAGAGCATCCTTCTAGCGATCAACGATTATCGGATCTGATCTTCCCCTGGTTTCAAAACACAGCATCAATTATTCCATGTGTATCGATGAGAGCAGTCAACATAGCTATGTAACAAGCCCACCCTCATGAGAAGACAAGATCAGTCGCCAAAGCCACGTAAATCTTACGGATTAACGCTTCCCTGGTCCCCATAACATAGACCCAGG
>DHNI01000156.1 GCA_002409455.1 Firmicutes bacterium UBA5420 | reverse complement strand
GTTGTAACCAAGATTATTGCCTAAACAGCAGATACAGATAAAGCTAGTCGTTACCGGACGGGAAAAGTAGTCTATCATACGCCTTTCTAGATTACTTTTCCCATCCGACTGTTTAAGTTGAGTTGGCGATGACGTGGAAGGTTGCTGGAGCAGCCGACTAGACACAGGTATCTAAATGAGGGCAGCTGACCATGTCGGCAGCTCCTTGGAGTTTGTTACACAAACTCCACAAGCGATTTAGGGAATTGGCGACTACATCAATGGCTCACTTTAGGTCGTGTCTACGGTTGATTCAGGGAATTTTCACAGAGTATGTTCGTCTATCGAGCGAAAGGATTGATTATTCTTGGCAAAGCAAAAGGTTCGAATCAGGTTAAAGGCTTTTGATCACAAGATCCTGGACAGTTCTGCAGAGAAAATTGTTGATACTGCAAAGCGGACAGGAGCAACGGTTTCGGGACCCATCCCCTTACCTACTGACAAGAACATTTTTACCGTTTTACGTTCTGTCCACGTGCATAAAGATGCTCGTGAGCAGTTTGAAATGAGAACGCATAAACGTTTAATCGACATTTTGGATCCCAATCCAAAGACAGTGGATGCGTTGATGCGCTTGGATTTACCTGCTGGTGTAGATATTGAGATTAAGATTCAAGATTAAATTGGGACCGGTGGGAGCAATTTTAGGGGGTGCGAAAGATGGCCAAAGGTATTCTAGGTAAAAAATTGGGAATGACCCAGATATTCAGTGCAGAAGGATTGCTAATCCCCGTAACTGTCATCGAAGCTGGCCCGTGTACCGTAGTGCAGAAGAAGACGATGGAAAATGATCAGTATCTTGCAGTGCAACTCGGTTTTGGTGATCGGCGGGAACGACTTTTTAATAAACCGGAAAGAGGACACTTCGACAAAGCAAAAGTGAAGCCTCGCCGGTATTTGCGGGAAATTAGGTTCCGTGCAGACGATGATTTTGCAAACTTGAACGTAGGTGACTCTGTCGACGTTGGTATTTTTAGTGAAGGCGAAAAAGTAGACGTCACGGGCACTAGCAAGGGTAAGGGTTTTCAGGGTTCTATTAAGCGGCATAATCAAAGCCGTGGACCTTCGACTCATGGTTCCCACTACCACCGCGGTGTAGGTTCTCTCAACGCGGTTGACCCAGCACGAGTCTTTAAAGGACGCAAGTTGCCCGGTCGTATGGGCGGGGAGCGTGTTACAACGCAGAACCTGGAGATAGTCAAGGTTGACCAAGACCGGAACCTTTTGTTAGTTCGGGGTTCTGTGCCAGGCGTCAAAGGCAGTTTTGTTATTGTCAAGAATGCAGTAAAAGCTTAGAGTTTGAAGAAGAGAGGAGGCTGCAATCATGCCGAAAGTGGCCGTTTTCAATATGGAAGGCAAGCAGGTTGGTGACGTAGAACTCAATGATGCGATTTTCGGGGTCGAAGTGAACCAAGACCTGATGCATAAGGTAGTCCTGAGCCAGTTGGCCAATGCCAGACAAGGCACCGTGGCCACCAAGACCAGAGGACTTGTTCGCGGAGGCGGGCGCAAACCCTGGAGACAAAAAGGAACCGGGCGAGCACGTCAAGGAAGTACTCGTTCACCCCAATGGGTTGGTGGCGGAGTGGTCTTTGGGCCAACGCCTCGAGATTTTTCCTATCGTCTACCCAAAAAGGCACGGCGGGCTGCGTTGAAATCTGCCCTCAGTGCAAAAGTTGCTGCTGGCAATATCGTAATTTTGGATCAGCTCCAAGTAGATGAACCTAAGACCAAAGTCATGGCCAGTATGCTGAAGGCTCTCGATGTGCAAAAGCCTTTGCTGGTTACTGCAGAGTGGGATACCAATGTGGAGTTGTCTGCACGCAATATTCCTGGAGCAGTGGTTGCCAAGTCAATTGGCCTGAACGTCTATGACATTCTGAACAGCCAAAAAGTGATTATGACGAGGGATGCAGTGAATAAGCTAGAGGAGGTGCTTGTTTAATGGAAGCGCGGGATATTCTTAAACGACCAATAGTAACAGAAAAAAGCACCGACTTAATGGCTGAGAATAAGTACACCTTTGAAGTAGATCTAAGAGCCAACAAAATGCAGGTTAAAGCTGCGGTGGAAGAAATCTTTAATGTCGAGGTTCAGCAAGTGAACACGCAACGCGTTAAGGGTAAGTTACGCAGAATGGGACGCCATGAAGGATACACATCCGATTGGAAGAAGGCTGTGGTGACCCTGAAACCAGGCCATAGCATTGAGGTATTTGGCGGATTTTAAGGAGGGACGGAAAAATGGCGATTAAGAAGTATAAACCGACCACTCCGGGGCGTCGCAACATGACCGGTTATACCTTTGAGGAGATCACCAAGAAGGAACCGGAGAAATCATTAGTAGTTTCTCTCAAATCAACCGGTGGACGTAATGCTGAGGGTCGCATTACTGCCCGTCATCGCGGTGGCGGTCATAAACGCAAGTATCGTATTATTGATTTCAAACGCAATAAGGATGGAGTTCCAGCAAATGTTGCTGCCATCGAGTATGATCCTAATCGTTCTGCAAGAATTGCATTGCTGCACTATTTGGATGGAGAAAAGCGTTACATCTTGGCTCCTGCAGGACTCAAAGTGGGCGATCAAGTTGAATCGGGCCCAGACGCCGACGTCAAACCCGGTAACGCTCTACCAATTGCTAACATTCCTGTGGGAAGCGTTATTCACAACATCGAACTGCAGCCCGGCAAGGGTGCCCAGATGGTGCGCTCCGCTGGTACCGCGGCACAGTTAATGGCTAAAGAAGGTGCTTATGCTACAATACGTCTGCCTTCCGGTGAGTTTCGCATGGTGCTGCAAGCCTGCCGGGCTACACTCGGTCAGGTTGGCAATGTTGAGCACGAGAACATGGTGGTGGGTAAAGCAGGGCGGTCTAGATATTTAGGCAAGCGGCCACATGTACGCGGCGTAGTTATGAATCCCGTCGATCACCCCCATGGTGGTGGCGAGGGTAAGGCTCCTATTGGTCGTCCTGGACCGGTTACTCCTTGGGGTAAACCTGCACTGGGATCACGGACTCGTAAGAAGAAGGCAAGCGATAGTCTGATCGTAAGACGTCGTAAGAAATAATGAGGTTCTCTACGGGGAGGTGTAGGAATGAGTAGATCACTAAAAAAAGGTCCCTTCGCTGATGCTCACATACTCAAGAAGGTCAGAGAGATGAACGACAAGGGCGAAAAGCGGGTTGTGAAGACATGGTCGCGGCGCTCTACGATTTTCCCGGATATGGTTGGTCACACCATTGCAGTTCATGATGGGCGTAAGCATGTTCCGGTATATATTACAGAAGAAATGGTCGGTCATAAACTCGGTGAATTTGCCCCAACGCGGATGTTCCGTGGGCATGCCGGAGAAAGATCGTCAGGCCGATAAGCAGAACGGGGTGAGAAATAATGGAAGCGAGAGCAATTGCTAGACATATTAGAATTTCACCACGCAAAGCGCGCCAAGTAATTGATTTAATTCGCGGCAAGGATGTGGAAGAAGCTTTGGCCATTTTAACGTTTGCGCCAAAGGGAGGGTCTCCCATAGTTGAAAAGGTTGTGCGTAGCGCGGTAGCCAATGCAGAAAACAACTACGATATGGATGTAGACTCCTTATACGTGGCCGAGTGCTATGTCGATCAAGGTCCAACTGCAAAGAGGATTAGACCTAGAGCGAGAGGCATGGCTAATCGCATCCGTAAACGCACAAGTCATATTACTGTGATTTTGCGGGAAAAGGAGGAATAAGTGCGTGGGTCAAAAAGTACACCCGGTAGGGTTTAGACTTGGTGTTGTAAAGGACTGGGACAGCAAATGGTACGCCAACAAGCTTGATTACGCTGACCTCTTACACGAAGACTTGGAAATTAAGCGTCTGATTAAGCAACGCTTTTTCCAAGCAGGTGTTGCCAAAACCGAGATTGAAAGGGCTGCAAATCGTGCTAAGGTAACGATTCATACAGGTAGGCCTGGAATGGTTATTGGACGCGGAGGTACAGAGGTTGATAAGCTCCGTAAGGATTTGGAATCCATGACCGGTCGACAGGTTCAAGTAAACATTGTGGAGGTTAAGACTCCTGAAACAAATGCCCAACTAGTGGCTGAAAGTATTGCCTTTGCTCTGGAAAGACGTATTTCGTTCCGCCGAGCTATGCGTCAAGCTCAGACTAGAGCTATTCGCCTTGGTGCGCAGGGTATAAAAGTAATGTGTTCTGGTCGCCTTGGCGGCGCAGAGATTGCTCGTACAGAGTGGAATCCTGAAGGTTCAATTCCACTGCATACCCTTAGGGCAGATATTGATTACGGATTCGCAGAAGCGAATACAACATTTGGGAAGATTGGGGTTAAGGTGTGGGTCTACAATGGTGAGATCCTGCCTGAAACGGCGGCCCAGAATAAGGCTAAAGGGGGCGAATAGGGATGCTTATTCCAAAGAGAGTAAAGTATCGTAGAGTTCACCGCGGTCGTATGACTGGTAAAGCCCAAAGGGGCTCCGAAGTCTCTTTCGGCGAATTTGGCCTTCAAGCATTAGAACCAGGGTGGATTAAGAATACGCAAATAGAAGCAGCCCGTATTGCCATGACCCGTCACATTAAGAGGGGTGGGAAGGTTTGGATTCGGATTTTCCCGGATAAACCTGTAACCCAAAAACCTGCTGAAACTCGGATGGGTTCCGGAAAAGGTGCTCCCGAACATTGGGTAGCAGTGGTAAAGCCAGGGCGAGTAATGTTCGAGATTGGCGGCGTACCTGAAGAGTTGGCCCGCGAAGCTATGCGCTTAGCTGCCCATAAGTTGCCGATCAGGTGCAAATTCGTATCTCGGGCTGTGGCAGGTGGTGACGCAAATGAAGGCTAAAGAAGTTCGTGATCTTTCTGTAGGTGAGCTAGAAGTGAAACTGGATGAGTTAAAGGAGGAACTCTTTAACCTCAGGTTTCAGTTGGCTACGGGTCAATTGAGTAATCCCATGCAGATCACTGTAGTGCGGAAGAATATTGCACGGGTGAAGACTGTCATGCGCGAAAGGGAATTGAACATTAAGCGAGCTTAAGTTCTCCTAAAGATCCGGGAAGGGAGGAGCGCAGATGGATAACGATAGAAACATGAGGCGGACTCGAGTAGGAGTTATCGTCAGTGATAAGATGGATAAGACTGTCGTAGTTGCAGTCGAACAAACCGTGAGACATCCATTGTATGGAAAAACCATGCGGAGAAACGCCAAGTTTAAGGCCCACGATGAGCTCAACGAGTGCAACGTAGGCGATAGGGTGCGCATTATGCAGACCAGACCCATTAGTAAACAGAAACGCTGGCGGGTAATGGAGATTATTGAAAAGGCCCGTTAGTTAAAGAATATAGCATGGGAAGGAGGAGCTATGATGATCCAGCAAGAGAGTCGTTTAAAGGTCGCTGATAATACAGGTGCTAGAGAAATTTTGTGTATTCGTGTACTCGGCGGGTCAGGACGACGTTATGCTCGTGTCGGTGATGTGATCATTGCTTCCGTTAAGCACGCGACTCCTGGTGGCGTGGTTAAGAAGGGCGAGATTGTGAAGGCTGTAGTTGTCAGAACCAAAAAGCAATACGGTCGCAAAGATGGTTCGTATATCCGTTTTGACGAAAACGCAGCTGTGATTTTAAACGACCAGAACAATCCAAGAGGGACTCGTATTTTTGGGCCTGTGGCCAGGGAATTGCGGGAAAAAGATTTCATGAAGATCGTCTCTCTGGCTCCTGAAGTTCTCTAGTAGAAAGGAGGATGGGGAATGGCAAAAGTTCATGTAAAACGTGGAGATACAGTCGCCATACTTTCCGGTGATAGCGTTGGTAAAAGGGGCAAGGTTTTACAAGTGAATCCTCGATCCGGCAAGATTCTTGTTGATGGCGTGAATATTCAAAAGAAACACACCAAGCCCACTCAAACCAATCCGCAAGGCGGGATTATTGACACACCTGGACCCATCGATGCTTCTAACGTTGCCTTGGTCTGTCCGAGCTGCAAAAAGGCTACTAGGGTAAGCCGTGAGCGGCAAGCGAATGGTGAGTTGGAGCGTCACTGCAAAAAGTGTGGTAAAGCCATAGATTAGTGCTGAATGTAAGTATTCAGCTTGAATCAGTGTGATTTGTTTGTTTGAGAAGGGGGGAGTAGTGCTTGGCACGGTTTAAGGAAAAATACCAGACCGAAGTGGTTCCAGCTATGATGGAACGTTTTAGCTACAAGAACATCATGCAGGTACCCAGGTTTGATAAAATTGTTTTAAACATTGGTGTAGGCGAAGCTGTTAGCGATCCGAAAGCCTTAGAAGCAGCCACACGAGACTTGGAGATTATTTCTGGTCAAAAGCCGGTCATTAATCATGCTAGAAAGTCTGTAGCTGCATTTAAACTCCGCGAGGGAATGGCCATTGGTTGCAAAGTGACCTTGCGTGGCGAGCGGATGTATGAATTCCTTGATCGGTTGATTAGTATTACGCTACCGCGGATTCGGGATTTCCGAGGCGTTTCGGAAAAGTCCTTCGACGGGCGTGGAAACTACAGTATCGGTCTGCGTGAGCAATTGGTTTTTCCAGAAATTGAATATGATAAGATCGATAAGGTAAGAGGCCTCATGGTCGTAATCGGTACCACTGCGGAGACCGATGAAGAAGGATATGAACTCTTGAAGCTGATGGGTATGCCATTTAGAAGCTGAAAGGAGAGATATTGTGGCGAAGAAATCAATGATCGTCAAGGCGCAGCGT
>DHNI01000015.1:12098-13103 GCA_002409455.1 Firmicutes bacterium UBA5420 | reverse complement strand
GATCTTTAAAAGCGTTGACAGTCAAGCTAGCGTTGTGCTATCATAAACTCGTATTCAATTCCTACGTATTTAGTCGGAAATGAATTGGAGGCGAGTATATGAGAGTATCCACAAGGGGTGAGTATGGGGTACGGGCTATGTTCGATCTTGCTCTCCACTTTGGAGATGGTCCCATTGCCTTGAAAACTGTTGCGGAACGCCAGGTGGTTTCAGAACACTATCTAGAGCAGCTTATGGCGGCACTCAGAAAGGCTGGACTCGTAAAAAGCAAACGGGGGGCACAAGGTGGCTATGAGCTTGCCAATTCTCCCGCCAACGTATCCATTGGTGAGATCATTCGCGTTTTAGAGGGCCCAATTACCCCTTTGGATTGTTTAGATGCGGATGTGGAGACGGGGACAGGCCCCTATTGCCGGGCTCCCGAACGCTGCGTACTACGCAATCTTTGGAAGGAACTCCAAGATAGTATGACGCAGGTACTAGATAATACGACATTAGAAGATTTGAGGCAGGATGCCTACAGACTCGAGGTGGCGGAATAATAATGAGTGAGATTTATATGGATCATGCTGCGACCACTCCGGTAAGGCCTGAAGTTGTGGAAGCAATGTTGCCCTATTTCAGCTCTGAATTCGGAAATGCGTCCAGTGTTTATGGCTGGGGTCGCCGGGCTCATCAGGCTTTAGATGGTGCTCGTGACCAGGTGAGCGAGCTGCTTGGAGCGCAGGCTAATGAGATCATTTTTACATCAGGAGGTTCTGAAGGCGCAAATCTAGCCATCAAGGGTGTTGCCTGGGCTTACCAAACGAAGGGCAAGCACATTATCACAAGCGCAGTCGAGCATCATGCAGTACTCGACGCCGCACTATGGCTAAAGAAGCATGGATTTGACGTAACAGTCTTACCTGTCGACGAAGAAGGACTTGTCAGCCCAACCGATGTAGAAGAAGCGTTGCGTCCTGATACCATTTTGGTCTCCATTATGCATGCTAATAACGAAGTAGG
>DHNI01000015.1:11633-11940 GCA_002409455.1 Firmicutes bacterium UBA5420 | reverse complement strand
ATGCATGCTAATAACGAAGTAGGAACTATTCAGCCCATTAGCGAAATAGGGGCCATTGTTCGAAAGCACGGTGCTTATTTTCATACCGATGCGGTACAGAGCGCAGGTGTCTTAGATATCAACGTAGAAGAGTTGGGCGTTGATTTGCTTTCACTTTCGGGGCATAAACTCTATGGGCCCAAGGGTGTTGGCGCCCTCTATGTTCGCAAGGGAGTCCGATTGGATCCCCTGATTCATGGGGGAGCGCAGGAACGGCGCCGGCGGGCTGGTACAGAAAATGTAGCGGCAATCGTGGGTTTGGCCAGAG
>DHNI01000015.1:0-11489 GCA_002409455.1 Firmicutes bacterium UBA5420 | reverse complement strand
GCAATCGTGGGTTTGGCCAGAGCCTTTGCATTGGCTCGGGCGGAGCGAGTGCAGGAAAATGAACGCCTAGTTAAGCTCCGTGATCGCTTAATTGAAGGTTTACAGAAGATACCGTCTACAAAAGTGAATGGAAGCTTGGTTCAGCGTCTTCCTAATAATGTGAATGTTTGTTTTCAGTACATTGAAGGCGAGTCTATGCTGCTTAATCTCGACCTGAAGGGCATCGCAGCCTCGAGTGGATCAGCATGCACCTCGGGATCTCTAGATCCATCCCATGTTCTGTTAGCCATGGGTTTGACTCATGAGATTGCCCACGGTTCCCTTCGTCTTACTTTGGGGCGCGAAAACACCGAGGCGGATGTGGATTTTGTACTACAGGAAATACCGGTCATCGTGGAGCGTTTGCGCGAGATGTCGCCGCTCTATCAAGGATAGGAGGTACCAACATGTATTCCGATAAAGTAATGGATCATTTCACAAATCCGCGCAACGTCGGGGAGATCGCTGATGCGGATGGCATAGGCGAAGTAGGAAACGCTCGTTGTGGCGATATCATGAAGCTATGGATCAAAGTAGATGACGGCGTAATTACAGACATTAAGTTCAAGACCTTTGGTTGTGGGGCCGCAATTGCCACCTCAAGTGTGATTACAGAAATGGCCATGGGCAAGACAGTTGCCGAGGCTGAACAAATTACCAACCAACAGGTAGCAGAAGAATTGCACGGACTTCCTTCTGTAAAGATGCATTGCTCAAATCTTGCATCGGAGGCTATGGCGGCTGCTATCGCAGACTATCGCAAAAGAAGTGCCACGAATTCAGCCTCTTAATCTCGCAGATCACCGAGTTGCACGCTCGGTGATTTTTTTTTGCCCAATTGGAGAAGCTAGAGTTTAGAAAACTAAACGAGGTGATTGCAATGGCCAATGGTCGAAACATGATGATGATGGGTTTAGTTGGTCTGGCCGTAGGCATTTATTTAGGCAATACAATGAAGACTGGGTCTGTTTCTAGGCACGTTCGTTCCACAGGAAGAACCTTGGCACGAAAAGCCCGAGGCCAAGTAGAGCAACAGCTAAATAACTGGATGGATTAGGGAAAGTGTCAAAACGGGTCTGGTGGGGATTCATTCTCCTAAGTATACTCGCTCTTCTTTACCGGGTCAGGACTGTACTGACCCCTTTCGTATTCGCGATCCTCATTGCCTACATTCTCTATCCCCTGGTGGTAGCTGTGGAAAAAAGAGGATCGTCTCGGATAGTGGCAATTCTTGTTGTCTATGCCTTTTTTGGAGTGCTGGTGGGTGTAACATTCTGGATTGTTATGCCTAGTCTGCTCAAGGATCTGGAGGAAATCGCCCGCACGCTACCTGAACAAGCCTCTCAACTGGAGAGCCTTGGTCAAGATGCTGTGGGCTTTTTTCGGCGCATTCAGCTTCCAGCTACAATTCGCGACGGCGTCGCCATTATCATGGAACGGATTCAGGTGGCAACGGAAGCCCTCGCAGGCAGACTCATGCAAACGCTCATGTCTGCTTTCACCCATATTATCTCACTTATTATCTCTCCTGTCTTGGCTTTCTATTTTCTGCGCGACCACCAAGCCATGCGCGAAAATGCCCTCAAATACATTCCTGCTATCTATAGGGGTGATGCCCTTTACATTATGCAGGAGGTTAACTCTGCCCTAAATGGATTCTTCCGAGGACAAATCTTGGTGTGTTTGTTCGTAGGTTTGTTCATCTATGGAGGACTCTACCTCTTAGGTATACCCTACGCTCCTTTTATCGGCTTCTTAGCTGGTCTGTTTGACATCATTCCCTATTTCGGCCCCGTCTTGGGCTTTCTTCCCGCGGCAGCTTTAGCCCTTTCTAAATCGCCCCTCACAGTGCTATGGGTTCTCCTTCTGTTTGTGGCTGCCAACCAGGTTGAAAACGCCATCATCTCTCCCAAGTTAATTGGCGATCGTGTCGGCCTGCACCCCTTGGTTGTGATTCTTGCGGTCTTTATAGGAGCGGATCTTATGGGCATCATTGGTATGCTCCTGGCTATTCCCGTCGCTGCCATCATAAGGGTTGTTCTCGCTTTCTTTTTCTTGCGCCGCCCCCAGACACAGTAACAGCTTGTAGAGGCTTTCCCACACTGGGGGCGTGTTGACAATAGGGCACCAGTTCGGTAATATTGAGGTAATCAGGGAGGAGCTTTGCCCTGCGAAGAAATGGGGGGAACCGCACTAGCGGTACGTTATGAAGAACAACACAGTCACGGCTGATCAGATTCGTACTATGTTTTTGGATTTCTTTCAAAGCAAGGATCATCGCATTTTACCGAGTGCATCACTAATTCCCCATGGGGATCCTACGTTATTGTTAACTGTTGCAGGAATGGTGCCTTTTAAGCGTCAGTTCTTAGGTCTCGAGAAACCTGTGCATCCTAGGGTGGCCACAAGTCAGAAGTGTATTCGAACTGGCGACATCGACAATGTGGGGAAGACCGATCGCCATGGCACCTTTTTCGAGATGCTCGGAAACTTCTCTTTCGGTGATTATTTTAAAAAGGAGATCATTCCTTGGAGCTGGGAGTTTGTTGTTGAGCATTTGCAGCTGCCCCCCGAAAAACTGTGGATATCCATTTATTTAGATGATGACGAAGCCTTCGAGATCTGGCATAACGATGTGGGTGTGCCCGCTGAGCGCATTGTGCGTCTGGGTAAGGAAGACAATTTCTGGGAGACCGGCTCTGGTCCTTGTGGCCCATGCTCGGAAATCCATATTGATAGGGGTCCAGACTTTGGCTGTGGCGATCCGAATTGTAGGCCTGGGTGTGATTGCGATCGTTACTTGGAATTTTGGAATCTCGTTTTCATTCAGTTTCATCAAGATGGGGATACATATACGCCCTTGGAGAAAAAGAGCATTGACACCGGCATGGGCTTAGAGCGGGTGGCTGCCCTTTTGCAGGGAAAAACAAGTATTTTTGAAGTGGACAATCTTCGCCCTATTCTTGATGGGGTCGGACAGCTTGCCGATGTGACCTATGGTAGCGACGCTCAGGCGGACGTATCTTTGCGTGTAGTCGCCGATCATATGCGGGCTGTAACGTTTCTAATTGCAGATGGAGTTTTACCCAGTAATGAGGGGCGAGGTTACGTTCTGCGTCGATTGATCCGTAGGGCTATTCGGCATGGGCGCTTGCTTGGTATTCATGATCCATTCTTAAACAAAGTGGTAGCTTGGGTTATGGAGCAGATGAGCGGTGCTTATCCCGAACTTTCAGAGCGCGAAGAATATGTTTACAAAGTTGTTGGACTAGAGGAGCAGAGATTTAACGAGACTCTAGAGCAGGGCATGCGCCTGTTGCAAGATCTAGCCCAGAAAGCAAAAAAAGCAGGATTAACTCAAGTCGCGGGTAAAGACGCCTTTCAACTCTATGATACCTTTGGGTTTCCTATTGATTTAACCAGGGAAATCCTGGCCGATGATGGTTTTACGGTAGATGAAGTAGGCTTTCAACGAGCTATGGAAGCCCAGAGGGAACGGGCCAGAAAGTCCCGCACTGCTCATGGTTACTTAGACAGTAGTTTAGCAGTCTATACAGAATTAGGTGGAGCGGTTACAACTGAGTTTGTAGGCTATGAGCATAATGAAGTGACCACGCAGGTGGTGGGTTTGATCGCCAATGATCACGCGGTAGACAAGGTTGATTGTGGTGATACAGTTGCGGTGATTCTGGAGAAGACTCCGTTTTATGCCGAGGGTGGTGGTCAGGTTGCCGATGAAGGTCTCATTGAAACAGAAACCGGCCGGGTACGCATCACCGATGTTCAAAAGCCAGTTCAGGGTCTAATTAGTCACCTTGGAGTGGTAGAAGAGGGTTCTATAACCATAGGAAGCACTGCTAGAGCAAGTATTCTAACAGATCACCGCCAAGAAACAGAGCGTCATCATACTGCCACTCACCTTCTGCATCGCGCTCTTAAAGATGTTTTAGGCGATCATGTGAACCAGGCTGGATCCTATGTGGGGCCGAAACGCCTGCGTTTTGACTTTACACATTTCCAAGCGGTTAGTGATGCAGAGCTTAGGCGCATTGAGAACCAGGTAAATGACGAAATCCTTAGAAACTCGCCTGTGGTACCCGTTGTTACGGATTTAGAAAGCGCAAAAAGGCAAGGAGCGATGGCGCTCTTTGGGGAGAAGTACGAAGAAGAGGTGCGTATGGTTCAAGTCGGAGATCATTCTCTTGAACTCTGTGGAGGCACCCATGTGAGTTCTACGGGGGAGGTCGGATTTTTTAAGATACTCTCTGAGGGCAGTGTGGCCGCAGGGGTGCGCAGGATTGAGGCGGTCGTTGGTTCAGAAGCGGTGGCCCACATTCGCAAGCAGGGTGCTATTTTGGAGGAACTCCAATCGAAACTACAGGTTCCTGCTGAAGAATTGTCTGACCAGGTAGAAAAACTCCTGGAGGCCAACCGCAGGCTGGAGAAGGAACTAGCTAGTGTGAAGAAACAAAACGTCCTTGGATCCCTGGACTCCCTAATAGAGGGAGCCGAGAAGGTAGGTGGCTCTTTCATCGTAGTAGCAGAAGTGGATGCTGAGCACGCAGAGGACTTGCGCACCTTAGGAGATCGCATTCGGGATCGCCTGGATCCAGTTGCCATTTTACTTGGCTCTAAGGGCACAGATAAGGTATTGCTACTTAGTATGGTTTCGAAATCTTTGACCAAGGCAGGGCTTCATGCTGGCAATGCTGTGAAACAGGCGGCCCAAATCTGCGGAGGTGGAGGAGGTGGTAGGCCCGACATGGCTCAAGCTGGTGGCCGTTTACCTGAAAAGCTCCCCGAGGCGTTGGAACAAAGCCGCGAGTTCTTCAGAGCACAATTGGAGGGAATGAATAGCTAGTTCGAGAATAGAATTAAGAGAGAAGTGTTGACAACCCAAGTGTGAAAAGGAGGGATACCATGAGTGATGCCCACGACAAAACCGCATTATTTCGCTATCAGGCGTTTGAGCAAAATTCCGAAGCGGTAAGAACTGTGTTAGAGCAGGTGTATGAAGCATTACAGGACAAAGGCTATAATCCTTTTGGACAGATCGTTGGATATCTCATCTCCGGAGATCCCACATTCATTACCAGTCACAAAAGTGCACGTTCTCTCATCCTTGAAATTGAAAGAGATATCATTCTTGAAGAGTTAGTGAGACATTATCTTAAGCAAGCGGAATAAGGAGTATGGGGGCTTATGATACGAATCAGTGCAGATAGTACCTGTGATCTTTCACCGGTGCTATTGGAACGGTTTAATATTGCTATTACTCCCCTAAGCATAACCGTGGAAGACCAGGTATTCAAAGATGCTGTAGATATCTGTCCTGAGGACATTTTCCGTTTCGTGAGTGAAGGGAAAACTTGTGTAACCGGTGCCGTGAACGTCTACGAGTATCAAGAGCATTTTCAAAGATTGACAGCAGACGGGGATCAAGTCATTCATATTTGTTTAGGTTCTGGTTTTTCTTCCTGTTATAATCATGCAGTACTAGCTGCTCGAGATTTTTCCGGTGTTGAGATTGTTGATTCGAAGAATTTGTCGACAGGGAGCGGGCACTTGGTTTACGAAGCAGCTTTGATGGCTGCAGAAGGTATAGAACTTTTAAAAATCCAAGAGATACTTAATGAGCTGCGGACAAAAATTGATGCTAGTTTTATGATCGATCAGCTGGATTACCTGGCCAAAGGAGGAAGGTGCTCGACCATTACGGCCCAGGGGGCGAAGATTCTACGCTTGAAGCCCTCTATTGAAGTGCGAGACGGTGCCATGATCGTAGGGCGCAAATACCGCGGGGTTTTTGAGAAGGCCCTTAGGCTTTATGTGCTAGATCGTCTTCAGGATCCTTCAGCTTTAGATCCGAGCCGTGTGTTTATTACCGGGGCTGGGTGCGATCCTGATGTTTTTGCAATGGTGCAGTCGATTGTGGAAGAATATGGCGTGTTTGAAGAGATCATTGTTACAGAAGCCGGTTGCACCATCTCAAATCACTGTGGGCCGAATACGCTAGGTGTTTTATTTAGACGGCGATAGAGGGAGATCGAGTTGGAATACAGAGAATTAGGCCACACTGGCCTTGAAATCTCACGATTATGTTTTGGTGCTTTGACGATAGGCCCCTTGCAGAGGGGTCTTTCTCCTCAGCAGGGAAGCGAGGTTTTGCGCAGGGCTCTGGAGCTCGGGGTTAACTTTATTGATACAGCAGAGTTATACCAGACGTATGACCACATTCGCTTGGCTCTGCAAGGTTTTCAGTCCCAGCGTTCTGTTGTGGTGACTACCAAATCCTATGCCTACACTAAAGAAGGAATGTTGCGAAGTCTAGAGGAAGCCCTGGCGGGGCTAGGTCTAGATTGCATTCCCATTTTTATGCTCCATGAACAAGAATCCAGTCATACCTTAAGAGGGCATTGGCCTGCCTTGGAAGTACTCTGGGAAGCAAAAAAGGCAGGAGTTGTTAAAGCTGTAGGAATCTCAACCCACCATGTGGGAGGTGTCTTAGCGGCTAGCACGATTCCTGAAATTGATGTGATTTCGCCACTCATTAACAGTACCGGGATTGGCATCCAAGGCGGAAGCAAAGGCGAGATGTTAGCGGCGATTATCCAAGCGCACAAGGTGGGAAAGGGTATCGTAGCCATGAAACCCTTAGGCGGAGGACATCTCCTGGCAGACTGGGCTTCTTCACTTGATTATCTGCTAATGCGGCCTGCGATTGATTCCATAGCCGTTGGCATGAAGGCGATCTCTGAAGTAGAGCATAACGTGGCTTTTTTTGAAGGTCGGCGCGATTTACCTGCGCCCGAGCCTGCGACGAGGCGCTTGCATATAGATGACTGGTGCATAGGCTGTGGTGCATGCGTTAACGCATGCCCCAATGGAGCGCTAGCGCTTCAAGATGGCAAGGCCAAGGTAGTTTTTCCTGAAGAATGTGTTTTTTGCGGGTATTGTGGAGCCAGTTGTCCAGAGTTTGCGATCAAAGTAATCTAAAGGGGTCTTTCCATGAGGCTATTGGGTTTGGATGTGGGGCAAAAGACAATTGGAGTGGCGGTCAGTGATCCTATGGGCTGGACGGCCCAGGGGGTTACGGTGATTCGGCGTGCTTCTAAAGAGAAGGATATGGTAGCTCTCCAGGCTTTTGTTGACCAATACAAGATAGACAAGTTTGTGGTGGGCTTGCCTCGCAGGACTGATGGGAGCTATGGGCCTGAAACGGATAAAATTTACGATTTTGGCTCCGAATTGGAAAGGGAATTTGAGCTCCCAGTAGAATATTGGGATGAGCGGTTCTCTACTGTGGCAGCGGAGCGAATTCTACTAGAGGGTGATGTGAGTCGGGCTAAGCGCCGCCAGGTCATCGACAAGGTGGCAGCTACAGTTATTTTGCAAGCATATTTGGATCGTAAGCGGTAAAAGCTAGGTTCAAAAGGAGGAGATTCGATGTCCCATAATCCTGACGGGCACGACCACGACCATGATCATGACGTTGAGTTGGCTGACACCATTGTCCTAATTGATGAGGATGAGACAGAACACGTTTTTACGATTTTGGAGTATTTGGAGATTGACGAGCAACTATATGCAGTCTTAATGCCTGAAGAAGATGATCAAGGTGACCAGGCTTTCATTTTCAAGGTAGAAGTTGACGAGAATGGCGAAGAAATTCTGATGGATATTGAAGATGATGATGAGTTCGAAAGAGTGGTTGCCGTTTTGGACTCCGAAGAACTAGACTAAGCCACTGATTACTGATTTGTTTTTCTTGGGGGTGTACTTTATGCCCGAAAGTCTACCAGCAAATGTGAAGCGGACCGGTTTTGGTATGGTCCGTTTTCTATTCTTGCTGCTACTCTTAGGCACCATGATTAGTCCTATTGCCCTTATGATCTGGGGTAATCGTCCTTTAAGTTCTGATCCTGAAGCGCCAAGTAAGGTGGTGCGTATTCCACAGGGGATGCCTGCTAAGCAGATTGCCCTTCTCTTGAATGAAGAGGAAATCATCGCAGATCCTACGGCATTTCGCCTTCTTCTTAAAGTAGAGGGGGCCGAGCAAAGCCTACAGGCTGGATCTTATCTTCTAAATCCCAAGATGAAGCCACTAGAAATTATCGATTATTTGCGCTCGGGCCGCGTAGAATTGGAACGGGTAGTAATCCCGGAAGGGTATGAAATAAAGCAGATTGCGGACGTACTGGCCGACAAGGGGCTCGCCGATAAAGAACGCTTTATTGAGCTGGCTTCCAATGCCGCATTGGTTTTTGGGGAGAACATACCTCTTGATTTGCCCATTGCATCTTTGGAAGGCTATCTCTATCCAGATACCTATCATTTTCCCGAGGAGGTCACAGAGGAAGAGTTGATTCGTCACATGGTAGAGCGTTTCATTACGGTGACTAAGGCCGAGATCGTTCCTTTGTTGGACGAAAGTGCTTTTTCTCTGCACGAGGTCACCACCTTAGCCTCTATTGTTGAGCGTGAGATCATGGTGGATCATGAGCGAGCGATCGTTGCCTCAGTCTACTTGAATCGCCTGGCCATTAGTATGCCTTTGCAAGCGGATCCGACAGTTCGCTATGTGACCCCCGAAGACCGCCCACAAGTGCTCTATCGCGATTTGGAGATTGACTCGCCCTATAACACTTATCGTAATCAAGGTTTGCCCCCTGGGCCCATTGCCAGTCCGGGATTAGCATCTATGCTGGCGGTTTTGAATCCAGCTGAAACGGATTTCTTTTTCTTTGTCAGTAAGCGTGATGGCACCCATGAGTTCACCGAAACGTATAATGATCATTTGCGAGCCCGGCGGACGTTGGGTTATTAGGAGGAAATACAGTGAAAATTCCAGAAATTCTGGCTCCAGCAGGTAATATGGAGAAAGCCATAGTCGCCATGGAATATGGGGCCGATGCCCTCTATCTAGCCGGAAAGGCTTTTGGTATGCGGGCTAAGGCCGGTAATTTTAGCATGGAAGAGTTGCAGGAGGTTCTAAGCATCGCCCACGGCCGCGGGGTCAAGGTTTATGTTACAGTGAATATCTTTGCCCACAATGATGCGATCGATTTGCTCCCAGGATATTTAGTTAAGTTAGAAAAGCTTCGAGTCGATGGGCTTATCGTGGCTGACGTGGGAGTCTTCGCCCTGGCGAAGGAGTATGCACCTAGTATTCCCATTCATTTGAGTACGCAGGCTAACACGGTGAACTATCGGGCTGCAAAGTTTTGGGAAGAGCTTGGTATGGCCCGCCTTGTCATGGCACGAGAATTGACAAAAGAGGACATTGCCAAGATATGCCGAGAGACGGGGGCTCAAATTGAGGTCTTTGTCCACGGGGCTATGTGCATGGCCTATTCTGGCCGTTGTTTGCTCAGCAATGTGCTTACCGGTCGTGATGCAAATCGCGGTGAATGTGCCCAGAGTTGCCGCTGGCGTTACGCGGTAATGGAGGAAAAAAGACCGGGTCAGTACATGCCCATTGAGGAGGATGAAGGCGGTACCCATATCTTCAATTCTAAAGATCTACGCCTCATTGAGTATATTCCGGATTTGGTGAAAATCGGTGTAGACAGTCTAAAAATTGAGGGGCGCATGAAGAGCTCCTACTATGTTGCTACCGTCGTCAGGGCTTATCGCCAGGCGCTAGACTTATATGCAGCGGATCCTAATGGGTACGAGTTGCCTCAGGAGCTCCCAGATGAACTTGATAAGGTGAGCCATCGTCCTTATTACGCAGGCTTTTTTGTTCCTTCTGATGCGGGAATTCATAGGCCCACAGGCACCTATATCAGAGACTATGATGTGGTAGGTGTAGTCGATAGCTATGATCACCAAACGAGGGAAGCCGTAGTCAGTGTGCGTAATCGCTTGGTCGTTGGCGAGGTTGTGGAAGTGATGCAGCCCCATGGGCCAGTTCTGAATCAAACGATCATGCGGATGATTCGGGTTGATTCAGAGGAAGAGCTAACAGAAGCCCATGCGAATTACACTGTACGGATCCCCATGGATGAGGTTAAACCCTATTCTATGCTGCGAGTTGAGCGAGGTTAAACAAGATCCGAGAACGTTGATGGAGCAGTTCGTTCCAGCGTAGTTCTCGGTTTTTTGAAGGGATGTGGCACCATGGGTGCTTGGCAAGTTGGGCAAGAACACATTGTAGATATAACGGGGTTGACACACGAAGCCGCAGGCGTTGGGCGAGTGGAAGGGCGTGTGGTCTTTGTTCCTGAAACGATACCAGGCGATCGTGTCAAAATTCGTCTAGTTCACCTCAAAGAGCGTCTAGGTTATGGTGAACTAGTGGAAATACTCCAGGCGTCAGCTGACCGCCGACCGCAAAGCTGTCCCCACGCTACCGAATGTGGGGGATGCCAGTTACAACATATGGACTATGATGCTCAGCTCAGGTGGAAGCGACAACAAGTGGTAGACGCCATGGAGCGTATTGGGAAGCTTGATGTGGAGGTTCTGCCCACGTTGGGGATGCAAAGGCCCTACCATTATAGAAATAAAGCCCAACTGCCTCTAGGAAAGCGGCAAGGTGAGCTGGTAATAGGCTTTTTCCAGAAGGGTAGTCACGATATCGTGGATCTTCAGACCTGTGAAATTCAGCATCCTTTGATCACCAAATTAGCCCTTGCTGTGAAACGTCAGGTGCAAGACCTGAATATCGAACCTTATGATGAAAAGAATCACACAGGGGTGCTTCGCCACGCAGTGATTAGGGTTAGTTTCTCTGAGGGGAAGCTGATGCTAATCTTGGTGACTCGCACTTCCGATCTACCTGCGAAAGATGAACTCATTGAAAGACTAACCAAAGACATTCCAGAGCTTGTTAGCGTAGCACATAATGTGAATCCGAGTGTGACAAACGTAATTTTGGGCCGAGAGACGAAGGTGATCTGGGGTGAGCCCTATTTGATAGATACGATTGGCCATTTGAACTACGCCGTCTCTCCGGGCTCTTTTTTTCAGGTAAATCCCATTCAGACCAAAGTGCTTTACGATTTGGTCAGGGAAAGGATGCAGTTAAAAGGCACTGAGACCGTGGTCGATCTTTATTGCGGGGCAGGAACCATTGGGCTCTATTTAGCCTCAGAGGTGAAAGAAGTCATTGGCGTAGAAACATTTGCAGCGGCGGTAGAAGATGCTCGATACAACGCTCGACTAAACGATGTTTCTGGAGCCACCTTTCATGTGGGGAGGGCTGAGGATGTGTTGCCTCAGCTAATTCGCAAGCACAAAAAGATCGATGGCGCTATTTTAGATCCCCCTCGCAAGGGGTGCGAGCTTTCACTGTTGGAGACACTGGTGACTTCCAAGATACCGCGTATTTGCTACGTGTCCTGCAACCCATCGACGTTGGCAAGGGATCTAAGCTATTTTGGTGAAAACGGCTATGCCATAGGATCAGTTCAGCCAGTGGATATGTTTCCCTGGACGAGGCATGT
>DHNI01000122.1:1341-8251 GCA_002409455.1 Firmicutes bacterium UBA5420 | reverse complement strand
TGAGTATTACGCACTCCTGGATCCACCGATACGCAATTGAGATCCACCTATTCGCAGAATGATTCCACTTGAGACAAACCTTCTGTAAAATGGAATTTGGAGCATCTGCTTCAAATTATACAGAAGGGGGCCTTACTATGGCCAACAAAATCAGAGTGAAGCTCATCCTAGAGCTTCGGAGTGCTGGTATGAGTAGAAATGTCATCGCTTCTACTCGCCGTTTTTCAAGAAATTCGGTCAGTGATGTGTTTCGCATCGCGGACGCAAAGGGTATCGCATATGCGGATATCAAGAATCTTAGCGATCAGGAAGTCTACCGTATGTTTTATCCAGATAAGTATGCTGTGGAGAGCATGTACCGTAATCCCGATTATGAGTATGTCCACAAGGAACTTAAGAAGGTGGGGGTCACCCTAAAGCTGCTTTGGAGCGAATATAAGGATGCGTGCAAAATAGAAAATGCTATTCCCATGGGATACACAAAATTCTGCAAAGGTTATGGCGATCACACAATTTCCAACAAGCTAACCAATCACCTACAACACAAGCCGGGTATCGCTACAGAGGTGGATTGGTCTGGCCCCACGATGTCCTATGTGAATCGGGAGACCGGAGAAGTGATTACCGTCTACTTGTTTGTAGCAACGCTGCCTTACAGCCAGTATTCTTATGTGGAACCCTGTCTGGATATGAAACAGGATACCTGGCTACGATGTCATATCCATATGTATGAATTCTTTGAAGGCGTAACAGTCCGAACGGTATGTGACAATTTAAAGGTCGGTGTCATTCATCACCCAAAAGAGGGGGACATTATTCTCAATGAGGCCTACGAAGCTTTGGGTTCTCATTACAGAACCGCAATTATGCCTACGGGGGTAAGGAAGCCAAAACATTATCCTCAAAACTATGTTATCTTCAAAAAGGGGCTTAGAGGCCCTACCACTGGGGCAAGGCCGTTCGTTCTTTGAAGATAATAATCTAGACTAGCCCACAGTACTCAAGCAAATATTGTTCTTTTCCCTTCCAGTTTTTGTGTTTTGTAGAGGGCTGATCGCCCGTCAGAAGCGGTTCGAGCGACTCCAACGCTTTAGCGATGGTTTCGCCATCAGCATAAGAGTAGATGGATGTTGTTTCGATGCTTCTGTGCCCGAGAAAGTCCCTAATGTAGGATATTGGGATTCCTTGTTTGTGCATCGCCATAGCAATGCTGTGCCTCAGCATATGCGCATGCAACCCTGCAGGAAAAGTGCTGTCAATCTGGTTCGCTTCTTTTCCATACTTTTTGAGGGAGTAATCAACAGTTCCGGCTGTCATCTTCGTTTTCTGCCCACCATGTATGGTATAGAAGAGAAATGAATCTGCAGAGCTACCTTTGTGAAATTCCTCGAGATAAGCATTCATGTGCATCCCTGTGGATTCCAGCAAAGGTACATACCTAACTTTGTTGCCCTTTCCCATGATTCGAACTCTTACGCTTTTATCACCTCGAATCACCGAGGCAAGTGTCAAATCGAGTAATTCCTGGACTCTCGTTCCCGTTTGGTAAGCAAAGATCATTATGAAACGGTTGCGTCTTCCCAGCTTTGTAGTGACATCAGGCAGAGAAAATAAAAGCTTTAGCTGGCCGGGGTTTAGATACTCAACACAGGGCTTTTTCGCTCCCTTGAAGGCATGAATGCTGGTGATGTCCAAATAGTACGATGTCAACTCGATGTCTTCTTCTGCGCAGTACTTCAAAAATGACTTGATAGCCGCCAGACGAAGATTAAGCGTTTGCACAGAACAATTGCGAGTGTCTCTTAACCAGATCAGAAAGTCGTAAATGTTGCTCCTTGAAAAACAAGCAAAATTCATCTGGTCAAAGCCGATGTTCCTTTCCTCACAAAAGTATTGGCGCAGGATATTAATCGCTTGTCGATAAGCCTTGGCAGTTTCGCGACTGAGATTTCTCTTAACAATAAGGTAATCCGTTAAAAAGTCCCGGAGCAGTTGGTAGAAATGCATCTCATTCTTCTTCATAGTACACCGCCGGAAGAATGTCATTGTTTATTGATGAAAGCCGTTGCTCCATCTCGGGATAGAAATCCTCCACAAGGGAGAGATAATAATCTGTGTCAGCGTAGCAAGAGTGCCCCATGAACTGGCTGAGGTACGGATAAAGCGCGTTAATGTCCTCGCCGTCCCTCACCCACTGATTCAGTCTATGCACAGCATAACTGTGCCTCAAGTCGTGCACCCTTGGCGGGTTTCCCCTGACCATACGAGACTGAGGCAGTTTGTCCCAGAACTCATGAAACCAGTGATTCAAGGTTGACCGATTGTAGTGATTTCCATCCTTGTTGGCGAAAAATGCCATCCTATTAGGAACTAAAGATTCTAACAGTGTATCGTAGACCTTACATGCTTCTTGCAGATCTTGGTTTAAGTACACAATTCGGGTCTTCCACCCTTTAGATTCACGTATAGTAACCTTCCCAGTCTCAAGGTTCACATCGCTTCTGTGCAAGAAAAGAGCTTCGGCGGGTCGTAAACCACAGCAATACAAAACACGGAAAATCATCGGGATCACATAGCGTCTTGTCGGCGAAAACGGTGACGCTGGACAATTATCAATGGCGGTGAAAAAAGCTCTTAGCTCTTCAGACGTGTAAATATGGGCTTCGTACTTAATGTGTTTGTTTGGGATATGTCCTGGAATGATGTAAGCATTGTACCCGAGCCCTCGCATGTATTTGCCCAATTGCCTTACGGGGCTGATTCTTCTGCCAAGCCCGTTTGGATGCTCTCCTGGCTTAGCGTTAAGCCAAGCAGTACATATGTCCTTGGTGATTGTCCGCTCCTGCGGGAACTCCTTGGCCACTAGCAAATCAAAGTGATGCAGAATACGGGCTGAAGAGTCGTAAGGAAAGCCAATAGCACGTTTTTGGTTGATGAAATCTTCGATGCAGGAGCCAAGGGGACTCTGAAAGACATACTCAGTCATTCATAGCACCTCCAGCCCATGGTACTGTTCCTATGTCACTTAGGTCCAAGGAACATCGTTGTAGCATCGTTTCTTCCATTGATAAATAGGGCTTGTCCGATTCCTTGGAACTGTGACCTAGGATATCGGTGATTACCTGATGCGGCACTTTAGCCATGAGCAATCGGTGTACCATTGAGTATCTAAAAAGATGTACGCCGGTAGCTCCGCCATTGATAGGCTCTATGTCAAGTTGCTTGAGCAATTTGGAACAGATTGAATAAACTGAAGTCAGTTTTGTGAATGGTGCCTGCTTCCGCAGAAAGATGTACGGATACCCATCATTTTTCCTGGGCCTTTCCTCCAAGATGTAGTCCATCACTGCATTGCCTACCTCTGGAATAAGCGGTAGCACTAGCGGATCACCAGTCTTCTTTTGTACTAATCGGATATTATCCTTGGGCCAGTCAATACTTTGAAACGTAAGGTTGCAGATATCGCTATCCCGTAGCCCCAACCGCATAGCAAGAAGCACTATCGCCTTTGTGCGTTTTGATTCCTTTTCCAGCTCAGCAAGGAGTCTCGTTTGGTCTTTATCTTCAATATATGTTGCTACAGAGCCGCGCCGCACAAGTCCAGCCATTACTACTCCAGCTAGGTCTTTTTCGATCAGTCCAAGGCCATGACAGTATCTTAGTATGGAGCGCAGTATTGGCAGAATAGTCGCCAAACTACGTTTGCTGCAGAACTCAGAGAATTTCAATATTGCACGCTGAATCTTCTCGGGTGAAAGCAAATGCAATTCTTCGAGTGTTACTGTTTCTGTGAGCCCCATTATTGTCCGGAATACATAATCATGTAGGGCGATTGTTGATTCACCTAGATTACGTTGCTTCAAATACTCTAGGTATTGGAGCCTTGATTGCTCCAATTCGGGTTCCTTTAAGGTTGGTTTTTGCCTCCTTGTCTTCCATTGGAAAGATCCAGTGTCTGCAACTTCCATTAGTGCATGAGCAGCCAGTCCGTTAATTTTCCACTTCCACAATTTCATTAGCCCACTATCACGCTTAGAGTCTATGTCCTGGATGAAGCCCCTAAGGATGGATTTTTCATAGTAAGGCGAACCAGTCCTCTGAAAGAACCGCCTTATATCGAGCCAGGAGTGTCGATATTGCCCCATAGTAGAGGCGGATAGATTGAGATACCTCATTTCCAGTTCGGTCTTGACAATCAGGTTGTCGATGGGGATATCTGACCCAATAGGGAATCTGCAGTCTTTGAAAAATTCCCCAACCTCGTATTCACCTGGTAGAGGTGGTTCGTTGAACAGAATTCCATTGCTGTCCTTGGCTCTGGTGCATGCTTCTGCATCCACCATTTTTACACAACGGATATGAAGCTCCCGACGTTCGGGTGACCCGTGGTCATCTGCGATAAAAGCATCGTAAAGCTTAGTACATGGTTCAGTGACCCCGAGAACTTCGGCACATCTCAGCATTTGATTGAAATATCGTCGCCTAGATTGCCAAGTCTCTTCCGCCAAATCAGGCTTTAGTCTTTCTAGAACGGTGTTGATGATCATCTTAAGTCTCGTCATTGTTATCCTCCTTGTCTTTTCTGATCTCAAGAATAACATTGCACCTGACTTATTATCACCAATTTAATCGGACTATTGGCTGGGCATTAGCGCATCTGCGCTGCTTTTGAAGATAACATAGCTTTGAGGATAATGTTTAGGCTTCCTAACGGCCGTTGGCATGATTGCCGTTCTATAATGGGATCCAAGTGCCTCGTAGGCCTCGTTGAGAACGATTTCCCCTTCCCTTGGGTGGTGGATTACACCGGTCTTTAGGTTATCGCACACAGTGCGGACAGTTACACCGCCAAAAAATTCATACATATTAACATGGCATCGAAGCCAGGTATCCTGCTTCATGTCAAGGCAGGTTTCTACATATGAGTATCGGCTGTAAGGAAGTGTAGCAACGAACAGGTAAACCTTAATCAATTCACCGGTATCCCTATCCACATAAGCCATCGTAGAGCCCGACCAATCCACTTCCGTAGTTATGCCCGGCTTGCGTTCTATGTGGTTGGTCAACTTGTTGGTAATTACGTGATCGCCGTAGCCGTTGCAGAACTTTGTGTAGCCCATCGGGGTTGCATTTTCTGCTCTGCACTTATCTTTGTATTCGTTCCACAGCAGTTTTAAGGTGACACCGTCCTTTTTGAGTTCCCCATGGACATACTCGTAATCGGGATCTCGATACACACTTTCTATGATGTACTTCTCCGGGTAGAAGAGGCGGTAAACCTCGAGGTCGCTAAGGTTCATCACATTTTGGTAAGTAACACCTCTTTCGTCAGCAATGCGAAACACATCACTTACCGAATTCCGTGACATCCGCCGAGTAGATGCGATCAAATTTCTACTCATGCCGGTGCTTCGAAGCTCAAGGATGAGCTTCACTCTGATTTTGTTGGCCATAATTTCTGGCCTCCTTCCGTAAATTTTGAAGCTACGCTTCAAGTACCATTTTACAGAAGGCTTGTCCCAAGTGGTATCATTCCGTGAATTGGGTGGATCTTAGTCGTGTATTGGTGGACCCGTTAGTGCGTAATACTCACTCAACATTCCAGGCTATTTGCCCCGCTAGACCAAGCAAAACGATGACAAACCAATTCTTTCTCCCAATCTCTGATCTGCTCATGTGTGCTTACGTCAACTCCCCTCGTGAAAGGCTATGTTCCTTTCATCAAATTCCACAATCGTCTGATCAATCCTGCTCTGATCGAAATTGATCGAGGGACAGGCCCTCGATCAATTTGACGAATTTCGAATTGCAAGAAAAGCTTAGAGTTTGCTATACTAACAGCATCTATGATTAAGGGTAGCGCAATCCAGAGCCAGATACCCTTATCTTTGAAGTTATCTTTAAGCGCTTGAATATCAAGCCCACTACCTGCGTACGGCTGTCTTTCATGAACTTTGGTAATAAAGAAAGATGCAATTCCAATAACAACGGCCGTTCCTGCGATTCTTAACCCCGTTAAATTTGTGAAGGATAGACTTGCCATCATAATCCCGATAATCAATGGCATTGTTTGCGGCCTTTTCGGCAATGTTTCGACGCTCTTCATCGCTGTCATCCTCCCTTTTCTCATAACCTGTCTTGAAACGGCCAAGCTTGTTGTCTCGCCTTCCGCGGAAATGTAATTCTGTGGAAGATGCACAATTACCTGCTTGCTTGAAAGTTTTAGTAGATGCTAGTACACATCGCACACAAAAAAGCTTTCCCCTCTCCTAGGGCGTATCGTATGAATAGCGGTACCTTTCATTCATCCTGAAAAGACCTTCTCACTTAGAAGAAGGTCTCAGGCTGTTAGAGCCGAATGTTCCTTTGCTTACATCACTTTGTAACAGTTGCGGCCATGATGTTTGGCAGCAATCATGGCCTCCTCCGAACGCCGGAGAGTATCTTCCGCATCCTTAATGGTAAGAGGTATCTTCACAATCCCCATACTGAGGGAAAAGCGAAACGTACCCCCACTCCACATAACCTCATCTTCAGCAAAAGAAACAATCCTTTGAGCAATGGCCTCGGCCACCTTCACATCCTGGCTTTTAGTCAGGACGGTAAAACTGTCTCCACCGATTCGATAATACTCCATTCCTTCACCTATACTACGACCAATCCGCCCTGCTGTTTCTGCGATGGCTGCATCACCTGCCGCATAACCGATTTCATCATTAATAGCAAGCATCTGATCAATATCAACACAGATGACATAGGTTCCTTTCGATGCAAGAATTTGTTCGCTAATCGCTGCCAAATCATACTTTTTGACCATGCTAAAACCCTCCTTTTGATGAATGTATAAGGGTGGGTGCAATTCAGAGAAGTTGTATGTTTTGCGGTAGACCAATGGTGTGCACAAAAACTG
>DHNI01000122.1:0-1112 GCA_002409455.1 Firmicutes bacterium UBA5420 | reverse complement strand
CTTTTGGGTATCGAGCAGATCCCGAGCCGCCAAGCAAAGCCTTCGTTTAGCAACATAATCTCCGATGCTGACGTGCAATGTTCTCATGAACATGCTTTGTAGATGTGAGATGGAAGCATACGAAGCATCTGCCACATCGTTCACTGTGATTCGGCGCCGCAGGTTGTCCTCAATATAATCAAGTGCACATACAAGCGAAACGAAGCTCTTCATAGTTCCCCACCTTTGACGATCATGATCGGTCAAGACTAGAATAACAAAAATCCAGCCAGCAAACTTGACTTTTTATCCTTTTTTTAACTTTTAATTGTGCGAGGGAGTCCCTCACACAATTTGATGTTTAACGTAATTTGAACAAAAAGGGCCGTCCATCATGAACTTCATCCGTTCATGTGAGGCAGCCCTTTAGTTATTTCCCGTGCGTTCAAAAGTAGATTGTCATTAAAAGTACTGTTTATCGAGCTCAAAGAAATCCATGTAAACGGCAACTTCTTGGTTCAGATCAAGAGAATCCCCACTCCAGGCGCTATCGCCGCCCATTAGGACTATCCGCCCCGCTTGCGAGCGATAGGCAGCCTCAAGGCCCAATGGAGAGTCTTCTACCACCATGCATTCCTGCGGCCTGAGGTTCAACCTTTGAAAAGCCCGCAAGAAGATATCTGGAGCAGGTTTTCCCTGCATTGTCCCATCACTGTAAACTACCCTATCGAAAGAGAACCATTTTTCTAATTCGAAAACCTCAAAATAAAAGTCTATGTTATCTGTTCCTGAAGAAGTGGCAATGGCCATAGGTATACCTTGCACCTTGAGACGATCAAGGAATTGCGTTGCCCCAGGGGCCAATTTCAGGCCTTCCTGATCTTCAAGACACAACCTTCGATACAGAGCCTCTTTCTTATCGCCAATCTCACGAAGAACCTCTTCATCGACATCGCCGCCTAGGAGAAATCGGATAATGTCAGGTGTTGTTCGTCCCTGAACCTTGGTCTTGAGTTCTTCAATCGTTAGTTCATACTCCCTAAGCTCTCGGGAGAGTATTGTCCATGCTACATTATGCTTTTCCGTATCCCAATATAATGTTCCATTGAAATCAAAGACGATTCCACGCAAGT
>DHNI01000006.1:8962-9083 GCA_002409455.1 Firmicutes bacterium UBA5420 | reverse complement strand
CAGAATTTTCCGGATACATCCTCAGATTCTGCATCAGTTTGGAGCGTCAATTGAATAAGAAAACCGCAGACAGTCGGTGTCGTCTTTTGAACGATGTTCAAAAGACAAGCAGAATTTTCCG
>DHNI01000006.1:0-8785 GCA_002409455.1 Firmicutes bacterium UBA5420 | reverse complement strand
AGACAAGCAGAATTTTCCGGATATATCCTCCAAATTCTGCACTAGTTTGGAGCTTAGAGCTCAAAACTGGAGACGTAAAGTAGCATACGCTACGCCTACCGAGGTTGGAGAAAGTGGTTCGAAGGGTCTTTGTTATGTCATCTTCGAAAGCATTGAAAATGCGATCATGGGATCTCCGCCTTGCTGCGGTAGATCCTTTTTGTATTGCAAGGAGGTGAAACGATGGCACGACCCGAGAAAGTGGCAATGGTTGAGGAAATCCAAGAACGTTTTTCTAAGATGCAGGGAGCAGTTCTCACTGATTATCGTGGCTTGAACGCCGGTGAGATGACTGCATTGCGTAAAGAGCTTAGAGAAGCGGGAGTAGAATACAAGGTTTTTAAGAACACCCTAAGTATTTTGGCGGCGCAAGAGACGAAAATGGAAGACTTAGTTCCACTCTTAAACGGCCCTACCGCTTTTGCCTTTGGCTATGATGACCCCGTGGCTCCAGCAAAGATTATTAGTGAGTTTGCAAAGAAGAACAAGGCACTGGAAATCAAAGGTGGAGTTGTTGAAGGACAAATCGTTGGTCCTGAAGGCGTAGCAAACCTAGCAAATTTGCCGAGCAGAGACGTACTTCTGTCCATGGTAGTTCGCGGAATGCAAGCACCTATAGCTGGCATGGTCAACGTCTTGCAGGGTAACATCCGCAATGTTGTGTATGCCCTAAATGCAGTGAAAGAACAAAAAGAAGCAAGTGCATAAACGCATCCTTAAGGAGGGTATTAAAAATGACAAGAGAAGACATTTTACAAGCAATTGAGAATATGACTGTTTTAGAACTTAGCGAATTGGTCAAAGCAATGGAAGAGAAATTCGGCGTATCCGCCGCTGCACCTGTGGCCGTAGCTGCAGGCCCTGTTGCCGCTGCTGAAGCTGTGGAAGAGAAAACTGAGTTTGATGTAATCCTTACCGGTCCTGGCGAGAAGAAGATTAACGTAATTAAGGTTGTTCGCGAACTCACCGCCTTAGGACTCAAAGAAGCTAAGGAACTCGTTGACAACGCTCCAAACCCAGTAAAAGAAGGCGTTTCCAAAGAATTGGCTGAAGAAGTAAAGGCCAAGTTAGAGGAAGCTGGAGCATCCGTAGAAATTAAGTAATATAGTCTCCCGCAGGGGAGAAGATAATCCCTAGGCGGTTATCGTCTGTAGGGTACAGCGCCAAGAGCACTGTTCCTTCCAAAAGGGATCTACAATTGAAAAGGACTTCCTGTAGAGGAAGTCCTTTAATTGCTACTATATTGCAGGTGCAGATAGTTGGTTAAAGGGGCAGGTGGTCGTCACACACTGCTTGACAACAAAAACCCCTTGTGATATCATGGGTAAGTGGTAAAAGGGGAAATTGCACCTACTTTATGTATATTCAACATAACAAAGGGGAATCCTGCTATCTTCTCAAAAATTTTGGAAGGTACGTAAAAAGTGCATAATTCAAGCGAGGGACGACACCCTTGCTTTTCGTCATGTTGTATAGATACCAAAAGGAGGAGAGGCCCTTGGTAGAAGCAAAACACTGGGAGAAACGCCAACGCTACGACTTTGGGAAGATCGAAGAAATACTTGAAATGCCAGACTTAATTGAGATCCAGCACAAATCGTACCAATGGTTTTTGAACCATGGGTTACGGGAAATGTTTGACGATGTGTCTCCTATCCAAGATTTTACTGGTAACTTGGTGCTCGAATTCATGGAATACAGCTTCGGAGAGCCAAAGTATGAGGTTGAAGAGTGCAAGGACCGCGACGTGACTTACGCAGCTCCTCTACGCTCAAGAGTTCGTCTAGTCAACAAGGAGACAGGTGAAGTCAAGGAACAAGAAGTGTTTATGGGCGATTTCCCTTTAATGACGGAGAATGGAACCTTTATTATTAATGGTTCCGAGCGGGTGATTGTCAGCCAATTGGTGAGATCCCCGGGTGTTTATTTTAATTACACCGTCGATACCAGCGGTAAGAAGCTGTTTTCAGCAAGCATAATTCCAAATCGTGGAGCTTGGTTAGAATTTGACACCGATTCCAACGATATTCTGTGGGTGCGAATTGACAGAACAAGGAAACTTCCTGTGACAGTTTTGATACGTGCCTTGGGTTTAGGTAGTGACGAAGCTATTCGGCAAGCTTTCCATGAAGCACCAGGTATTCTTGCCACACTTGAGAAAGATAGTACTCAATCAGAAGCGGATGCCATGATTGAGATTTATAAACGCCTGCGTCCAGGGGAACCGCCTACCGAGGAGAGTGCCCGTGGTCTATTTTCTACGCTCTTTTATGAGCCTAAGCGTTATGATCTTGCCGGGGTAGGCCGATACAAAATCAACAAGAAGCTTCGCTTAACGGAGCGTTTGGTTGGTCGGGTCAGCACGGATAATATTGTTAACCCAGAGACAGGTGAATTACTGGTCGAACGGGCCCAGAGAATCACTCGTCGTCAAGCCGAAGAGATCTACAAAGCGGGTATTAATGCTGCTGTGCTTTCAACTAGGGAAGGCCATGAGGTGCGTTTATTTTCCAACGATCAACCCGAAGCCAGTGTTACAGTGATTACACCTGCTGATATTCTGGCGACCGTCAATTACATGGTAGCCCTTTCTTCAGATATCGGTACGATTGATGACATTGATCATCTTGGAAATCGCCGACTCAAGAGTGTGGGCGAATTGTTACAGAATCAATTTCGCATTGGCTTAAGCCGTATGGAAAGGGTTGTCAGAGAGCGGATGACCATTCAGGATGTGGAAGTCATTACTCCGCAGGCTCTGATCAACATAAGGCCTGTGGTAGCTTCCATTAAGGAGTTCTTTGGTTCTAGCCAACTTTCGCAATTTATGGATCAGACTAATCCCCTAGCTGAACTTACCCATAAGCGCCGTTTGAGTGCTTTGGGACCCGGCGGCTTATCACGGGATCGGGCTGGATTTGAGGTAAGGGACGTGCATCATTCTCACTACGGGCGTATGTGTCCTATTGAGACCCCCGAAGGTCCCAATATTGGTCTCATTGGAGCGCTTTGTACCTATTCGCGAATCAACGACTATGGTTTTATTGAGACTCCTTATAGGGCTGTTGATGATGGATTAGTAACAGATGAGATTCGTTACCTGACGGCAGATGAAGAAGACGCCTTTAGAATTGCTCAGGCTAACGAAAGGACAGAAGACCACCACTTTACACGTTCACATGTTACGGTGCGCGAGCGTGAAGAAATTAAGAACGTACCTACCGGTTCCGTTGATTTCATGGACGTTTCGCCGAAACAGACCGTGAGCATTGCCACCGCGTTGATCCCGTTTCTGGAGAATGACGATGGTGCTAGGGCCTTGATGGGCGCTAACATGCAAAGGCAAGCTGTACCTTTGATTGAAGCCGAGGCCCCACTTGTTGGTACCGGTATGGAATACAAAGCGGCCATTGACTCAGGGGCCGTTGTCCTAGCCAAAAACGCTGGAGTAGTAGAACGGGTTACGGGGCATGACATTGTGGTTAAGACCGCTTTGGGCCGTGACCATTACAATTTACTCAAGTTTGAACGTTCGAACCAAGGAACCTGTGTAAACCAGAAGGCCCGCTGTCATGTTGGCCAAGAAGTTGATGCCGGTGATGTCTTAGCAGATGGGCCATCGACTGATCAGGGCGAATTAGCTCTAGGGCGGAATGTCGTGGTGGCTTTCGTCCCCTGGGAAGGGTATAACTACGAGGATGCCATCTTACTCAGCGAGGACTTGGTAAAAGAGGATGTATTTACGTCCATTCATATAGAAGAGTATGAATCGCAGGCTCGAGACACCAAACTAGGGCCAGAAGAAATCACCCGAGATATTCCCAATGTGGGTGAAGATAGCCTGAAAAATCTTGATGATCGTGGAATCGTGCGCATTGGCGCAGAGGTCAAGCCTGGGGATATCCTGGTTGGTAAAGTGACTCCCAAGGGAGAGACAGAGCTCACGGCTGAAGAGCGTTTACTACGGGCCATTTTTGGTGAGAAGGCCCGTGAAGTACGGGATACATCGTTAAGGGTGCCCCATGGCGAGGGCGGCATTATTGTTGACGTTCGCGTGTTCACCAGAGAAGATGGTGACGAGTTATCGCCGGGGGTCAATCGTTTGGTTCGCTGTTATGTGGCCCAGAAGCGTAAGATATCAGAGGGAGACAAGATGGCAGGGCGCCATGGTAATAAGGGAGTTATCTCCCGAATTATGCCTGTTGAAGATATGCCGTTCCTCCCTGATGGAACACCGGTACAGATTGTCCTTAACCCATTAGGAGTACCTTCTCGTATGAATATTGGTCAGGTGTTAGAAACGCACTTGGGTATGGCAGCAAATCTCCTGGGCATCCATGTAGCAACGCCAGTCTTTGATGGTGCCAGTGAGATTGAAGTAATGGACATGATGGAAAGGGCTGGCATGAAAAGGGACGGAAAGACCGTTTTGTACGATGGCAGAACAGGCCAACCCTTTGATAATCCTGTTACCGTCGGTATCATTTATATGGTGAAACTATCGCACTTAGTCGATGATAAGATTCATGCACGTTCAACTGGTCCTTATTCTCTAGTAACGCAGCAACCACTCGGTGGTAAAGCCCAGTTTGGCGGGCAGAGATTTGGAGAAATGGAAGTATGGGCACTCGAAGCCTATGGTGCGGCCTATACCCTCCAAGAAATCCTGACCGTTAAGAGTGACGATGTCGTGGGTAGAGTAAAGACTTACGAGGCCATCGTGAAGGGCGAGAACATTCCTGAACCGGGAGTGCCCGAATCCTTTAGAGTTCTGATCAAGGAACTACAATCCCTGGCTTTGGATGTCCGAGTGCTTAGCGAAACGGAGCAAGAAATCGAGATTAAGGAAGAAGAAGAGGATATTAGTGAAATGGCCAAAGAGCTTGGAATTGACATCCAAGGTCGTGGCGCCAGCACAAGTATCACCCGTTCCCCTGAAGTAGGTAGCCGCGGAAAATCCGCAGCGCGAGACGATGAGGAGGAAGAGGATGAAGACGATGAAGTGGCTCCAAAGCTTCCCTCTAGCCCCCAGATCGATGACGATGACGATGATTATGACGCGGAGCAGCACGATGATCTGGATTTAGACGACGACGTAGATGATGATCTAGATGACGACTTAGATGATGATGATTTCGAGCTAGACGATCTAAGCGATTTATCAGATGATGACGACGATATTTAGCCAGTGAGCGGCTCCGCGTAGCGGAGCTTCAAGAAGGAGGGACGGCCCTTGCTGGATGTCAATAATTTTGATCGGATTCGAATTGGGCTGGCATCACCAGAACAAATTCGGGCTTGGTCTAGTGGTGAAGTAAAGAAACCAGAAACGATCAACTATCGAACACTTAAGCCTGAGCGCGAAGGTCTTTTTTGCGAAAAGATCTTTGGGCCAACGCGAGATTGGGAATGTCATTGTGGCAAGTACAAACGTGTAAGATACAAAGGGATTGTCTGTGATCGTTGCGGTGTAGAGGTAACCAGGGCTAAAGTGCGCAGAGAGCGCATGGGTCACATTGAGCTCGCTGCACCGGTTTCACACATTTGGTTTTTTAAAGGTATACCCAGTCGCATGGGTTTGATTTTGGATATGTCCCCACGAACACTAGAGAAGGTGCTGTATTTTGCTTCCTATATTGTAATTGATCCCGGTGACTCTGGTGTTACAGGCCTAGGTAAGCAACAACTGCTCAGTGAAGGTGAATATCGCGAATATCGCGATCGTTATGGTAGCGCCTTTGAGGCAGCCATTGGTGCCGAGGCGATTAAGAAACTCCTAGAAGAGCTTGACTTAGAAGAAATGAGTACGGAATTACGCAAGGAAATAAAGGACACCTCTGGTCAACGTCGCGTTCGTGCCGTTCGCCGTTTGGAAGTGGTAGAAGCCTTTCGCACATCGGGAAATGATCCCGCCTGGATGATCTTAGACGTGATTCCGGTAATCCCACCCGAGCTCAGGCCCATGGTGCAACTTGATGGTGGACGTTTTGCAACCTCTGATTTGAATGATTTATATCGCCGGGTGATCAACCGCAACAATCGTCTGAAGAGGCTGTTAGAGCTTGGAGCACCGGATATCATTGTACGTAATGAAAAGCGCATGTTGCAAGAAGCAGTGGACGCTCTTGTAGACAACGGTCGGCGCGGACGACCTGTGACGGGCCCTGGTAATCGTCCTTTGAAATCGCTAAGTGATATGCTCAAGGGTAAGCAAGGGCGTTTCCGTCAAAATCTATTAGGAAAACGTGTCGACTATTCTGGCCGTTCGGTTATTGTAGTTGGTCCTAATTTGCGCATGCATCAATGTGGCTTGCCTAAAGAAATGGCTTTAGAGCTATTCAAACCTTTTGTTATGAAAGAACTCGTGGGTAAAGGGATAGCCCATAATATCAAGAGCGCCAAGAAGATGGTCGATCGCGTTAGGCCAGAAGTGTGGGACATTGTGGAAGAGGTTATTAAGGAGCATCCTGTTCTTTTGAACCGTGCCCCTACACTACACCGTTTGGGAATTCAGGCCTTTGAGCCAGTCTTGGTTGAAGGCAAAGCTATCCAGCTGCATCCGCTCGTATGTTCTGCATACAATGCGGACTTTGATGGTGACCAAATGGCCGTGCACGTGCCTCTCTCTGCAGAGGCGCAAGCAGAAGCCCGGTTGCTGATGCTTTCCACAAATAATATTCTTGTCCCTTCCAGCGGAAGGCCTATTGTAACACCTAACCAAGATATGGTTATTGGTTTGTACTATCTCACAGCGCATAAAGAAGGGGCTCAAGGCGAAGGCAGTTACTTTGGCTCGATTGATGAAGTCACACATGCCTATAACGCGGGAGCCATTAGCCTTCATGCCCAAATTGTTTTGAGACTCGATGACCAAGAGCGAACACGTCTAGAAACAACCGCAGGGCGTCTCTTTGTTAATGAGATTCTACCTGAAGGTATGGAATACATTAATCATGAGCTAGATAAGAAGAAACTGGGTAATTTGGTGGAACGTCTTTACAGAAGCGAAGGGGCTAAAGCGACGGCGAGAGTTCTCGATGAGATAATGCAACTTGGTTTTGAGTTTAGCACCCGATCAGGTACTACCGTTTCTGTTGCAGACATTGCCGTGCCCGCATCGAAGCATGAGCGCATTCGCGGAGCTGAAGAAGAGGTTGAGCAAATTGAAGCCCAATTTCGCAGAGGTCTCTTGACACCTGAAGAACGCTATCAGAGGGTCTGTACCGTGTGGACTAGAACCAAGGAAATCGTTACTCGAGAAATGTTGGATAACTTTGATAAGTTTAATCCCGTATACATGATGGCTATCTCCGGTGCTCGGGGTAATGAGTCGCAAATTAGCCAATTGGCTGGTATGCGCGGCTTGGTAGCAGACCCAACAGGTAGAACCTTTGAGATCCCCATTAAAGCAAACTTCCGGGAAGGGCTTACTGTACTAGAGTATTTCATCTCCAGCCATGGTACCCGTAAGGGTTTAGCAGATACTGCAATTCGGACAGCCGACTCAGGTTACCTGACCAGACGACTTGTTGACGTGTCGCAAGATGTGATTGTTAGAGAGCATGATTGCGGAACAACGGATGGTATCACGGTTGGAGCCATTAAGGAACTGACCGGAGATCGTGAGGCAATCATTGAGCCGCTCTGGGAGCGCTTAGTGGGCCGTGTGGCGGCTGAAGATGTCTCGGATCCTCAAACAGGCGAAGTGTTGGTGGAAGCCAATGCCATGATCAATGATGATGTGGCGCAAAGTATTGAGCATGCCGGTATTGAAGAGGTTAAGATTCGCTCTGTTCTTGTGTGTCGCACCCGCCATGGTGTATGTGCCCGCTGTTACGGTCGCAATTTGGCCGATGGCAATCTAGTGGACGTAGGAGAAGCGGTCGGCATTGTGGCTGCCCAGTCCATTGGTGAACCCGGCACGCAGCTCACCATGAGAACATTCCACACAGGTGGAGTGGCAGGCGATGATATTACAGCTGGTCTACCTAGGGTTGAAGAACTCTTTGAGGCTCGCAAACCCAAGGGGCAAGCGATTATTACTGAAATCCCTGGAACCATCAGTATTGCTGAGGTTAAAGGGGTTCGCAAAGCCGTTGTTAAGGGGCCAGAAGGTGAAGTATCGTACACCATTCCCTATGGAGCACGTCTACGTGTGAGGGAAGGCAGCGTATTGGCGGCTGGTGATAGAATCACGGAAGGTTCGGTAAATCCTCACGATATTCTTGCTGTTCAAGGCGTCTTGGCGGTGCAAGAATACTTGGTCCAAGAGGTACAAGAAGTCTACCGTTCGCAGGGAGTTAACATTAATGATAAACACATTGAAGTAATTGTGCGCCAGATGCTCCGTAAGCACAAGGTAGAGGATTCTGGAGACACACTCATGCTTCCAGGCTCACTCGTGGATGTCTTTGACCTCGAGGAAGCCAATCAACAGGCAGAAGCAGAGGGCGGTATGCCAGCTGAGGCTAAAGCGACCCTTTTGGGAATTACCAAAGCCTCCTTGGCCACGGAAAGCTTCCTATCGGCGGCTTCGTTCCAGGAGACCACCCGAGTGTTGACGGAAGCTTCCATTAAGGGACGCCTCGATAAGCTTTTGGGCCTGAAGGAGAACGTGATCATTGGAAAGCTGATTCCTGCAGGTACTGGCCTCGCACGTTACCGAAACGTCACCATTGACGTGGAGGGGCAGGAGGAGGCGGGCGTTCAGGAAGTGGAAGAAGGAGTCGAATTAGTGTCGATCTAG
>DHNI01000172.1:9725-9859 GCA_002409455.1 Firmicutes bacterium UBA5420 | reverse complement strand
CGTTTTTTGATCAGCCCGGTGCATCTTTCAGCCGATGAGATCCTTCTTTTTTTCGCGGAAGTAACGTATCGCGCAAGGGCAGAAGACGCATTTCGGATTCATGAGGTTTTGTTTCATTACGCCCAAGACATCAT
>DHNI01000172.1:746-9547 GCA_002409455.1 Firmicutes bacterium UBA5420 | reverse complement strand
GATATGTCTGGACAGGTTGTGAATGCCAATGAAAAAGCCTGTGAAGCCTACGGTTATACTAAGGATCAGCTGAAGCAACTTCGAATTCAGGATATTCGCCACCCTTCAACGCAGGCGGTGTTCGAAGGACAGATGGAGAAAGCCGATACAGGCGGCGTAGTGTTCGAGTGTGTTCATCTACGTTCCGATGGCTCGGCGTTTCCAGTTGAAGTAAGTGCCAGAAGTACCGAAACGGGAAAGGGTAAGATCCGTATCCACATCATCCGCGATATTACCGAACGCAAAGAACAAGAAGGGCGAATTGCTTGGTTAGCCCGGCATGATGGCTTAACGGGAGTCCTCAATAGAATGAGTTTTATTGGTGAACTAGAGCTGGAGATTCACCGTGCTCAGCGTAGTGCGTCTAGGTTTGCAGTACTTCTGTTTGACATTGATAAGTTCAAGCTAATCAACGACAGTTTCGGTCATGTAGCAGGCGATTTTGTTTTAGGGCATGTGGCCACCAGCGTGCGATCGGTGTTGCGACAAAATGACCAGCTCGGTCGATTTGGAGGAGATGAGTTCGTTGTACTGCAAACAGGCATAGAAGGTCCCGCAGATGTGCTCTCCCTAGCTCAGCGCATGACCGAGGTGTTAAAGATGCCAGTTTCCTATGCTGGGGCAGAGATATCCCTTAGTATCAGTTTGGGAGCCAGCCTCTACCCAGAGGATGCCACAAATATACCGAACTTACTGCATTTTGCTGATCAGGCTATGTACCACACCAAGCGTAAGGGCGGCAATGGCTATGACCTTTACCGATCGTTGATGATTCTTTGATGAAAAGGGTGCTTTTTTTGTGAGACAAATTCTATCCCTACTTTATATCGGGTATCTTCTTTTTGTTATGCTACTCGTTTTCTTCAGTGGCAAAAAGCCCATCCAGCGCTTTAGCTGGCTTTTGGTACTTACGTTCATTCCTGTGGTGGGACTTGCTATTTATCTCTTGTTGGGTAGTGAGAGTTATTGGGCTTATCAACGAAGAAGAATTCGTCGGCGCCACAAAGGGCTTTTCTTGGAGCTTGACGATATCATACGGAAAAGCGACAATCCTTCGAATGCAGAACTCACTCCCACACAACGCTTTCATAGGCAGTGGTGTGGGAGTATGTTTACAAATGATAATGTTGTTGAGATTTTTACCAATGGCAAGCCTAAATTTGCCAGCCTGTTTGAGGATCTAAGGCAGGCAAAGGATCACATTCATGTTCAATATTTCACAATTCATAACGACTCTGTGGGGCAAGAGTTGATTGCTATTCTCAAAGAAAAAGCCAGCCAGGGAGTAGAGGTTAAATTGCTCTACGACAGCTTTGGATGCTTGATGACCTTTGTGGGACCTCTGCTTTGGGAGCTGAGAAAAGCCGGTGGCCAGGTGCGGGGTATTAGGCCCTATGCCCGGGCCTTAAATTATCGCAATCATCGCAAACTCGTGATTATTGATGGTACTATAGGCTACCTTGGCGGAATGAATTTGGGGGAGCGCTATGCATTTGGTGTTAGAGGTAAGGAGTGGCGCGATACGCATATCCGTCTTGCCGGGGGAGGGGTTCATGATCTCCAACAGATTTTCATGTCCGACTGGATCGCTTCTACACGGAAAGAGCGTATAGGTTTTCGAAAGAGGTTGCGTCATTATTTTCCTAAATCTCACGGGCAGGCCGAAGGATGCTCATATTTGCCAACCCAGACGATCGCCAATGGTCTTTACAACAAGTTTATCCATCAAGACGTGATTAACTTGAGTTACTTTAATCTCATAACAGGAGCTCAGCAGCGATTGTGGATTCAAACACCATATTTTTCACCATCGGAGCCCGTTTTACAAAGTCTGAAAACGCTAGCGCTGCGCGGCGTTGATGTGCGCATTATGACCTCAAGTTATTATACTTTCGGGGGATTGTTCCATCATAACATCAAGAACTACTATTTCAGGCAACTTGTGGATAGCGGAGTCAGAGTCTTTAAATACAAGGGCATCATGCATGCAAAAACCATGCTTATTGATGAAGAGCATCTCTGTATCGGCACAGTGAATCTAAACTATCGTAGCCTGGAGCTTGATGATGAGCTCTTTGTCTATTTTGAATCTAGCGAGCTCAACGACAAGTATGCTGATATTTTTGCGAATGATATAGCTCATAGTGTAGAGCTGGATTATGTGCAATTCAAAAAGCAGACATTGCGTTCACGATGGCTAGAGGCCATTGTTAGCCTTTTTTCTCCGTTATCGTAACTGAAGGCTGCTTTTTCGCTTCAGGATGTATGACAAAATGAAAGGGTGGGAGTTAGTGGACAAGGCTTATCTCTATATTATCTTGACGAGGACGAACACTATCATCTCTCGACTAATTTATCTGGTCACGCATGATGAATACACGCATGCAGCCTTGTCGCTTGATAAAGACTTGCAGGAAATGTATAGCTTCGGGCGAAAATACGCGCATAACCCTTTTATCGGTCGCTTTAAACACGAGCACCTTGAAGAAGGGTTGTATAAGCTTGCAAAGCACCTACCAGGAGTCATTCTGCAAGTCGAAGTGCCGCTAGAGAACTATGCTGAAGCGCGGGAGCTAATTGAGCAGTTCATAGCTAATCATTCGCACTACAAGTACAATGTTCGAGGTTTGCTTTATGGGTTGCTCAATAGACCTACAACCAGGGATGATCGCTTCTTGTGCTCCCAGTTTGTTTATTATGTCCTTTATGAAAGTGGAATTGCCGATTTTCGAACCCCCGCCAATCTCGTAAGGCCTGCCGACTTCTTGGGTCTTGATGCCCAGATTATCTATGAAGGGGATCTGAAAGAATTGGTGGTAGGCCACGAAGGCGGTTACCCTATTCGGGTTCGTCTATACCGTTGGGTGCGCAAGCGGCTATCGTTTACTAAAGCAGGTTAGCTCCTCACAATGGGGGAGTTCTTTGATATACGGAGGAGAACAATGAACGAGGGAGTTTCCAAAAAGGAACAGGCTTTACGAAGATTCGCGGCAAACATTGGTGTTTTCCGCTGTCCCATTTGCGCGGCTGGCTTTTCAGCAAATCCAGGTGGAGTTCGGTGTAGCGATAATCATTCCTTTGACCTAGCTCGCAAGGGCTACCTGAATCTATTCACTGGTTCGCAGAGCACTCAGTATGGCAAAGACCTTTTTTTGGCACGTAAGAAGGTGTTTGCCGCGGGGGTCTACGACCCGCTAATCGGTGAGGTCTCCAATTCAGTTAGGTCGTTGAACGCAGAGGTGCCATTTGTCCTAGATGCGGGCTGTGGCGAAGGCTCTTTTTTAGCGAGGTTGCATGGTGATGTTCAAAATGCTCTGTTGCTAGGAATTGATATTTCTCGTGACGGGATAGGGCTCGCCGCCTCGCATCACGAACCAGTTATGTGGTGTGTTGCTGATATAACCAGGCTGCCGCTTTGCTCAAAGAGTACAGATGTAGTGCTCAATGTTCTCTCACCCGCCAACTATGGTGAATTTCAAAGGATTTTGAAGCCTGGTGGCATCATTATCAAGGTGTTGCCCGGAGAGGATTATCTTAGGGAGATTCGCCAGCGCTTAGCGGGTGTTGCGCCTTATTCCAACGATGAGGTCATAACAAAACTAGAAGACAATATAAGCGTGCGGAGTAGGTCTTCTTTGCACTATGAGGTTAATGTAACTTGTGAGCTGTGGGAAGCTATGGTGCAAATGACGCCCTTGAGCCAGCACCGCGAAGTATCTGGAGAACCGCCAACGAGTCTGACCATTGATTTGCAGATCATCGAAGGGGCTCTGATCTAGGCCATAAATAACCCCGGCGGTGCAAGGGTTTTCCCTTCATTTGTCGAATTAGATAGGGTGGGGTTTAATCAGCTGATTAGTTCGGGGGTCATTATCCGTGATGCTAGACGATTTGGACTTGGGGAGAAAACAGCGCATCCTGATCGTGGAGGACGTGAGGCTGAATGCGCAAATTTTGTTGAACGTCCTGAAGGATGAATATGATCTCAGGTTGGCCAGTAACGGGTTGGAAGCACTAGAAATGGTGAAAGAGCAAATGCCTGACTTGATATTACTCGACATTATCATGCCTGAAATGGATGGTTATGCCGTGTGTGCTGAGTTACAGGCAGATCCCAATACCCGCGATATTCCCATCCTTTTTCTCACGGCCTTAGAGGGTGATAAGAACGAAGCCTATGGGATCGAGCTCGGAGCCATGGATTACATAAGAAAACCATTTAATGTTCCCGTTGTCAAGGCAAAGATTCGCAATCATCTGGAGCTAAAACGCTACAAAGACATTCTAAAGCGGGATAGTCGGGTCGATGGATTGACCAGGATTCCTAATCGACGGCGCTTTGATGAAGCCTATGCTGAAGAGTGTAACAGGGCCATGCGCAATAAAACGCCTCTGGCAGTACTAATGATGGATCTTGATTTATTTAAGGCCTATAATGATACGTACGGACATTTGCAGGGTGATGATGTTCTCAAGCTTGTTGCTAAGACTCTCTATAATGCCCTGCAGCGCCCTGGTGATTTGCTTGCACGCTGGGGTGGAGAAGAGTTTGTGGCCCTTTTGCCACAGACGACGTTAGAAGGAGCCTCGCAAGTGGCTGAAAGGTTGCGTTTGGCTGTTCTTGCGCTACAGATCCCTCACGAGGCCTCCGCTCACGGGAAATTTCTAACCATTTCGGTTGGAATTGCAGCATCACACGGAAGAGAGTGGCGAGGATCGTATGACACGCTCTTGCAAAGAGCTGATGAGGCGGTCTATGCTGCGAAAAGTAAGGGTCGAAATACGATCGTTGTTTTCGGATCATAGGCCAGGGTAATGGGTATTGCTTAGCATGCGTGACTGCGCCAACGAGGGCACCTGAAAGGAGATGGTTATATGACATCCATAGAGTTTGCCATTCAAATGGAACTTGATGGCGAAAAGTACTACCTGGAGCAGGGAGAAAAAACGGAGCATCTGGGCCTAAAGGCAGCCTTCAGCTTGTTGGCTGCAGAAGAACGAGAACATGCGCAGCTCTTAGAACACTATGTTGCGCAAGCCGCCTATGAACTAAGGGAAAGCCAAGTTCCTGAACATTTTGAAGGCGTCTTTGCAGAGGTCAGGGATCTGAGAGTCGAGTATAAGGCAAGACCTGAACAATTGGATGCCTATAATTTGGCTCTGGAAAAGGAACTAGAGAGTATTGCACTTTATGAAAAGATGCGTTCGGAGGCTACATCGGAGGACGAAAAGCGACTGTTTGATTTCTTGGTTGAACAGGAGAAGATTCATTACAATACATTTCAAGCACTGATAGAACATGTGCTAAAGGCTAAACAATGGGTAGAATCGGCAGAATTCGGCTTGCGCGAGAACTATTAAGCTACATGGCAAAAAGAAGACTCCCTAGGGAGTCTTCTTTAGCCTCTACATGAGATTATCCTTTGACTGCACCAGCGGAGACACCCTTGGTGATTTGATTTCTGAAGATCAAATAGAACACGACCATAGGTACGAGCCCAATTGTCAGGGCGGCAAATTGGCGACCGTGGTCGGACGCTAAGGCACCGGAGAACTTGAGGATTCCAACCGGAAGGGTTCGAAGTGCATCACGGGAGACAAGGATATTGATTAACATAAACTCGTTCCATACGCCCGATACATTCAAAATAGCCAAGGTAACCCCTACGGGCTTTGCCATAGGCGCGATGATCGATGCGAAGATTCGAAAATACGAAGCGCCGTCGATGCGAGCAGATTCCACGACAGAGTCGGGAATTGACTTGATGAACTCCGTACACAGATAAATACCGATAGGAAGACCCATGCCAACATAGGGAATCAATACTCCCAGGCGGGTGTCATAGAGTCCCACTGAAATGGCCATCAGAAAGAGCGGAACCATAATAGATTGAAGCGTGAGCAAAATCCCGATAATGAAGCTTCCGTGTAAGAATGTTGTTGCTTTGGAGCGAATTTTGGCAAAGGCGAAGCCAGCCATTAAGGAAAAGGCAATAACAAGCAATGTTGAAACTGTGGTGAAGAAGATGCTGTTTACAAACAAAATATCAAATTGGGCTAAACGCCACGCAGTCGGATAATTACTAAATGTCGGGTTTCGTGGCCAGCCTAGCAGATTCAGTTGAAACTCCGTATTGGTCTTTAAAGAGCTAATAAAGAGCCAAAATAGGGGGTAGAGGGTAAGCATTGCAAAGACAATCACCATGAGGTAGACAAAGGCTCTGAGGGCAGGGTGAAAGTCCGTGGCCTTGATTCTTTGATCTTTCATTATTCTCTACCTCCAAACTTTGCTTCAGTAAACCTCACCATAAGGATCAGCACAAAGCTTAGCAATACCATGAAAACGGAGATGGCATTGGCTAGTGGATACTTTGGCGAATGCCTAAACGCATTGTCGTACATGTAAAGTGCTAGCACTGACGTTCTGCGAGCTGGATTGCCGCCAGTCATGGCATAGAGCAGGTCAAAACTCTTTAGCGATCCGGAGATAGCCAAAATGCAGGCAGTAACAATCACACCAGACAGGGCAGGTAGCATGATGCGTACTAGAACTTGCCATTCCGTAGCACCATCAATTCGTGCCGCTTCAATCAGGGCAGGATCGATTTTTTGAAGATTAGCTAGGAAGATAATCATGTACGTGCCTGTATACATCCATAGAATAACGAAAAGGACTGGCAGAATGGCCAAGTGGGGATCGAAAAATAATTCGTTTTCCCAACCTGGTTGGAGTTTCTGCATAAACTCGGTAAAAGGCCCATAGGGAGAGAAGAAAGATTGCCAAAGCCGACCCACAATGATTGTAGAAATCACACACGGCAGGTAGATAATGGTTTGAAAAAAGTCGCCAAACTTGACCAGTTTTCGATGGATGACATAGGCAAACAGAAAGCCTAGGGGAATCTGGCCAAAGACGGACACGGCCATAATCAACCCGTTGTTTTTCAGCGAAATCCAAAAGTAGGGATCATTGAGCATCCTTACGTAATGCGTGAAACCCACCAGCTGAATATTGGGGTTGTTAAAAATCGGACCGCCGTTGTAATTAGTAAGACTGAGTATGAAGGAAAAAACCGTAGGGAATGCCATCACAGCCCAATACACTGCCACCGCTGGTAGAACTAGTAAAAGGTATGCACGGCGTTCCTCGGTCCACCAATGGACAACCCTTTTCATGGAAACGCTCCTCCTTGGAAGAAAGGGGTGGGCCCAAGACAGAGCCCGACCCCTTTGTGGTAGTTAACTTGTTATTGACGTGCAAACCAATCATCAAAAGCTTCTTGCGTTCTTTCGGCTACTTCCATAGGCGTTGCGAATCCTAGGCCAATTTCTTGGAGACCAATGTTAATTGGTGTGTAGACTTCTCCTTCGAAAATGTTGTCAAGGACCTCGGTTGTTACCAGAATATCTTCGTAGTAGCGGATTCTTTCGATTACGAGCGGTTCGAGCTGGTCGGAAACGACGTCGACACGGCTGGGAATGGTACCGGCAGTTTCAAGACGCATTTTTTGAACTTCTGGGCCTTGTAGCCATTTGATTAATTCCCAAGCTGCTGCTTCTTTGGCAGACCCGGCTTCGAGCTTGGAGCTCATACCAAACCCAACACCAACAACACCAGAGGAGGAAGCATGGTTGATTTCTCCTGGGACGGCTGGGAAGATGGTCATTGCGAATTCATCTTGTTTGTCAACAGGAATCAAAGCTTCGCCGGTGGTTTGGTCGGTGAGGAAGTTACTCACTTTCCAGTCTCCATCAACGAGGAATGGGGCGCGACCGGTAGCAAAAAGCCCGTTTACTTCAGCATAGGAAGTCTGCATGATTTTACGATGGAGAACTCCATCTTCATACATCTGAGCATAGAATTCTAAGGCCCCAACGAATTCAGGATCGGTGAACTTTGCTTCGCCGGCAAGGATCTCATTGAGCTTATCGTCACCAACGAGACGTCCGACGATCATGGAGAACAAGCAAGACTGAATTACCCAGTCATCTTGGGCACCCATGAGGATGGTATCCAAACCGTTGGCTTGCAGAACTGGAACCATAGCCACGAGCTCTTCGTATGTTGTGGGCATGGAGAGCCCTAGACTATCCAGCAGGGATAGGTTCACATACAAGGCATGGCTGGAGGTCATGGTCTGTGGCAACTCAGCTAAGTATCCACCTGCTTGAGGAGCTAAGACAGCTTCTTGATAGTACTGAGCATCATCACCGAGCAAAGGTCTAAGATCCTTCACTAATCCAAGGGTGTGCAACGAGGTGGAACGGCCACCTGGCCACATGTAGATTACGTCTGGAAGTCTATCAGCTGCGGCATAGGCTTCCGTCTTCTGATGGAAAGGCTCCAGGAAAAGATCCTCTCTTTCGACAATGATGTGCGGGTTGCGAATGGAAAACTCGTACCAAACTTCGTTGAGCTCTCTTTCTGCACCTGGAGAGGTGAGGTCAAAGTAGTTCAAAACAGTAATCTTAACCGGTTCCTCGGCGAACGTTGCGGGGACAAACACACTAGCTACTAAAAGCAGAACCAAAAGCATAAGCGTAGACTTCTTAAGCATCACTTTACCTCCTAGTATAGTTTCATAGTTACAACGGCCAACCCAGCACTTCTGTAAGGACATCACCTCCTAGTTTTTTCTGTGACAAGCAGTTCTACCTCTCAAAAGGCACCGAAGCGGGTGTGAACCAATGGGAGACTACTAGTCCCGCCGCGCCTAGGAGATCAGCAACGTCATCGAAACCCGAGCCATGTATTGTTACAC
>DHNI01000172.1:0-606 GCA_002409455.1 Firmicutes bacterium UBA5420 | reverse complement strand
ACCATGTATTGTTACACTAGAGGGGATGACAGATTGTTCCAAAATGGCGTCATAATAATTCTGACAATGCTCCACAATCTCGTGCTCGAAGTTTCCCCAGACGCCTCCGATGGTTATCACTTCAATGTCAAGAATGATCCCCCAATGAGCACAGGCCAAGGCTAGGGCAGATGCGGCTTCTTGCACAGCATCTTTGGCGAATTCGTTTCCGCTTTGAGCCAGCTCGACGAAAGCGGAATGGGTAAGCTCATGCCCTGTGAGCTCTTGGTAGCGTTTTTGGATGGTCTTGAAATAAACATAAGGCTCTAAACAACCTCGTTGTCCGCATCTACAAAGTTTACCTTCCGGGATCAAGGGTACATGTCCAATCTCTCCCGTTACAAATCGCGATCCCGTGAGCAGCGTCTGATTGGAGATAATGCCAACCCCGGCTCCAGATTCAGTCTTAATATACATTGAGTTCTTAGTTTCCCTTGCATTGCCAAACCAGAGTTCTGCTAGCGCACAAGCATTAGCATCGTTTTCCAGCAAGACAGGTAGGCCTAGATCCTCGCCTAGCATATCCGCGACCGGTACGTCCTTCCACCCTAGGTTCAAAGAACGAAT
>DHNI01000078.1 GCA_002409455.1 Firmicutes bacterium UBA5420 | reverse complement strand
TTGGCATGGGCACCCTGTCCACCGGCAAACTCAACTCCGTATCGTTCCCTAATGCGAGCCCTGAAGCTATCGGCATTAGGGTACTTAATTGCCGTCACGGTAGGAGAAGCGTCCTGATCTTGCACAAGCAGTTCCAAGCCGACGGCCTTCGCACCTGCCCGCATCATATCTCGCATAAGAACGTGGCGAGCATAGACATTTTCAAGGCCCTCAGCCTCTATCATATTTAAGGCTTCCTCAAGTGCAAAGACATTATGAATGTTTGGCGTAAAGGGGGTTTCCGATTTCTCCATATACTGATCATAACGACGCAAATCAAAGTAATAGCGGCTCGCCTGGCAGGCGGCAGAGTATTCTCGTGCCCTCGAGGAAAATGCTACAAACGCGGTGCCAGGAGGTGTCATGAGGCACTTTTGTGAAGCGCTGACCACTACATCTAGACCCCAAGCATCCATCTTGCAAGGCGTTCCCCCCAGTGCGCTCACTGCATCTACCACAAGTAGAGCACCTTGGTTACCGCGGGCTTTCGAAACGGATTCCACATCATTAAGGACAGCAGTGGATGATTCATTTTGCACCATAAAAATAAGTTCAATTTCAGGATGTTCCTTTAAGTACGCACTAACCTGCTTAGAATCAACTCCCCGATCCCAGGGAAATTCCAGCATGTGCGTGTTAGCGCCGTAAGCCTTACATAACTCAGCCCAGCGGTTGCCAAAGAATCCTCCCACGAGGCACAAAACTGGCGTCCCAGGGGAAACCAGGTTACTCACTGCCACTTCCATCCCTGACGTTCCAGATCCGGTAATCATGTGAATCTGGTTCTTGGTGCCAAAAAGGGGCGCTAGTCGTGCCAAGACTGTAGGGTAATGCTCTTTGAAGTATGCACCCCTATGATTGATCATAGGCTTGGCCATCTGTAAAGATACTTCGTTTGGTACTGGCACCGGTCCGGGGATGCGCAGCTCAGGTTTAAAACGGTACATTTTTGAATCCTCCTGTCTATAATAGAAAAAACCATTCCCTATGGTTGGGAAGGTGTATTTCTAGCGTGACTAAACTAAACGTTGCAAACGTTTTGCGATGGAAACCGCTTCTTGTTCTCCTCCGATCGTGCCAAAATCCTCCACAATTACACCCTGACGCTCCATATGACCCATAAGCACACGCAATGCTTTGCCTGACCCAAGCAACCCTGGCCTCACAAATGCTCCCCCCTTCTTACCTTCTAGGCGCATGGCCTTTTTTAGGAGGTTGTCCATCTCCACGGGCAGTTGGGGTTTCCACCAACCCGTATACCCTGTAACAACACATACGAGACCATAGGGTGCCGCACTAACAGGCGAACTGGCAGCAACCTTTGGAGAGAGAAGATCCACCTTGCCTCCACTTTGTTCCAATGCCCTTTGTAGCGCTTCTACAGACTTTTGCGTTTTGGCGTCGTCTGCATGTAAGACTAAAACGCGCACATGATTGCCCCCTATCTTTTGGTATCAATTCTTTTCTATGTATTTCTCTAAATATGGGCTAAATCCTGTTTACTCACCGTAATAACGAAGGACTCCAGCAAAGATGGCAGCAGCAACTTGCTTTTGATAGCTCTCTTCGCTCAAGAGCTGAGCCTCCCTTGGATTCGATAAGAACCCCACTTCAACCATGGCTGCAGGCATGGTTGTATCGCGCAAGACGCGAAAATCCCCTGGTCGAGCCAGGCGATTGTTTGGTCCAAGATGCCGCACTAATTCCGTCTGTAAAGTCCTGGCCAAATGCTCACCTTGCGTACTCCCTTCATAATAGAAGGTTTGCGCCCCTGACCATCTTGGCGAAGGAAAGTAATTGGCATGAATGGAGATATAGAGGTCTGCGTCAGCCTCTTCGGCAATCAACACTCTCCTGTTTAAGTCCTGGCGTTTGCGATTTAAGAGGTTGGTTTCGCTCGAATCAGCCAGGTCATAGTCACCGTGCCGTACCATGACTACATAGACTGCCGCCTTCTTTAATAAATCTTCCAACTCCTTGGCAATTTGCAGGGTGATCTCTTTTTCCAGGGCACCGGCGGCACTCACCGCCCCAGGGTCAATTCCGCCATGACCTGCATCAATGACAATTGTTCTTCCGGAAATACCCGTCTGGACGTTCCCGCCTATTACTGGAAGGAGGGCTATCCCCTTGGTTCCCAGAAAGATCCCTAGTGTTAGGCAACCCAGAACCCACCATAGAACTTGCCGAGCGCTGAAAAACCAGACCCGCATAAGAACACCTCCACACCCAAGAGTATTCAGGTGTGGAGAGGTTTACAACACTTCAGGACACGAAATCCCGCTTTCTTTTCAATTGTGTCGCAATGGCCCGCCAAGTCTTGAAGATAACCCTCTAGGCTTTTGGCCCCTTGTTTGGTGCGGATCACCACCACAAGGCACCCCCCTGGCCTAAGAGCATGATACCCCTCTGTTAACAGGGGATACACCACCGCCTTACCAGTGCGAATGGGGGGATTAGAAAGAACCCAATCGAAGCCCACGTTCTCTGGCAGGGCGTTGATGCCATCGCCCAGGAAAACCTGGGCATGATCAATCCCATTTCTGATCAGATTTTTCCTCGCCAGCTCGCAAGCCCTCTCATTCACATCTACCATATAGACATGACCGGTAGGACCAACCAGAGTGGCCGCGACCATCCCAATGGGACCATAGCCCGAGCCAAGATCCAAAACCGTTTCACCTGGCTTCAAGCTGAGAGTATCGATCAAAATTCGCGTGCCCATATCCACTTCGTCCTTTGAAAAAACGCCCGCATCAGTTAGAAAAGAATATGTTCTTCCCCGAAGCTCAACGGCAAATTCTCTAGGTTCACTCTTTGCACTAGGCTTACTTGTGAAATAATGGTCATTCATCTATTCTTCTCCTAGGGCCTTTAAAACCAAGTCTAAGTGCTCGGCTATTTCAGCCGCCGCATCACCTGAAGCGGTCTCCAAAGCCTCTACCAAAAGCTTCTTCGCCTCGTGATAACGCCCCACAAGGTAATATCCGTAGCCTAACGTGTCTAGATACGTATCTTTGCGATCAAGCTGCACCGCACGTTCAGCTAGTTCTAGCGCCTGAACAATCTGTACTTCCCTCAGAAAATAATGGTAGGCTAGATTGTTGAGCGCGAGATGATGATCGGGCTGGCGCATCAGAACCTGCTGATAGTTTTCAACGACGCCCAAAAAATTGTCAAGACCCTCGTAGGCGAAAGCTTGGTACAAGTAAACCTGCCAAAACTGGGGAGCCAAAGCAAGCATCTCTTGACTTATATCAAGAGCGGCATGAAAGTCTTTGGCCGCAAATTCCTCTAAAAACAAATCATTAAGCTCGCTTAAGGCTGCCAGCCGTGGTAGGGGATTCTCCCTCCACTCCATTGGAAAAGACCAATTTGACAGCTCCATCTGAACTTGCCCACGAGAATCCTCGATCTCCAAGCGGCTTGGCACCCACCCCTCCAGGCCACGCGTCAACGTTGTGAAGGCCCGACCTGGACCAAAGGAGAGTTCTAGATCCACAGACGTGATCACGCCGTTTTCTATGATGTAGGACGTCACCGTGACTAATGTTCGTTGATCTTGGCGAACTAAGAAGGGAAGCCCACTTTCTTCATCACACCACAACACAAACTGGGGATCAACTGTGCCAATATACCTTCTCGCCCTACGATCGGCTACTTTGTCCATCCCCGAAAATTCCACAGGAACTCTCGAGAACTCCGCTAAGGCAAAAAGGTAGTCCTGGATGTCTTGGAACAGCCAAAATCGATCATTGCCATATTGGGCATCACTGCCTGTTTGCACCTGAACGAAACCATCCTGGCTCGTAATTGTTACAGGTGCCGTGCGTGAAAGATAGTGAACCTGAAATCCGTGAGGATAAGCAAATTTCAGCAAACCATCCATGAGCAAAGTCTTTTCCTCGCCCACAGCGAGGTGAACCACAACATTACTACTGCCAAATTCATGATCAAACCAATCCACTGGTGATTCCATGGCTGCGGACGCCCTATCAAGTCCAAGCAAAAACGTGATCAGCAACATCACAAATACCGCTTTGGATCCATAGCGTTTCAATAGTCCGCCTCTCCCCTCAAGCCTTCAATAATGGCAATGCCAGAACTTGCCCCAAGGCGATTCGCTCCTGCCTTTAGCATTGCCATCGCGGTGGCTAAATCTCGGATGCCCCCTGAGGCCTTCACACCGCAGTCAGGGCCCACAACATCGCGCATTAAGGATACATCTTCTACCGTAGCACCGCCGGGGCCGAACCCTGTAGAGGTCTTGACAAAGTCGGCACCCGCCATCTTCGCCAAAATGCAGCCTCTAACTATTTGTTCTTTGCTCAAATAGCCTGTCTCCAAAATCACCTTCAGCAACTGCCTCGGGACTGCATCTCGTACCGCCCTAATATCGGAATAAACTTTCGCATAATCTCGCTCTAAGAGACTGCCAAGATTGACGACCATATCAATCTCTTGGGCACCGCCTGCCACCGCATCCCTGGCTTCTAGAACTTTGATCAAGGTCGAATTTGCACCGAGTGGAAAGCCGATCACGGTACAGACCTTCACGTCACTACCCTGCAAGATTCTGGCAGCGGTAGGAACGTGCACTGGATTCACGCATACCGATGCAAAATTATAATGCATGGCCTCTTCACAAAGCTGGCCAATTTGGGCCTGTGAAGCGGTGGGCTTAAGTAGAGTATGATCAATTGTAGAAGCCAAGGTAGCATCTTCAGGTGAAGTATGTGCCCCTCTCCTTACCCTTGGCCCTAAGGGAACAACCAGACGGATTCCCTGTTTGGCTAAGGCTAAGCCAATTTCCTCCCTTTGCTCTTCTAGCCATTTGTGATCCATCGTCTACACCCTTTCGTAGTTCCATAATCCCACACGGCTTGTGGAAACGGCCAAGACCGGCGGTTCAATCACCTTTTCCAGCTCATCCTTAGTTTCTACTAAGCCCCCAGCAATCATGGGAGGGAGTCTCTCAGGTAGGCGCTCGCGGACAGAGGGAAGCACTAAAGCTGGCAAAATCTCCACCGCATCAGGCTGGCTCGAGTGTATCATACGCAAGCCCGTTCTTAGAGCCTCCGAATCTAACATAAACAAACGCTGAATACCTAAAAGGCCTGCTTTCTGCGCCGCAGAAACCAAGTACCCCTTTGTAGTTAACACACCATCAATACCCACCTCAGATGCTAGAACCTCCATGCCCAAAGCATCTTTAGCGACGCCCCCTATCAAGTCTACGTGGGCGAAAAGCATCTGCCCCTGTGCTTTACAGAGCTTTGCGAGATCCCTAAGTTCGAAGATATCGCCTGTAAGATAAAAACAGACTTTAATTCCTGCTACACCCGTACGGTGTGCATCAGCTATACCCTTTAGACCTGCTATAATCGGCTTTTGGGTTAAACCCGCCTTCAAATTCTGTAGACGCTCTCTACGCATACGTTCCTTCTTAATCATCACTCACCCAACTTTTGGCGCTAGCTACCGCTTTGTCCCAGCCGTTAACAAGCCGCAGCCGATCGGCCTGTCGCATGACTGGGTTATATACCTCTTGCGCTTGCCAGTGCTTTTGAATGTCTTCCTGGCTGTCCCAAAAACCTACAGCCAATCCTGCTAAATAGGCGGCGCCTAAGGCAGTCGTTTCGAAAACCTGGGGTCTTTGTACCTGAATCGACGTTAGATCAGCTAAGAATTGGCAGAGGAAATTGTTTACAGACGCTCCGCCGTCCACCTTCAGTTTGGTAAGTGGAATCTGGGCATCTCTTGCCATCACATCCACTACATCTTTCGTCTGATACACGATGGCTTCAAGGGTGGCCCGAACGAGGTGCGCTCTTGTCACACCTCGGGTGATCCCCATGATCATACCGCGCACGTAAGGATCCCAGTGGGGTGCCCCGAGCCCCACGAAACTTGGCACGAAGTACACTCCATTTGTATGGGGCACAGAAAGGGCAATGCCCTCCGTTTCTGCCGCGTTTTCAATCAACCCCATTTCGTCACGGAGCCATTTCACTGCTGCCCCCGCCACAAACACGCTACCTTCTAAAGCATACTGTACCTGTCCGCCAATTCCCCAAGCAATCGTGGTAATAAGACCATTAGCCGAGGAAATCAACCTTGACCCTGTATTCATCAGAATAAAGGCGCCAGTACCGAAGGTCGCCTTCACGGTACCTGGATCAAAACAGGTCTGACCGAATAGGGCAGCCTGTTGATCACCTGCCGCTCCCGCAATCGGAATCCCTGCCGGGAGCAAGCCAAGCTGCACCGTGTGACCGTATATTTCACTTGAAGAGGCGACTTTAGGAAGAATCTCCTCTGGAATCTCCAAGGTATCCAAAAGATCATGATCCCACGTCAAGCTGGCAATATTAAAGAGCAGAGTCCTGGAGGCATTGCTGTAATCGGTAACATGTTGCTTTCCTCCAGTGAGCTTGTAAATGAGCCAAGAATCAACCGTTCCGAAGGCCAATTCGCCTCTTTTTGCTCGTTCCCTCAGCTCGGGATGATGATCAAAAATCCATTTCAGTTTGGTTCCCGAAAAATAGGCGTCCAAGACCAACCCTGTCCGATCTTTAAATAAAGGTTCTAAGCCTTGCTTGCGTAAATCATCGCATATTGACGCCGTTCTGCGGCATTGCCACACGATGGCCCTTGTTACAGGCTCGCCTGTTTGTCGATCCCAGAGCACAACTGTCTCCCGCTGGTTTGTCACCCCGATCGTGGCTACATCAGCTGGATTCACGCCGGTTTCTTCGAAAACTCCATCTAAGAGCTGGCAGGTTCCCTCCCAGATCTCTAGAGCGTCGTGTTCCACCCATCCAGGCTTAGGATAATACTGCGGAAATTCTTGGTATACCTTCCCTACTATATTCGAGTGATGGTCAAAAAGAATCACCGTGGTTCCAGTCGTTCCTTGATCAATTGCTAGTATATATTTGCCGAACACTATAAGCCGCCCCCTTCTGCTATCCTTAAATTCTGCAGAACGGGCTTATTTCCTTCCTAATACACCTTCTTCAGTAACCAAGTAGTCCACTGCCTGATCCCAAGAGTCAACTGGTACATCCTGGATAAAGGAGTAATACACCAGGCCAACTGTGTTTGCATTGGTTGTTGTCAAGAAACGATCATAATAGCCGCCCCCATAGCCAATGCGAAAGCCCTGGGCAGAAAAAGCTAAGCCTGGAACAATAACGAGATCCAACTCTAAGGGATGAACTGTGGGGGCTTGGGGCCCAGGCTCCAAAATACCAAATACAGCAGGAATCAAGTCCTCTCGGGAAGTATAGCCCCTGGCGATGAGTTGTTTCGGTTGATTTTGTACAACAGGTACGTAGACCTCTTTTCCCTGCTTTTGCAGGTTTTCCACAATGGCCCAGGTGTCAATCTCCCAGCCAAAAGAAAGATAGACCATCACCTTGCGCGCGTCTGTGTATGCAGAAAGCCCAAAGAGGTGGGCTCGAATGGCTTGATTCCAGACTTCACGCTGCTTCTTGGAAACCTGGCCTCGCTTCTTCTTGAGCTCTTTTCGCAACTGTTCCTTAGTCATCTGTTTTCACCGGCCTTAGAATTGATATCGTCGAATGATCCCAGTCAAGGTGCTCGGCCAGAGCCTCTTGTACTTCTGCCGGGGTCACGCCTTGAAGCAGGTCTACATAATTGTGGTAGGGTGTTCCTCGAAAGTGATGTGAGATTAGGCGATTGGCAGTATACTCAAAGGACTCATAGGAGGCAAGGTGAGCCCCATAGAGCTGCCTTTTTAGCCGTTCCACGTCACTAGAAGACACGTTGCCTGTTTTCAACCCATCAATAATCGTAGTCAGCCGGGCGTGTAAAGCATCAGGATCACGGGTCTCCGAGCCAATCACGGAATAGGCATACCCCGGCTCTGCGTTGAAGCTGGCTCCAAACGAATCTGTAATCAAGTTGGCCTCATAAAGATCGCCATAGCTCAGCGAACTGCGCCCGGCAAGAAGTCTCATGCCAAGGGACATAATAATCTGCTGGCGCAAAAGATCCTCTCCCTGCCATTTGGGCTCATGTTTAAAACCCAAAAGATATCGGGGCTGAGAAATGGGCCGCTCCTCTTCTACCCAGGGATCTTTCACCTTAGGTGGTTCTGCGGGATAAAAGCGTTCAATGGCCCCTTGCCCCTGCCCCCAGATAGGATAGTTTTCTTCAATGAGCTGCAAAGTTCTTTCTGGGTCTACATCGCCCACCACGGCCAAAGCCATATTGCCTGGCTGGTAGAAGGTATTGTAACAGCGAAACAAGTCCTCCACCGTGATCGCTTGCACCGAATCCACCGTTCCCCCAATATCTAGGCGAACTGGGTGCTCATGGTACATGTTCTCCAAGAGTAAGGTGTGAATACGATGATCGGGATGATCAGCATACATTTGCAGCTCCTGGACAATAATGCCCTTCTCTTTCTCCACATTCTCTGTAGTTAAATAAGGGGCATTTACAAACTCCATAAGCTGAATTAGGCAGTCTTCCCAGTTTTCTGTGGTAGAAAACAGGTAGCTTGTTTGGGTATAGCTGGTAAAAGCATTCACCGATGCCCCCCAGGCGGCAAAGCGCCCAAAAACATTGCCACCTTCCTCTTCAAAGAGTTTATGTTCGAGAAAATGGGCGATGCCAGAAGGAACGTCCACAACCCCGCCACCAGGCGCTCGAAACCTAGAATCCAGAGAGCCATAGTGCGTAGACAAAACCCCATAGGTTCTCAAGAATTGAGGCTTGGGTAGGATAAAACAGGTTAGGCCATTTGGCAAGTCCTTGCGATACAAGGTTTCCCCAGTGGGTGTGTTAGTTCTCTCCATGGTTTGATCCTTTCTCATCAATAGTGTTTTGAGAATCCCCCGGTCGGAGAATATACGTGGTATCAAGCTGAATTTTTTCCATCACTCGCACGCAATCATCATATTCCACACGTCTGATCGCATCCACCACTTGATCGATGGTGCGCATTTCTCCTTCTACAACTCCAATCAGGTTGCGGTCAATGATTCCGGTTGGACTGTCATGGAGACTGGTCATGGCACTGATCAGACCGCGTTTGGTTTGCTCCAATTCGTCGGCGCTAATCTGTCCTGCCTGACAAGCGCTCACTTGCTCACCAATAATTGCCAAGGCCTTTTCTTGCTGATCGTCACTAATTCCGGCTGTGATCGTCAACAAGCCCTTACTTCCCTCAATATGGGAGCCCACCGAATAGGCAAGGCTGGCTTTTTCACGCACATTCATAAACAGCTTCGAGTGAGCAAATCCGCCCAAAACTCCATTACCCACAAGCAAAGCATAATAATCCTTATCACGATACGAACAATTCGTTCGATAACCCATCACCAAGACGGCTTGGTTAAAATTCATGGTTTCCTCAAAGAACCGTTCCTCGGTAACTTGGATCGTTTGGGGCAACTCTAATTCAATCGTATGATCATGACTCGGGATCAATGAAGTGAAAAGACGGGCCACCTCATCGAGGTTAGGTCCTACGCAGAAAATATCAATAGGATGCTTCGCTAGAAGCGTCTGATAATGCCCATAGACATCCCTGTTTTCTAGCTGCCTTAGGTTCTCCAAATCTCCTGACTTGTAAATGCCAAAAGGCTCGTTAGCACACATCAGGGCGACAAAACGAGCTAGGGCATAGGAATTCTTGTCATTGACAAGGCCCTTCAGTTCTTGTTCCAACGTACTTTTTTCCTGTTCAAAATAAGAATCCATAAAACGATCGCTTGGGCCTTGCGGCTGGGTACAGATCTCCCAAAACGCTTTGAGGCCTCTTTCGAGCAACCTTTCACCCTGTGGTACAAGGCTCGGATCAACCATCTGCATATAAAGCTCAAGAATTTGCTGCTCGCCAATTTTCAAGATATCCACACCAAACTCTGCGGCATAAAGATCCTCTAATTCTCGCGCAATATGTAGCGTAGAGGGGAACTTCTGCGATCCCCTCCTTAGAAGCAAAGGCAAAAGAGCAGTACTGGTAGCATTCTTCGCTTGGAGATCCTGCCGAATAAAGACCTTGCAAGTTAGGGATTTAAATTTATCCGTTTCGCAAAGGTGCAATCGCATACCTTTGCCTAGTTCACGTTGTGTGAATCTCACAATAACTCCTCCTCGTCCCAATGCCTTACTATACCTGTATTCTCCCCAAAGGATGCTGTATTACTAACTTCTAGTGGGGTAACATCACTTGACGTTCTGCAATATGCAAGCTGCGTACATAGGGAGCAATCAGCCGTAATGGGAAAGGCCGTTTCGCCCACTTCAGCCCCTTGTATGATCGTGGCACAGGTCTTGATCAACCAAGCTTCTGTTTGGTCCGCATCCAATAGCAGAGTATCGAGGGAGTATAGCTGATTAGGAATCAAAAAATACGCCTGTGAGCTTAGGGCAGGCAGTCTAAATTCCCTGGTCATAGCCCAAGCATAGAGGCGTAGCTGCACATTGTAACTTGCCCCCACCTCGGCAATCTGTTCCGCTCTGATCCAGTTGGACTTAAAATCAACGACCTCAATGCCCTTCTCACTCACGAAGACCTGATCCACTAAGCCATTTACGGTAAACTCGCCCGCAGGTATGACAAAGTCATGTTCCTGATAGATTCTCCAATCCGTTTGGGCGTATCCCTTCGCGCTAGTACTCACGCGCCGGAAAAACTCACTGCCAAGGTAGGGCCTGATGATTTCCTTTAGTTGCGCCTTCTGCCTATTCGAAAGTTCTACACCCTCCATAGTAGCTGCGTAATCTACCAACGGGGAGAGCTCGCTGGGATCTTTAATTTGTTCACAGACCCTGTGTACGATGTTGCCCCGCTGCGTTCCGCTTAAGGAAGGATAGGGCTCAAGTGCAGTTTCTCGCGGCTTTGCTTCTTTGCGTTCAGGTATTCCGAGAACATAGCGCAAATAATAATAGCGAGGACAGCGCGCATAGTTCATTAGGGATGTTACGGAAAAAGATACTTGGTTGTACTGGGGTGAAAGTGGTGCAAAGCTTGAGAACCTAGGCTGTAAAACCTCTCCTATGGAAGGTTTTTGTTCAAGGGGAGGTAGCGTTGCTGGCACCTCTTTATAGAGATGTTCGGGCACCTGTGGTAGGATCTCCGCCAACCAAGCCCACCAGCTATCCTTATGCGTCTTGCCATCACGGGCGCAAAAATAAAACCGTTCTTCTGCTCTGGTTATAGCCACATAGAGCAGGCGCTTAGCTTCACTAATCTCTTCCTGCCGTTCTCGTTCTTTCAAAGTATCATAGCTTTTCATGCCTTTGTAGGTTAAGCCAAAGTCAGGATGATATAAAACCTGCCCCCTTTGGCTTGGGACTGCGCTTGCATTGGTATCAGGTAAAAACACAACAGGGAATTCTAAACCCTTAGAACCATGAACTGTGCGTAACACTACCACATCGGCATGCTCGGCATCGAGGAGAGCTTCACCCTCCTTTTGCCCATCTTGAACCATCAAACGCAAAAATCGAGACTGTTCGGGAATTGTATAGAGATCCCTGGCAAAAAGGTCCCAACTTTGTTCCACAAGCTTTTCAATATTCGCTACCTTTTGGGGCCCAAAGGGTAAGCGCCAGGTACTCGCCACATAGTCTGTCCGTTCAAGTAGAGATGTAATCACCTCGGGCGCCGGGCGATGCCGCGCTTGGGATCGAAGAAAGATATAGTCCTCTTGTGATTTGTTTAGGGCCTCTTGCTCTTGGCCCGTTAATTTGTCCGGGCGGCCTTGACGAAGCCAACAAAGACCTTCATCGGAGATCAAGTAAAAAGGAGATCGCAACACAGCCAGATGCGCTACCTCATCTGCAGGGTCTTCAAGCCAACGAAAATAATGGAGCACATCCTGAATCTCTTGTTTCGAATAAAAGCCTCGGCCACCGAGGTTCACGTGGGGAATTCCCACTTCTTTCAGGGCTTTCTCATAGATGTGCACATTCGTCATAGCGCGAAATAAAAGGGAGATCTCCTTATAACGATATTCGCCCTGATCAACCAACTCTCGAATGGTAAGAGCAATCTGTTCTGCCTCGACAGCTCTAGCCTCACCAGATAATAATTCTTCCGTAGGTGTACGCAAAATCGTTACGCAGGGGCTGCCAGCCACATCTTTTTTTGCGGCACTGCATTCAAATCCTATTGACTCCCCTTTCATGAGTTCCCCAAAAAACGCATTCACAAAGTCGATGAGCTCGGGTCGCGATCGAAAGTTTTCTTCTAAGAATACATTTGCACCCGTGGCTGCAATTTCTTCCTTCGTCTCAACGAAAACCCCCACATCAGCGCCGCGAAAGCGATAGATCGATTGTTTAGGATCACCTACGACGAAAAGCGTGGCGCCCTCCGCCACGAACGCATCTACGATCTTCTTCTGGAGGGGATTGGTATCTTGGAACTCGTCTACCATAAGGTGGCTAAAGGGATAATCAGCCCGAACCGTCGGGTCTAGAAGCAGCATATGGCTCAACTGCTCTAGATCACCATAATCCACAAGGCCAACGAGTCTTTTTCTCGCATCATAGCGCTGGCGTACCTCCTCTAGGGTCTCTCCTAGATAGGCAATGATTACCTGGCCTTGCTGTTCGCAAATTGTCTCCTGGGCAGACTCGATCAATACTCGAAGGCTCTGGGTCTGTTCGGCCAATTTGCCCCGAATGCCCTTCACTAGTTTCAACAGGATATCAAGGGCCTCGAGACGAAGCTCATCATCGGGAAAACGGATCAGCTCAAATAGGCTAGGCCACGCATCCTGCAGATCGCCTAGAACTCGTTTTTGCACCTCTGTTGTAGGACGCAAAGCGAGCACACCTTCCATAGCGTGCCTAAGCTGCATAAGAGGAAATTCAACTTCCTCCCTCGCCACGGGACGATTAAAATTCACGTCTCCCTTACTAAGCATCGTTTCGTATAATTCTAAAAGAACGTTAACAAGCTCTGCCGATGTTCCCAGTGCTTCTGGGGGGTCGGACTCTGCCACAACTTCTTCAATAGCCTCCGTGAGTAACACCTTCGTTTCCCACTCTTCCCCAACTCGAAACCGCGGATCGATTTGAGCCTGGAGAGGATGCTCCTGAATAATGCGCTGGCATAAGCTATGAATAGTGGAGATCTGAGCCTGCTCCAGTTTCTCAATGAGGTCAGGACGCCGCTCACGAAGGCGGTCTTTCATTTCTTGTGCCGCCTTTTTTGTGAAGGTGATAGCCGCGATGTCGCCCACCTCGGTTCCTTGGTCTAGTAAGTGCAGATACCGCTCCACAAGGACTCGGGTTTTCCCCGAACCGGCACCGGCTGTAACCGCCAGGGGACAAGCAATGGTAGTGATAGCTTTCTTTTGACTTGGTGTTGGTTCAAAGGACATTAAAACCCTACCTCCTTTCGGCAGATGCCTTGAAAGGCACAATAACTACATATTCTAGAACTGGCAGGTTCAATGGGAAACCTCCCCTGCAAGATGTGTTCTACATGCGTTCGTAAGATCTCGGCGAATTTCTTATTATGCTGAGCAAAGCCCTCTTCATCAAGTACGTTTTTGCCCTTGGAAACACCAATCGCTTTGTGGTAGTACTCATGAAAAATGCCCTTCTTGCTTCGGGTTCCAATGATATAATAGGCAGCCCCCACATTGCGTCCCTGAGGCAAGATATTTTCCGCGGCCAAGAGATAAGCCGCAATCTGCACATCCTTACCTTCTGTCATAGCATTAATCTGAGGAGCGGATCCTGTCTTATAGTCATAGAGAATATAAGCCCCGTCAGGACTTACGTCAATACGATCGATACGCCCCCTGATTGATACAGAACCCAATGAGGTCTGGATGGTCAAACCCTGAAACCATTTTTCCAGATACTTCGGGCGAAAGCCCTTCTGAGCCCACGCCAGATCGTGGCGAATAAAATCGCGCATGCTCCGGACTAAACTGGCAGAAGGTTGCCCTCCTGCACTCTGATACTCCTTCTTGAGCAATCCTTCCATCGTGGCCTGCCCGTCTTCAACACTAGGCAGCGGTCCTTCTAAGTACTGTTGCCAGAAGGTTTGCAGTACGCCATGTACAAGGTTACCATGATCTCTAGCATCAAGTTCTAAAGACACCTCTTCATCAGGCACAAGCTTCAACACATGGCTGCAGAAAAATTGATAGGGGCAGTTAGCATAGCGGTTCAGTTGCGAAACAGACAGGCCCTCACCAAGAATTCGGCTCTGCACCATGGCCAAAAGCTCGTCATCCTTAAGGAGACCTTGGCCAAAGAAGAGCGAAGGATAGTGGGTGGGTTCTGGCAAGCCTGCCGCTACGCCTTCCTCCACTTTAGGCAAGACAGTTGCGGGAAGATTCAGTTTTCCTTGGCGATCTACCTCAGGATAATGTAAATACACAAAGGGGGCACTATGGGATAGACGGGTATAAAGCTCACTTCTGACCAATGTCGGTTTGGTTTTTGTTAGCCAATGGGCGCCCTTACGCGGCGGGAACTGTCCTTCCACCAGCCCTCCTACATAAAGCTGGTCATAGGTGTATGCGCCAAGTTGCTCTACACTCATAACCTGCACCCGCTCAGCAAAAACCCGCCTGCCTTGAATTTGATAACTGTCTAGAAGACTTTCTAAGAGCCAAACGAATTGCCTAGGCGTAATCTCCCATGTATAGCGCTCTAAGCTGTGAGCGATAGCTTCCATACCATCCCAGGCTTTCACCAATTCTGCCCAGTTTTCTAGGTTTTCCTCTGGCAACACCCATAGTTCGGGTTGAAGTCTCTTTAAAAGAGACTCTAACCAGGCCCCATATTCTTGAAGTGGCCTAGGGACAAATTCACCTGCCATATCTGCCAAAAGCTCTATAACCTTGTTCCATCCAGGTTGTGAGCCTAGGTAGGCGCGCCAAGCAGGCAAGCCCTTTAAGGGAGGGGCCAAACGAAGTAAACGATGCTCTTCAGCCGTTAGACCGAAGGGAAATCCCCATCCAGGTGCAGTAAGAAGCTCTAGGTGATGCTTATGCCATCCCTTCAGCTCAGCCGAAAGGGTTGTTAATAATGTTTTCCCCAGAGGAGTATTGCGCAAGCTTACCTCTGGAGCTCGCCAGGGGATCTTCAATCTCTCAAAAACTGGGAGCAAAATAGGCAAATACTGAGCTGGATTGGGAAACGCCACACCAAGTTTCTCTAAAGGTACTCCGTCCTCAATCTGCCTACGTAATGCCTTCCCGATCATCTCCACCTCGTCGATGGGATCAACGGCTTTCGTCACTTCTATGGCTGGCGCCGTCACCTGAGGCCAGACGACCTCGAGAGAGCGTCCCTGGGCCAACGTATCCACAAGTTCCTGCTCTAAGGGGCTCAGTTCACCTAGACCCTGCAGCCGAATCAACTTAACGTCCGGTAGCACTCTAGCCTTTTTCGCCAGCTCCACACCGCGTTTCATTTGGCCAGGGGCGTTTAAAATCCCGTGTTCTGTAAGGATTTGGTGGTAGCGACTATGGAGTAAGCGCAGCTCCCTCTGCCCTGCCATCGGCATAGCTTCAAAAACCGTTTCACCAAAGTCTACTTGTCTGAACAGCCATTTCAGTTCTTGTATAAACCCTGGATAATGGGCAATCGGAGCAAAGAACGTCAGATCTTCAGCATGATCCTGAACACTTTGCCATATGGCTACTTCTTCCAAAACTTTGTCCTCTTTATAGGAAACAAGACCCTCTTTGAGGATCTGGGCAACTAACCCCGGCATGGTCATCACAAGGACTGACGCATCCCCCGATAGGCTACGCCTAAAATTACGTACATAAACATTAGGAACAACATATAAACAGGTCACAATTTCGCCCCCTCAAGAAAAAGCTCTTCTATGATCTGGGCAAGCCCGTCTTCATCGTTACCGGGAGCAATCATTTTTGCCTGCGCCTTGAGCAGTCTTGAGCCATTTTCCATGGCAATTCCCAAACCAGCCCAGGTAATCATCTCTATGTCGTTAACATTATCGCCTACAGCCATAACATGCTTGGCCTCAAGACCTAAGCGCCGGGCCACATCGGCAACCCCTACGCCTTTGCTGCAATCGGCAGGAATGATCTCAATACCCCTCCAGATATTGCGCTCCGTTCCAAAAACCATAGCATTGATCTTCTCCCCATAAAAGGCTAAATCCTCAAGGAACGAATCGATCTTCTTCACCCTATCAATCAAAGAAATGCGCACAGGGGGAACGTCTAACTTGATCTTCTCTACAAACTCGGCGCTCTCGCCCAAATAATAGATTAAGAGGTCTTCAGGCTCGTCCCAGCTACCGACAGGCGCAACCACCCGCTCCCCCTCACTTTCACCGGTATAGACAACATAGTTCATCCCGAGCGCACCAAGTTTGTCCACTATTTCCTGGGCTAAAGGCAAATCAATGCCCCTCTGGCGTATAACCTCTCTAGCCTGTGGATGGTAGATTACAGCTCCATTATGAACAACGACACATGCAGTCAAACCAAGGGTACGCACCAGGGGCAAGGTGTTAGCTAACCTGCGCCCCGTTGCCAAAAGGACTTTGACTCCTCGATCCTTTACTGCTAAGATGGCTTCCTTCGTTCGGGGTGTTAGCTCCGACTTACTGTTCAGCAGCGTTCCGTCAATATCTAAAGCCAGAAGTCTGTATTGAAAATTCATAGCATACACCTCACCATCTTAGAGCCAAATGGAAACCTCATCACGATCCATCAGCTCAATGCACTCTCGTAATTTGCCTTGAAGATTCGGATCCTCCATAGTAGCATTGCGCACCTGCCTAAGCAGATCGATACCCCTTCGAAAGGCAAAGACGAGATCGCCTTCATCAATGGACGAAGCATCCAAAAGGTCTGTAAAGCTTTCTCCATTACTCCAGCGATAAGCCAATGCCGCGACATGATCATTGAATTGCACAGTGGGAAATCCAATCATGCGCTGCTCCATTTTGGTTAACGCATGCCAGAGGCGATAAACAGGCGCTAAATCCAGTTTATGTTTGATGCGGTACTCATTTTTCCTAGGTTCATAACCCACCGAAACAAGCGCTGCATTAAGCACGGCTGGTGAGTACGAGTGGAAAAGTCCTTCCATAAACATCTCGGTAATGAGTAATTCGTTACCATGAATCTGGCTTGCCAACAGCCCTGCCGTTGACAGCTGATCGCCCTCTAGGTATCCTAGTGCCTCCAAAACTCCCCTCTTGTCCGAAAACTCCTGGATATATCTCTTATGGGGATCAAGGGTTTCTTCACGAAGCATTAAACGCTCATAGGTTGCTATTTTCCGTCTAAACAAGCGGTGCTCTCGCCGTAAAGACGAACGCTCCCGCCCTTGGTGATGCCGATAAAAGGCACTATCGCAGCGTTGAACAAGGGAGCGGATCTCCCGCTTGAGGGATTTCTTGGTGCGCTTGTTATAGGTTGTGGGTAGACGCCGTTCGAGTTCCCCTCGCTTGCGGATAAGCCGTGCGAGCCCACCAGGGCCTCTGAGATTCTCTTCGTAGGGGGCCAGTTCTTCGCCTAACATATCGAGCTGCACTAACACCCCCTGGCGCTCCGCTGAGGCCTGGTAGGTAGCGAAGTTTTGCCCTAGGATACGATGGATATCTTGCTCGTTGTAGTTCTTCACCAGATTCAAAATAGAATTGTATGTGAGGGCAAACTGGCTTTTCAAAGGCTCCACTTCGTCCTCTTTCATGCTGGGAAACTGACTAACATCGAAGTAATTTAAGTCCACAACAGTAAAGACAAAACCCTCTTCATCAATGCCCCGCCGCCCAGCTCTACCCGCCATCTGAAAGTACTCGCGGTTGGAAATGGGTCTAAAACTAACCCCATCCCACTTGGTGCTAGAATCAAAACAGACCGTCTTACAGGGGAAGTTGAGTCCTACGGCAAATGTCTCTGTGCAATAAAGCACCGAGATGAAGCGATGGGTAAACAGCTCTTCCACAATGTCCTTTAGAACAGGGAGCATACCAGCATGATGATAGGCAATACCCTTTAAAAGGAGTCTCCTTAAGTGGGGCCAGCGCCCGCTCTCTATGTTGGGATAGCGCTCTAAGACGCTCTCGATAATTGCTTGAACCTCGGCCTTTTGTGCTTTGTCTAGGAAATCGTGTACTTCACCGAGAGCCAAGGCATTGGTCTCACACTTGCGACGACTGAACGTAAAAAAGAGACAGGGCAAGTAGGCATCCGTAATAGCGTTCACCAAGTCCAGATGAGTGGTAGCTTGGACATCAGGACGTCCGTCGAAGCTATCGGCCACAAGCTTACGATGTTTCTTTTGCACAGAACGCATAGTGGTAAAGCCCATAGAACGCTCATAGAGGGAGTGTTTTAAAGGAACAACACGCTCAGAATGGGTCACCACTTCTACCGTTGAATCCTGTACCTCCTCAATCCAACTGGCCAGTTCATCTACGTTCGGAATCGTTGCGCTTAAACCCAAAAAGCGCATGGAAGAAGGCATGAAAATCAGGCTTTCTTCCCACACGCTCCCACGTTCAGGATCATCAATATAGTGCACTTCGTCAAAAATGACATAGCGCACATCACTTACACGCTCCGGATCTTCTTGCAGCATGTTCCGGAAGATCTCTGTAGTCATAATCAAAATGGGAGCATCAGGGTTAATGACCACATCGCCCGTCAAGATGCCCATGGCTTCGGCTCCTACTAACGCCTTGAACTCACGATATTTTTGATTACTCAGTGCTTTAATGGGAGCGGTATAGACCACTCGTCCCCCTTCGCTAAAGATCTTCTCAATAATATAGTCAGCAATTAAGGTTTTCCCTACCCCGGTGGGAGCAGCCACGAGAACGGACTTGTTTTCATCAATGAAATCCACCGCTTGCTCTTGAAAGGGATCAAGGGTAAAACCACGATACACTCGAGTCGTTGCTTGCGTAGTCAAAGGTAGCCTCCTTCTGTTCGGTACTGATATGTATTAGATTCGCCTGCGGGGCCATATCCCCTTTCTTTATGTTTTCCCCATGGGCAGAGAAAAAGACGGGGCATCCTAAAAAGGTGTCTACTACTATGCACTCGAATAGTACCTACCATGCTCGGAATACTAAAGCCAGGAGGTACGTCAACATGGTCACGCAAAATGATTTTGGACGTTTCCCGAAGGGAAACTCCAAGGTGATTGGATCGCAATCAACATTCGGCTTTAACTTTGACAATTCTTACGCTCGCCTACCTGCGTCTCTCTTCTCGTTTGTGAATCCAGAACCTGTTCCAGCCCCCCAGGCTGTTGTGATCAATGAGCAACTAGCTGAATCATTAGGTCTTTCTGCCGAAGCGTTGAAAACTGCAGCAGGGATAGCAATTTTGGCTGGTAGTGAAAATCCTCCAGGGGGGCTAGCTCTAGCTCAAGCCTATGCCGGACATCAATTCGGCCATTTCACCATGCTAGGCGATGGGCGAGCCATACTGCTTGGAGAGCAAATTACGCCCTCTGGCCAGCGTTATGACCTACAATTGAAGGGATCGGGCCGTACCCCCTACTCCCGGGGAGGCGATGGAAAGGCCACTTTAGGCCCCATGCTTAGAGAGTATATCATTAGCGAGGCCATGAATGGGCTGCGAATTCCTACAACAAGGAGTCTCTCCGTTGTAAGTACAGGGGAGAAAATCTATCGCGAAACTGCCTTACCGGGGGCCGTTTTGGCCCGAGTTGCCAAAAGTCACCTACGGGTTGGCACTTTCCAATACGCGGCAGGTCGAGGGAACGATAAAGAACTCAAGTTATTGGCAGATTATACCATAGAACGCCATTATCCAGAAGCGAACCGGGAAACCAACAAGTATTTGGCCTTTTTCAAGGCAGTGATCGGTTCCCAAGCCTCTTTGATCTCCCAATGGATGCTGGTTGGTTTTATTCACGGAGTGATGAATACCGATAATATGACCATTAGTGGCGAAACCATTGACTATGGTCCCTGCGCCTTTATGGATGTCTTTGATCCCACCACAGTCTTTAGTTCCATCGATTACCATGGGCGTTACGCCTACGCCAATCAACCCAAGATCGCAGCCTGGAATCTAGCCCGCTTTGCCGAAACGCTACTGCCTTTGCTCGACACCGATCAAGAAAAGGCTCGAGACATGGCAGAAAGTGCTCTGAAAGATTTCTCCGCCCAGTATGATGAACACTTTCTACATGGTATGCGTCGCAAACTCGGAATAACTAGCGCCAAAGACCAAGACAAGATTCTAGTCAGGGATCTTTTACGGCTCATGAGTGAACACAAAGCAGATTATACCAATACCTTTTTGGATCTCACCTTTCAAAGGTTCGATCAAAGTGAGCTGTGCCGTTCCGCAGACTTTGTAAAGTGGAAGGTGCGCTGGGAAGAACGCCGCAACCAAGATCCTGGAGGCGTGGAGCAAGGGCAAGAACTCATGAAGACGAGCAATCCAGCTGTGATTCCCCGCAATCATCGGGTAGAAGAAGCGCTGCGACCTGCAGTACAAGCCGGGGACTATGGCCCTCTTAGAAAACTCTTACAGATCCTTGAAAATCCTTTTGCCCACAGTGTTGAGCAAGAGGAATTTGCCACCCCCCCCGAGCCAAATGCCCCGCCCTACCGTACATTCTGCGGCACGTAGCCGAAATGACTGGGAAGGGCTGGCGAGCTGAAATCGTTCAAAGGTATAAATGCGTGGACATCGTTAAACATAAGGTGTATACTAATAATTAAGAAAATTCCAAGGAGGTGTCGAAATGAAAGATAGAGTGCAAGCGGTTTTAGATAAAATTCGTCCATCCCTTCAGGCCGACGGTGGAGATGTAGAACTAGTTGATGTGAGCGAGGACAACATTGTTACAGTGAAACTAACCGGTGCCTGCGTGGGATGTCCTATGTCGCAATTGACTTTAAAGGGTGGCATTGAACGAATCCTCAAACATGAAATCCCAGAAGTCGTTTCTGTAGAAGCAGCCCTATAACAAACAAGAGGAGCCTGAGTGCTCCTCTTTTACATAAGCTTAGGAACGGAGGAGCCCTTTGAACTACCAAAAGTTGCAGACCGCCATATATGAGGCTGGTTTCGACGCCTTTGCCATCATGCCAGTTCGCCCCACTACCTTCATGCTTCCCATACTTAGGGAAGCCCAAAAGGAGAATCGCTACCCGGACTTTGTCGATCCGGATATTTCTAAACGCATTAATCCGAAAAACCTGCAGAAAAGTGCTCAAAGCATCATTTCCTTAGCTGTATCCTATGCTGCAGAGAATCCTGGCCCGGCCCCTGCCCTCCATGGCACGATCTCCCGCTCTGCCTGGGGCCTTGATTATCACCGAGTCTTGGATAAACGCATGGATAAAATCATTGACTATCTAAAGAAACACGCCGGTGCGACAGAGTGTACGAAAGCAGTGGATACCAGTTTTCTCATCGACCGCGCCTTAGCTGTGCAAGCTGGCCTTGGTTATCCTGGCAGTAACTGCGCGGTCTTTGTGCCTCCCTTTGGGTCATGGGTTTTCTTAGGGGAAATTTTAGTTGATGTGAACCTTCCTCCAACGCAAAGTAAGGAGCAGGACAACTGGTCCTGTCCGATAGGTTGCGATTTGTGTGTTAAAGCCTGCCCCACCGAAGCCCTCTTCGCTCCGGGAAAAATAAGACCCCAACGCTGCATCTCGTACCTCACGCAGATGTCTGGATCCATTCCCTTGGAGTTTAGAGATAAAATCGCCAACAGATTGTGGGGTTGCGATCTCTGCCAGCAGGTTTGTCCGATTAATCAAAAAGCACACCGTAGCCGGCATGAAGAATTTCAACCTGTGATGGGCCCCCATGTAGATCTAGAACCTCTTTTGAACTTGACGAAAAGGGAGTTTTTGGAGCAATTTGGCCCAACTAGCATGGCTTGGCGCGGCAAAAATGTGCTGCAACGAAATGCCTGCATCGTCCTTGGTAACCAAAGGGAGCCCGAGGCTTTGCCGATGCTAGAAAAAACGGCCCGAGAGCATCCAAGCACCACTGTGCAAGAAGCTGCTTCCTGGGCTGTAAAGAAGATTCGTTCGCGCTAGTTCGTCTTGTGTTTCGCACTTTCCAGCGCCTTTTTCAACCGTTCTCCATAAGGGCCGTTAGCATGGGTTGTTGATTCTAATGCTTTTTCAAGAAATGTTACGGCCTCTTCTCCGCCATAATGACCGATAGAGATGGCCATTTGGGCTTTTTCTTCATTCTCTTCAGGATAATGATCGAACATCTCGGTAAGTAGACTCCACCGACGCTTTGTGGGGGGCCCATGCGATAAAAAGAGCGCGAGATAGGGCAGCAAAGGCGAATCTCGGTTTGCCCTGGCAAAACGGCGCATAGCAGGAAGTGCTTTTCCATTAAAGGATTTCAGCACGCTCCAGCATTCGTAATACACCGGATCTTCTAAGTCTAGTTCAGCAAGGAGTTGCAGAACCACATCGCTTACTTCGCTTAGAGCCCAGCGATTACAATACACAAGAAGTCGCATTAGGAAGGCTTGGTTAAAATCTGCATTTACCAAGCGTACCGCCAGGATCATCAAGATGAGATTAACCACCTGCTCGTCAGGTTCCACATCAATATGTTCAAAACTGGTAAAGAAGCTCTCAAAGAAGTGATCATACTCATCTTTATCAAGTACGGTATTGAAATCAGTGTGGCCCGAACCACCCTGCCGGAAATTGCGAAAAACATTAAGATCCGAAACTACATTCCCCTTCACTTTCTTGCGCTTTTGCCGTTCAATGGCAATATTTTCTAAAGGGTAGTTGTAGTAAGCCGTCACCCTGAAATTATTCATCAAGGTCTGCAAACCCTGCAATACAACCTGAATGCGAGGGTGGCTAATTCTCAACCAAATCGAGCGTAGACGAGCTCCCCGGAGCATCTTAGCGCCTGCACGGCCCAACACTTTGTTCAGCTCTTCGTCACAAGGCTGGGCCTAATGGTGACGAAGAGCTGAACAAAGTG
>DHNI01000002.1:5858-11303 GCA_002409455.1 Firmicutes bacterium UBA5420 | reverse complement strand
CTGCCTTTGCGAACTACCTCAGCAGCTCTGACACTCGAATGATCCACATCAAGTCCAATCATCTTCCTCGCCATCACACCACCCCCTAGATTGATGTCACCATTTGCATCATAGGTAAATAGACCGAAATCAAAATGAATAAGACAACTACCGCTAGAACAAGCATAATAACAGGTTCTAGGATCTTTGTGAAGCTGGCAACTGCGAAATTCACTTCCCGGTCGTAATAGTCCGCTAATTGGACCAAAACAGTCTCTAGACTACCGGTTTCTTCACCAACAGAAACCATTTGCACCAACATAGTGGGAAACACTTTATGGTGTTCTAAGGGTGCACTAATCCCCTCGCCCCGTTCCACTCCAGCCGTGGCCCCTTGCACCGCCTTTTTTATCACCACGTTATCCATCAGACGCTCTAGAATCTGAAGTGTGGGAATCATGGCAATTCCACTGTCTAAAAGCAGACTCAAGGTTCGGCAAAATCTGGAGAAAATCACCATTTTCTGGAGCTCTCCTAAAATCGGTATCGCTAGAAGCAGAGAGTCTTTTATGTAACGCCCTTGCTTTGTCTGCACATAAGCCCGCAATCCAAAAACAATCGCCAAGATTAAGCCGAGAACAATATACCAGTGCTTAACCACCCAGTCTCTTCCATGCAAAACCGCAAGCGTAATCGGCGGAGTTTCCACCCCAAAACCGGCAAAGTTACTTACTAACATAGGAAGAACCACAAAGAGGAGAACCAAAACCATTAATAACGAAACACTTGTAATAATGGCAGGATACATTAGGGCTTCGGAGATTTTCTTCCTTAGCTCGTCTTCCCGTTCATAGTAAATTGCCAGGCGATCCAAAACCTCAGGCAGGGCCCCTGTTACTTCCCCAGCCTCGACCAGATGAATAAATACATGGGGAAAAACGGCACGATGTTTTTCCAGAGCCTTAGTAAAAGCAGTACCACTAGCCACATCCAAGCGAATCGATTGGAGGATTTTAGCAAAGGCTGGCTCTTCCGCCTGGGCCTCTAAAAGCTCGAGAGTTTTCACTAAAGTGAGGCCTGTCCCTAACATAATGGCAAATTGCCTGCAGAAAAGTGCTAAGTGCTTCGCCTTGAGCCTAATTATTCTTTGAAACAGAGTTATTGGCTCTTTGGCCTCCTTCAAAGAGGTGACCAGATAGCCTTGTTCTCTCAAAGAACTCGCGGCAGCTAATTCGCTTTCCGCTTCAATAACACCCTCAATGATCTGTCCTGTCCGGCTCCGTCCGGCGTAGGAAAAGCGTTTCACGCCCTAAGCACCTCCCGTGTTCGCGTATAACTCCTTGCGGTGTAACGCGGTACTATCCACTAGATCCTTTTTGACAAGATCTTCGAAGGCGGCATTCATTGACTGCATGCCAAAACGGGTTCCCGTTTCGATCATAGAAGGAATCTGATGCACCTTTTCCTCCCTGATCATATTCCGAATAGCAGGAGTCCCCAACATAACCTCCACCGCAGGAACCATTCCGTTCCCATATTTTTCCGCAAACAACTGTTGCGAAACAACCGCTTCCAGTACGGAACTCAACTGTACCCGAATCTGTTGCTGACTATCTGCTGGAAAGGCGTCAATAATCCGATCAATTGTTTTGGCCGCACCCCTTGTATGTAAGGTAGACAAAACTAAATGCCCGGTTTCAGCAGCGGTTAAGGCAATGGAGATGGTTTCTAGATCCCGCATTTCCCCAACTAGAATAATATCTGGATCAGAACGTAGAGCCGCCCTCAGCCCCGAGGCGAAAGACTTAGTATCCGTCCCAATTTCCCGTTGATTGACCACACAGTTTTTGTGTTGATGCAAATACTCGATCGGATCTTCTAAAGTGATAATGACCCCTTTTCGCTCCCGATTAATAATATCAATCATGGAAGCGAGGGTGGTAGATTTACCACTTCCCGTTGGTCCTGTTACCAAAATCAATCCATCCCGCAATTGACACAAGTCATGGAGGATGTCCGGCAGGCCCAGCTGCTCTAATGGAAGGATCGTGGAATTGATCACCCGCATAGCCAGGCTTAGAGAACCCCGCTGCCTCGATAAGTTGCAGCGAAAACGCCCCAGGCCTGATAAACCGTAAGAAAAATCAACTTCCCCCGTTGTTTCCACTAATTCCTGACGTTCCTGGGTTAAAATCGGATGCACTAATTGTTGGATCTGAGTTGGAGCCAGGCGTTCAAAGGCCTCGATGGGGCGAATCTTGCCAAAGATCCTTAATACAGGGGGCATCCCCGGAGTCAGGTGCAGATCGGAAGCCCTCTGCTCTATAGCCATTTCCATTAGCTGATGAAGCCCTTCTACTGGTCTCACGATACGTCACCCTCCATATCCACACTGTAAACGGTGCGAATAATTTCGTCTGCTGTGGTAATGCCAGCAGCTAACTTCCGAACCGCGGCGACCTGTAAGGTGACTAAACCGCTTTCCAGAGCAAGATCCCAAAGCTCTCCCTCGCCAACGTTTTGCTCAACTGCCTTGCGTAGATCCCGATTAAAAAGCAATACTTCCTCAACTATCGTCCGCCCCCGATAGCCGGTATTTTTACACAAGGGGCATCCCTTTCCCCGGTAAACTGTTTCCGGCGGCTCCAAGTGTAAGGATCTAATGAACCTTAACATCAACGGATCTGTCAAAGGTTCCGCAACCTTACAATCAGGGCAGATGGTTCGAACCAGCCGTTGAGCTACAACGCCAATAATCGTGGAACTCAATATGTAAGACTGGAGGTTCATATTCAAAAGCCTAGTAATCGTAGCGACGGCGCTATTAGTATGTAATGTGGACAGCACTAAGTGGCCTGTCAAGGCGGAGCGAACTGCGATTTCCCCAGTCTCTTCGTCTCTGATTTCTCCAACCATGATCACATCCGGGTCTTGGCGTAAGACAGTCCGCAAGCCGGTAGAAAAAGTCAAATCTGCTCTTGGGTTCACTTGCACTTGGTTTACCCCAGCTAAACGATATTCTACCGGATCCTCCACCGTCACAATGTTTTTCTCAGGCGAGTTCAATCTGTTCAAGAACGCATAAAGGGTAGTGGACTTCCCGCTCCCCGTGGGTCCTGTGACCAAGATCAAACCCTGGCTTAAACGAAGCATTCGTTCGATCTTCTCCAGATTAGCCGGTGAGAAGCCAAAGTCCTCCAGCTCCAAGAGATTGCTTGATTTGTGCAAAACCCGGGCTACGATCTTCTCCCCATAGACAGTGGGTAGCGAGCTGATCCGCATATCAACTTCCTGCTCTTCCAGATCCATTTGAATCCGCCCATCCTGAGGTTTTCTTCTTTCAGTAATATCAAGATTAGCCATAATCTTTACTCTAGAAACCACGTCACTCTGTAAATGGCGGGGGATCTCCATGATATCCCGCAGGATTCCATCAACCCGATATCTAACCCGCATGCCCTCTGCGTGGGGTTCCAAATGAACGTCACTGGCCCTTTGCTTAATGGCCTGTTCTAAAATCATATTGGCGAGTTTAACACCTGGTGCATCACCTAAGAATTGCTGCTGCTCTTCCTCTTGCTCTTTTTCTTCCGCTTGGTAGCGGTCAAAGACTTCCCTGGCACTCTGGGCCAGATTCCGAGTCCGCTGAAAAGCATCATCAATTTCCTCTTCCGTAGCGATCAAAGGCTTAATGATTTTCCCTGTTAGACGCTGTAGATCATCAATTACATTGATATTTAAAGGGTCTCCCATGGCCACAACCAAGAAGCCATCCTCAATCTCCAACGGTAAGACATGCTGTGAGACGATGGTGCTAGGCGGAACCAAATCCACAATCTCCGGAGCTAAATAACGCCGGGCAAAGTCAACCCGCTCAATACCTAAATGCTCGCTTAAGGCATCGGCAACCTGGTTTGGCGTTACCAGGCCAAGCTTGATTAGGGCTTGTCCCAAGCGATCGCCGGTATTAAGTTGTTCCTCCAAAGCGGAGGCTAATTGCTGTTCTGTAATTAATCCCTGATCCTGTAAGATATCTCCCAGGCGTTTGCGCATCAAGTTAACCCCCATTTTGAACAAAAACCGGCCAAAGCTAAAGCCTCGACCGGTTGCACTACTTACTCAAAACAAGCCAAGTGCCCATGTAAGGCTTGTTGATCATCGTATCTCGCCTATCTATCTTTCTATAATGCTAAACTAAGCTAGCTTGAATGTAAAAAGCACATTCAAGACGCTTCTTCTCCATTTTACAGCTTAATTCGTGGGGTTTCAGGAAATCTCCTGCATACACCAAGTTATTTTTGTGACAGCCCCCGCTACAATAATACTTTGCCCAGCAAGCTCTACAAATGGGCTTATTCAAAACATTACTGTCCTTAAAAGTATTAGGCAGGTCCTGATCTAAAACACCAGACCAGACTGTTCCTAAAACGTAATCCTCTTCACCTACAAACTGATGGCAAGGATATAGATCCCCGTTAGGTGCTACAGCCAGATACTCGTAACCTGCGCCGCAACCGGAGAGCCTTTTATAAAGACAAGGCCCTTTTTTTAGTTCCACATTAAAATGGAAAAAGTCAAATGCCTGCTCACCAGTTCTCCTTGCCAGGTAGAGCTTTGCTAAACGGTCATACTCTGCCATAATATCGTCAAGATGCTCTTTCCTCACAGCATAAGGCTCGTTAGGATCAGCCACTACAGGTTCCATAGAAATCTGATCAAAGCCTAGCTCATTTAAATGGGCCACGTCACTGGCAAAGTCAAGATTACGGGCGGTAAAGGTTCCCCGCACATAATAACTTTTACCTCCCCTGCCCCCAACTAGCCGTTGAAACTTAGGGACAATCGTGTTGTAAACAGATCCTTTGCCTGATATAGTCCTGCGGATCTTGTCATTCACCTCTGGGCGTCCATCAATACTTAAAACTACATTATACATGTTTTCATTAATGAAATCTTCAATTTCGGGAGTCAAACCAATTCCATTAGTGGTAACGGTAAATCTGAACACCTTACCGTGTTTTTCTGCCTCTGCATTACCATAGAGCACAGTCTCCCGTACCACATCCCAATTAAGTAAAGGTTCTCCGCCAAAGAAGTCTATCTCCAGTTGCCTGCGCCGCTTAGAACCTTGAATCAAGAAATCTACTGCCTTCTTCGCCACTTCTAGGGGCATCAACTCTCTGGCTCCGCCAAAGTCACCTGTGGATGCAAAGCAATACTCACAGCGCAAATTACAGTCGTGGGCTACGTTAAGGCATAAAGCTTTCACAACAGTCTCCGGTCTCGGTGGTGCTTCGGTGAGATCAGGGCTAAAGAGCAAACCTTCTTCCACTAAGTCCAGAATCTCGTGGCCAATCTCGGCTAATTGGGGCTCAGCTGCAAGATACTTTTTGAGATCATCTGAGCTTTTGAGACAATCATTCGTGCAGATCCCCTCAATCAAGGCCAGGGTCTCTTCGTCAACAA
>DHNI01000002.1:5424-5830 GCA_002409455.1 Firmicutes bacterium UBA5420 | reverse complement strand
ACTAAGTCCAGAATCTCGTGGCCAATCTCGGCTAATTGGGGCTCAGCTGCAAGATACTTTTTGAGATCATCTGAACTTTTGAGACAATCATTCGTGCAGATCCCCTCAATCAAGGCCAGGGTCTCTTCGTCAACAACATGTACTGCCCCGGAGTTTCCGTCCACCACCACATGCTGCCCACCCTGACTAAAGGTGTGGACACACGTCTTGTCAAACAACACGCAATCTCCTACTGTCAACACTAGCGCTCGCAGGCTTGGTTGCCAACAGTGCACGATGTCTTACAAGCTGATTGACACGAAGTCTGACACTCTCCGCAACCACCTGTTTTTAGCGTGTCCTTGAGTGCCATACCACTTAATGTGCGAATGTGTTTCTTTTTCATAGCTTTAATCCTTCTTTCTTT
>DHNI01000002.1:441-5225 GCA_002409455.1 Firmicutes bacterium UBA5420 | reverse complement strand
TGCATTTCATTGTTATTATAGTCTTTCTACGCCATAGATCAAGGTTCCTTCTTTTTGGAAATGCAAACTAATTTTCCCATTTACGGCAGGACATTTACCTGTTTGGGACGTATTAGTACATATTAGCGCAAGACCAAGGAGTGACCTCATGACAACCCGCGATGACAGGCAGAAAAAAGTGAAAAAGCACGATCGGAAGCTCCTCCGTGTACTGAAGCTCAGGTTGAGGGGCAAACTCATCTTAGCTTACATGATCATGGCCCTAGTTCCACTGATTGCCCTCACGGGGGTTGTCATTGTCCAAACGCAGGGCGAGATCAGAACCCTAGTTAACACCAACCTCCGTGATCAAACCGAACGAATAGCAGAAGCCATCGACGGCTCCCTTAGTCAGCTCACCAAAGATTTGAACGGGCTGGCTGTTAACCCTTCCATTGAGCAAATGGTTGTCGTGCGGCCCACAAACATTGTGCGCGAGCTGGGCCTGGAAGACAAAACCATAGCCGAGATGGAAATCATTATGGATGAGACTAGAAATCTGGAGACCAATATTCGTACCCAGGAGTACCTCCAAACCACCGTCTCCGATTTTCGATCCTTTTCAGAACTCATCGTTGTGAATCTTGATGGTATGGTAATCGGCGCAACAGGACGTCCCGATCGCTTTATGCACATTGATGAACCTTGGTTTCAGCATACCTTAGAATATGATACATATATTGGAGATATTCAGCAACTACCCGGTAAGGATGAGCCAGGCATTGTCATTGCCACAGTCATTAACCGCACCGCAACGGGGAGACCAGCTGGTGTGATCCGGGGCCTTGTTCCCCTTGGATTTATCACGGAGGGCTTGGTATCCATGATTGATAGAATCGACCATGGCCAACTCCAGCTCCTGATCGCAGACAAAGTTGTGGCCAGTATTCAAGCCGACACCCAAGGCACATCGTTGAGTGTATTCTTGGATGGAAACAATCCAGCTCCTATTTTGCTAGGGCAAGGCTCAGATTTTGGGCAAGATAGCTCGGGGCAAGAATCCATTACGGCAGCCTCTGGCCTAAACTTCAGAAACCCTGAAGAAGAGGGCTTTGATTGGGAGTTTCGCATTGCCCAGCCTACAAGCTACGCTTTGGCTCTAACCCAAAGGCTTACAACTATCGCCATAATTGGCATTCTGCTCACAGCCCTTTTGGTAGCCATCGTCGCCCTCTTGCTCGCCAACAGTATTGCAGGCCCCATCAAGCAGCTCACAGAGCATGCTAAGGGCGTAGCCCAAGGCCATTTACGGCAATACCGAGCCAAACGCGAAAAGCATGATGAGACCGGCGATTTAACCCAGGCTTTCAATGGTATGACAAGCCAACTTGCCCGGCTCTTGCACCGCATTCGTACCGCAAGCAGCGAGTTGGCCACATCGAGCCAAGAAATTAGTGCTGGTATGGAGCAAATGGCCGCAGGGACGCAAAATCAGATTCAAGACATTCAAAGTGGAACAGATCGGATCGAGGAAATGAACCAAGCTATGCTCGACATTGATAAACGGGCAGGTGACGCCTTGCAATTATCGAAAAACGCCACTGGTGAAGCAGCGAAGGGACAAGAACAGGTCAAGGCCGCAGTAGAAGGCATGGATCACATCAAGACTTCTGTGGATAGTCTGGGACAACAAACGGAGGAAATTGCCAAAATTCTTGGTTTCATTCGAGACATTGCCGAACAGACCAACCTTTTAGCCCTCAATGCCTCTATTGAAGCGGCAAGGGCTGGAGAACAAGGCCGTAGCTTTGCGGTTGTAGCACAAGAAGTAGGTGAACTTGCGGCCCGTTCCCAAAAGGCTACAGAAGAGATTGATCAAGTCTTGCGCCGCATCCAAAGTGAGACCGTGCGCTCTATCGCCAGCGTAGGCGACGGGCAGAAGCAGGTTTTTGAAGTTCAAAACGCACTTCAAGCAATTGCACGTGCAACTCATGATACAGAGATTTTGATCCAGGAGATCGCAAAAGAATCCATTGATCAAACCGAGCGTACAAAAGAAGCGGTAGCGCTTTTTGAGTCCATCGGTGAAGTGACAGAACAAACGGCCGCCGGTAGCCAAGAAACCGCCGCCTCTGCCCAGAATCTAGCGGAACTCGCGCAGCAACTCCAAGACATTATCACAAGCTTCCAGCGTTAAATGCATGGATCACAAAGGTCTCTCATCTTGAGAGACCTTTTCTTATACCCAACCTTAAATATTTCGAGTAGCCACTAAGTCGCAGCCAAGACCCAAAAAGTCCTTCACAATCACATCACCCATGGCAATGGGGGCTTCGGCATGAACTTTCGCCGCAACCAACATGCCCTCTTTGAGTTTCTCTTTGGGAATCGGTTTATTGGTGCGAACGGGAAGTACGGGATGAACGCCTCCGCTCACCTTTACGATGCTAGTGAGAGTGCGCTCGGGAGCAGTGTGCTCTTTTGTGGCATAGACTTTACCCCGTGCACATTTATTTCCTGTAAGAGAGAGAATTTCGCCGTCCTCCCCTATCTTAAGCACAACATCACAGCTCATTGGGCAAACGGTACAAGTAATGTGTTTTAGCATCTCTATGCCTCCTTCTGCGATACAATCTGCAAAGTCAGGGTATCGCCTTCTAAACTTTGTAGCTGTTCTGGCGTAATTTTCACGTCTAACATTTCGCTAGGGCGAACACTCGTTTTTCTAATGCGGCGAAGGCCGCCCACATCCAAAACAACGTCATCTTGGGGCCGTTGCACCCGCATAAAAAACTCTACAGGCTCTGTGCTCGATACTTCATGGGGCACCACATAACGGATATTATCTCCAGCCTGCACCTTAATGCGTCGCGGTGCTACATTGTTCATTCCCAGCGCAAAGCGGCCTGCGTATTTGCCAGCTCGCTCTGCTTCTTGTGACACATTATCAACCAAGTCGTGTACATGCAAAACATTGCCGCAGGCAAAGATGCCAGAAATGCTTGTCATCATAGAATCATCAACAATGGGACCGTTGGTCGTGGAATCAATGGCCACGCCCGCCTGACTCGAAAGTTCATTTTCTGGAACCAGACCCACAGAAAGCAGCAAGGTATCGCATTCAATCTTCCGTTCGGTTCCTGCAATGGGGTTCCATTGGGCATCTACTTGGGCAATGGTCACAGCTTCAACCCGCTTGTTTCCATGAATCTCGATCACCGTCGACTGCAAGTAAAGGGGAATATCAAAGTCGTCAAGGCATTGCACCACATTACGGGTGAGACCTGCCGCATAGGGTAGTACTTCTACCACCGCTTCGACTTTAGCACCTTCAAGCGTAAAGCGACGAGCCATAATCAGTCCAATATCTCCTGAACCCAAAATGACGGCCTTTTTACCTGGCAAAAATCCATCAATATTCACATAACGTTGGGCGGTACCCGCAGAATAAACCCCTGCAGGACGTCCACCCGGAATACGCAGTGCACCCCTTGTACGTTCGCGGCAACCCATGGCCAAAACCACTGCCTTTGCCGTAATCTCTAGCATGCCTGTATCACTATTTACGGCATAAATCTTGCGCTCGGGGGTGATCTCCAAAACCATGGTTTCGAGTAGCACATCAATATCCGTAGTTTTCACCAAGTTTACAAAGCGTTGGGCGTATTCTGGCCCCGTTAGTTCTTCCTTAAAACGGTGGAGACCAAAGCCATGGTGAATACACTGCTGCAAGATGCCACCAAGTTCGGTATTCCGTTCAATGATGAGGACTTTTTCAGCCCCTTCTTGGCGAGCCGCTAAAGCCGCTGCCAATCCTGCAGGGCCGCCTCCTATTACCGCTACATCAACATGTACTTGTTTCATGCTTTATGCACCTCCTCATCATAGAGCTCTTTTGCTACATAGCGTACTTGTTCACTTCCTGGGCCCGACTTCAGCACAGCAGTAACGGGAATATCCAGTTCACGGCTGAGTATTTCTGTAATGAGTGGCTGACAGAATCCGCCTTGGCAGCGCCCTGCTCCGGCCCTAACTCTGAATTTGATCCCATCAAGGGTGCGGGCACCGCGGTGAATGGCATCTACAATCTCGCCTTCGGTAATGCTCTCACAGCGACAGATGATCCGTCCAAAGCTGGGATCTCTCTTGATTAATGCATCTTGCTCCACTCTAGAGAGGGAATGGAAGCGCACAACGCCTTCACGCCGCGGATTAAAGTTCTCTTTCCGTTCCAGCTGTAAACCCGCTTCTTCCAAAAGCCGAGGCACATCTGCAGCAATAGCTGGCGCCGCGGTAAGTCCTGGCGATTCGATCCCCGCCAGATGCAAAAGGCCCGGAACCTGTGGTGATAACTCCACTACGAAATCGCCCCTGTCACTCGCGGCCCTTACTCCAGCAAACTGGGCGATGATCTTTCTTGGATCTAGACTAGGAACAAGGCTCTTGGCCCCTTCAAAAACGCGGTTAAATCCATCCTGACTTGTCCCTAAGTCTTCCTTTTCCTCCACATTATCGCCTGTTGGGCCCATCATCAAATTGCCGGCTGCAGTGGGAATCACCAAAATCCCTTTACTAATCTCACCGGGTACAGGGAAGATCGTTGATTTCACTACATCTTTTACAGACAGGTCGAAAATGTACTCTTCACCTTTGCGTGGTCGAATAGAAAAATGATCATCACCGAACATGCGGGCCAAATCATCACTAAAAAGCCCTGCTGCATTCACCACATAGTCGGCCTGGATGACCTCATCTTCGGTCTCCAGATACTTCTTGTCACCATCGCTCCATGCGCCAATCACTTC
>DHNI01000002.1:0-298 GCA_002409455.1 Firmicutes bacterium UBA5420 | reverse complement strand
TCGCTCCATGCGCCAATCACTTCCGTATTAACTTGGTACTTGACGCCGTTTTGTACAGCATTTTCCATGAGGGCTGCAGCCAGTTCAAAGGGCATGACAGACCCTCCTTCTGGGGCAAAGAGGGCCCCCACAATTGCCGGATCCAAATTGGGCTCCTGTCTTGCTACCTCCTCTTGATTTAGCAGCTTTACGTTAACGCCACGCTCTTTTCCTCGCTCGAAGTAGAGTTTGACTGTCTCCATCTCCTCGGGCGTGCGGGCCACCATCATGATCCCGTTCTGCTCAAAGCAAACATCCA
>DHNI01000042.1:798-3453 GCA_002409455.1 Firmicutes bacterium UBA5420 | reverse complement strand
TGTCGTCTTTGCTTTGATGTTCTTTGTGTTCGGGCAGCCTTTTGCCTTCAGCATCGTAATCGCCTCTATGTCTGCTGCAACCGCTCCCGCAGCGACACTTATGGTAATTCGCCAATATCGGGCTGACGGGCCGCTCACTCGAACTGTTCTGCCAGTGGTGGCTCTTGATGACGTATTTGGGATCATGGCTTTCGGTATCGCCATGTCCCTCGCTAGACTCTCTGTAGGCGGTTCAGATAGCACTTTGTGGCAGATGCTTACTGCGCCTCTGGTGGAAATTGTCGGCTCTCTCGGGCTCGGTGCAGTGCTGGGATTTCTGCTAGCCCTAGTGGCAAAGAAAGCTGGGGATCGCGACGAGTTACAGGGAATCTCTTTAGCAGCCATTGCTGTAGCTACGGGGCTTTCTAATGTGCTTGGATTGTCTCCGCTGTTGACCAACATAGTTATGGGGACGGTCTTGGTGAATGTGATGCGCCATTCTTCAAGGGTCTTTACCTCGATCAATGATTTTGCATCTCCAGTATATATACTCTTCTTTACATTGGCAGGGGCCAGCTTAGATCTACGTATCTTAGTATCCGTCGGCATTATGGGAATCGGTTATATCATTGCCCGTGCTCTTGGGAAGGGGCTAGGTGCCTACGTAGGGGCACGACAAGTAGGGGCACCGGATACGGTGAGAAAGTATCTGGGTTTGGCATTGCTTCCTCAAGGGGGAATTTCAATCGGACTTTCTGTTTTGGTTCGGCAACTCTTGCCTCAGTATGCGGTGCCTATTACTACCATTATTATGTTTAGCGTGTTAGTGTATGAGGTTTCGGGACCCATCTTTGCCAAAATCGCCATTTCAAAGGCTGGTGAAATCGGCGGAATGGATGCTGATTGCGAAAGCCTTCAGGTAACCACTGAAGAGCCGGCCAACTAGACCTAGAGAGAAAGAAGGTACTGATATGTATGCACTGTTCATTGTGTTGAATCAGGTGAATCAACTTGACGAAATCTTAGAGCGGTTTGTGCAGGTAGGCGTGAAGGGGGCCACAGTCCTAGATAGCCAAGGGATGGGTGGCGCCATGATGCATGGTGTGAGTAAGGGTGTCCCTCTCTTTGGGTCTTTACGGACGCTCATGGATAGCGCCCGTCCCTATAATAAGACGATTTTTACTGTCTTGGAGAGCGAAGAGCTTGTGGAAAAGACGGTGGAAGCTGTGCGGGATGTTTTGGAGGATCAATCTCCAATCGGGTTGGGCTTTATGTTCACTGTTCCGATTGGCAAGGTGTATGGAATGTCCCAGGACAACAAGTGTTAGAAATGCTCTTGATAGAGAGTGAGGCGCGAGGTTCAATTCCTCTAACGCCTCACTTTTCATATTTTACGATTCAAGTCTTGTCATTTAGATCCAGAAATCGCAGAAACTCACGGAAACCTTCGATAATTCCCTCTCCATCTAGGTGGTAATAGTGGGCTGGCGGGTCGATTCTTACCCCCACGACACCCTGCATTTTGAGCATATTCAAGTGGCGTGATGCAGTGGAAGCGGTTATATTCGAAGCTTCTGCCAGCGCATCTACGGTCATTTCATCATTTTCTGCCAACAGCCTCAAGAGTTGATTTCTAGTTTCGTGCGAAAAACACTTGAAAAAGTAGGCACTTTTTTCCGCCATGTACGATTCCCCTCGTATCTATCTTCGTATTCCATGCTATGTTATCATATTTCTTCTGCTTGAATGGTGGCATGGCCTCCCAGCTAACGAAATAATTCAAGCCTCCAAAAATTGGGTTGACAACGAACTATCATGTACATATACTATAATGTACAAATGTACAAATGTCAATCAGAACAAGCCTAAAAGCCAAAATAAATCTGCAATTTTGGGGGGGATGAGCCCAAGGGGCACCTTTTGCGTGATATTCAATTTTGAGGAGGGCTTGTCTATGTCGACGATGATTTCTAGACTTACATTGAAGCATAGGATAATGCTTGTAGCTGGACTTTTATTTGTGCTGTTGTTGTCCTGGTACATTATTAGCCTAAATAGCGACACCCGTATATCGAGGGAACTAAAGGCCATGCCGCAAGGTTCGATTCAGATTACCAATGACGAAGGCCGAAACATAACTCTGCAAGTACGGATAGCCGACACGAATGAGGCACGTACAGCGCATTTTAAGAAAAGTGGCGTGCAGACGATTCAAGACAACATTATTCTCATGACCTATACATCGGATATGAGCACGCGGCACAATGTACAGAACGTGAAGGCACCGCTAGATATGGGATTCTTCCGTGCAGATGGAACGCTTGTTAACACTGCCGCCACCCAAGTGGGTTCTTCCGCAACCTATGGACCTATTACAGGGACAGAAAATCGATATCGGTATGTGATTGTTGCTCCTGAGGGATTCTTCCAAAAGAATGGTATAACTGCTAATGGCGGGGCATTACTCCAAGTGAGCACTCTGCGTAGACTGTAGTACTGGTGTCCTGAGAACCTTCGGGGTCAACTACTAGAGAACTAGGGATCGAAAAACTGGGAATTGATGTAGATATTGAATTCCTGCGATCCCTGTGGTAGAATACAAGGGTAGTTGGCCCCGTAGCTCAGGGGATAGAGCAACGGTTTCCTAAACCGTGTGTCGGACGTTCGATTCGTCTC
>DHNI01000042.1:432-676 GCA_002409455.1 Firmicutes bacterium UBA5420 | reverse complement strand
TTCGATTCGTCTCGGGGCCGCCATCTTGGAAAGCTTTTGTAGAGCCACTTTAGGGGTGGTCAAAGACAAAGATAAATCGGTTGATAGAGATTAGAATTGTACTCTTTTGTACTCTCTTGATGCCGATTTTGCTGTTTTTTGGCCGCCACAAGGAGGCTCTTTTTGATGGCAGAGAAAGTGAAGACTCGTTTTGGTGTTGTTTAAGCTGGACGTATGAAGGGTCAAAATCGCTTTAGGATTCAGG
>DHNI01000042.1:0-174 GCA_002409455.1 Firmicutes bacterium UBA5420 | reverse complement strand
TGAAGAGTGCATACAGAAGTATGAGGAGTTTTCTGCGAGATGTGTCTTGGGAGATAGCATGGAGATAGTTTCCGCGGCTCCTCCTCCAAGAAACAATGCTCCTACGATGGGGGAGTATATGCGGGAGTGGCTCGATAGTAAGATTAACTACCGTGATACAACTAAAGTTCGGAA
>DHNI01000001.1 GCA_002409455.1 Firmicutes bacterium UBA5420 | reverse complement strand
GCCCTACACTTCGGTGTAGGGTTTTTTATTGTTTGGGCGCAACCAATATTAACGCGAATTAGGTGGATCAGTTGGTTTTATCTCTCTCTGACCTAGTGTATTATTAGGTTAGGAGGTATGAAAAACATGAGTAATCCGAGAAGTAATATTGCTTCTAACCTTCGCTTTCTACGGACTCAAAATCGCATGACGCAAGAGGAGGTAGCAGAGAAGATTGGCGTGACTCGTCAAGCTGTAGCAAAGTGGGAAAATGGGGATTCGCTCCCTGACATTCTCAATTGCGAAGCGTTGGCGGAGTTATATGGCGTTTCCCTCAACGACCTGGTGCGATACGATTCTGAACAGGAGGGCATGCCCATCCCCCCAAAGAACAAACACCTCTTTGGCGTCGTCACGTTGGGTGAAAGGGGTCAAGTCGTACTACCCAAAAAGGCTCGCGACACGTTCGGGCTCAAACCAGGGGATACGCTGGTGGTCTTAGGTGACACTAATCCCCCAACTCCCGGAATGGCGCTAGTGGATAGTCAGTCATTTTTGCGAATGACAGGCCATGCTGTAGAAAGTATCTTGAAGGGAAAAGGGGATAGCTGATATGAACGTTCTATCTGTAGATCGGCTTACGAAGCGTTATGCAAATTTTGCGCTGGAAAATGTCAGCTTTTCTTTGTCGAAGGGACGAATTATGGGTTTGATTGGTAAGAATGGTGCGGGAAAGACCACGACCCTGAAGTCGATTCTCAACTTAGTAACTCCAGATGCAGGAAGAGTCGAAATGTTTGGGCGGGATTTTATGACAAACGAAAAGAGCTGCAAACAAAACATTGGTGTGGTCTTTGGCGGAATTGACTTCTACGACCACAAGCGGATCTCCGACATTACCGCTGTGACGAAGCGCTTTTATCCCAACTGGGACGAAGAAGCCTATCAGAAGTATCTAAAGGCCTTCGATCTCATTTCCTCCAAGCGGGTGAAAGAACTGTCTTCAGGCATGAAAGTTAAGTATATGCTAGCTCTGGCCCTCTCCCATCAGGCTCGGTTACTCATTCTTGATGAGCCTACGAGTGGACTCGACCCAGTCTCTCGCGATGACCTTTTGAGCTTATTCCGTCAATTAGTTAATGGCGGAGAACGAAGCATCCTTTATTCCACGCATATTACATCCGATTTAGAGAAGTGTGCTGATGATATCACCTACATCAAAGATGGTAAGCTTCTCAAAACCGCCCAAACATCTGCTTTCATCGAAGCCTTCCAGCACTTGAAGGCACCAAACGAAAAGGCACAGCTTTCGCTAGAAGAGATTATGATCCGAACCGAAAGGAGCACTTACGATGTTTGATCTACTATACAAAGAGTTGCGACTTGCGGCACATCCACAACTGTTTATCTTCATGTGTCTTGGCATATTGGTAATCGTTCCAGCGTACCCTTATGGCATGGTATTTTTGTTTGGTTGTCTAGGCCCATTTATTACGTTTACGTATGGCCGGGAGACAAATGACATTTACTATACTGCCTTGCTACCGGTGACGAAACGCGACATTGTAAAATCTAAATGCGCCTTAGTGGTCGTAGCTCAGATTGCCCAATTGCTACTTTCTCTACCTTTCGCGGTGCTTCGCTTGGGTTTGCTGTCTGAGGGAAATCCCGCAGGCATTGAAGCTAATGTGGCCTATTACGGATTTGGCCTAATGATTTTCACAATATTCAACGCAATTTTCTTGACCCACTTTTTCAAGAGCGGCTATAAAGTGGGCGCGGCGTTTGTGCTGGCCATTATTCCAGCAACCCTTGGAGTATTGGCTATGGAGATCATAATACATTTTCCACGATTCGCTTGGCTCGACAGCGTTGAACCAACGATGATGGTGAGGCAACTCCCGATTTTATTCTTTGGCTTGGCAGCATATGTTCTTGGCATGGTTGTTACCTGCCAAATCTCCGCTAGGCGCTTCGACCAAGTTGATCTATAATCGGTATTCAGAATTCTTCACCCCGTAGGAACTCTCTTGCGGGGCCTTTTTTCGCCCCAAAGTAGCCTTTTGTTTGCTTTTTCACAAGCCTTCTTTAGCAATGTGGGATGAAATCTTTACAAAACCGGCGATGGCTGATATAGTGTGGTTACCTATAATTTTTGATCGGAGCCGTTTGGATGTGGACGAAAATACGGGTTTTTCTTGCACTTTTAGCCTTTTGGGTCGTGGTCAGTGAAGGATGGCAGTGGGATAGTCTTTTGGTGGGAGCATTATGTTCTGCTGCGGTGATTATGCTCAATAGCGATCTATTTTGGGGAAAAGGCGACTTGCCTCGGTTTACCCTGCGGCGTACTTGGATTATGATACAGCTTCTTGGCATTTTGCTTGTTGAGGTTGTCAAGGCTAATATTGATGTTTTGAAAATCGTACTCGGTCCTAAAATCGAGTGTCGCCAGGGCGTTGTTGTCTATTGCCCTACTTTAAAGCACAAATGGTTGCGGGTGATGCTTGCTAACTTCATAACGCTTACACCAGGCACCATGACCCTAGATGTTGAAGGAGATTGTTTCACTGTACATTTGTTAGATATGCGTTCTGTAGACTCTGTCCTTAGCTGGAGGATTGCAGAAAAACTGAGAAGCTTGGAGGACGAATAATGATCGAAATTGTGCTTCAGGCAGGAGCGTACATACTCATTATGCTCATGTTTGTCTGTCTATGGCGGGCTGTTGTTGGGCCTTCTGTTCCCGATCGAATTGCGGCCATTAACCTAGTTGGTACGAAGGCGGTAGTCGTTCTTGTTTTTGTTGCTCTGGCCACAGAGCAGCTGTTTTTTGTTGATGTGGCCCTGGTCTATGCCTTAGTCAATTTTCTCACTTCTGTAGGTATGGCCAAGTATATCGAGAAGGGTACGCTGGGTTAGGGGGCAACAAAGTGTTGATGATGATCCGTGAGATTATTGCCGCCGTTTTCGTGGCGGGTGGTGTGTTCTTCTTTCTGGTGAGTGTCATTGGATTAATACGATTACCAGATATCTATATGCGTGTTCATGCAACTGCCAAGGGCGATACCCTTGGATTAGGACTAGCATTAGTAGGGGCCATGGTTTACTTGGGGTTTTCGTTTACTAGTCTCAAGCTCCTGCTCATCATTGCATTCATCTGGATTACGAGCCCCACGGCGGCTCATCTCATTGGGAAATCCGCCTATCGTTCGGGCGTACAAGCTGCTTGTGGTAGTATTCCGGTTAAAGATATTTCGGAAAGGAAGAACCAGACATGACACTGATACACTTTCTGCTCCTTTTGTTTCTCATCGTTTGCGCATTTTTCGTGGGACGTACAAAGGATCTCCTTAGTGCTGTGATTGTGTTTTCTGCGTATTCACTAACTATGGCTCTCTTGTGGCAACAGCTAGCATCGCCCGATGTGGCTATAACAGAGGCCGCAATTGGTGCTGGAGTTACCACGCTCCTTTTATTTGCGGCCATTTCCCGCACAAGGAGGATGGAATGATGCGCACTGCCTTGGAGATTGTCACACTTGTGGTCATCGGCTTGCTGCTTGTGCTGGTCGTGCGAGAAATGCCCCCCTTTGGGGATCCTACGAATCCGGTACATAATGAAGTTAGTGAGTTTTATCTTGAGAATACGCAAGATGAGACAGGCGTACAGAATGTTGTTGCGGCAATCATCACAGATTATCGCGGCTTTGACACTTTGGGTGAGTTAACGGTGCTTTTGACAGCTATAGCTGGCTTATTGGCAGTGCTGCGCAGCTAAGGGAGGGGTTAGAGTTGAGTGACATAATTGTACAAGTTGTAACTCGCATGATGATTCCCTATCTGCAATTGTACGGCCTATATATTATCCTGTTTGGGCATAACTCCCCCGGAGGCGGCTTTGCAGGCGGTACAGTGATTGCGTCTAGTTTGATTCTTTACGTGCTAGCTTTTGGCATAGACAACGAGGAGCTTCGTCTTTCTGGATCGGTGGCTCGTATTGTGGAAAGCTGTGGTGCCCTTGCCTATGTAGGAATTGGTTTGGCAGGGATTTTACTTGGGGCCAATTTTTTAAGTAATCATAGCGCAGGTTTCCCTTTGGGAATTCCCGGACGGGTTTTCAGCGGGGGCACAATCGTGCTCTTAACTGTTTCCATTGGGCTTAAGGTGGCTTCTACGATGATAACCCTCTTTACAAATGTAGCTGAGAAAGAAGGGGAGGGCGAATAACGTTATGGATAATCTCTTTTACGCCATGGCCTTCGTCATATTTCTCACCGGTTTTTGGATTATGCTAAGTCATGCCAACTTGATTAAGAAAATTATTGGTATGAATATCATGGAGAGCGCTGTTTTTTTATTTTTGGTTGCCATTGGGTATGTGAGGGATGGCAGTGCCCCGATTGTCACGGAGGCAAGTTCGGCTATTACCTACGTCAATCCCCTTCCGTCTGCTCTGATTCTGACGGGCATAGTGGTATCTGTAAGTGTTACTGCATTTGCCTTAGGATTGATTGTGCGATTATATCAACATTATGGCACAGTAGATGTGGATGAGATTACACGGATGAGGAGCGAGGAGCAATGATCACAGCTCATATCATGCCCTTGACAATCCTTCTTCCTTTAGTTGGGGCTTACATCATTTTGCTGTTTGGTTCAAGACACAAGATTTTGGCACGTAATGTTGCTCTGGCCACGGCTGGAGTGACCTTTGCCATGGTATGTTTCATCACTTACCTCGTGTCAGCTCATGGGACATTCGTGTATCATCTAGGAGGATGGGCGCCTCCTTTGGGAATTGAGTTGATGGCCGATAATATCACTGCATTCTTGTTAGTGACCTTTGCCAGTGTTGCCTTTATCGTGCTTCTTTTTGCCTCTGATGTACTCCCGGGAGAGATTAACCCAAAGGTTATCACTCGATATTACGCTCTATACTTGGTTTTGCTGGGTTCGCTTCTGGGTATCGTTTTGTCGAATGATTTCTTTAATATCTATGTGTTTTTAGAGATCTCATCCATTGCTGCAGCTGCGTTGGTCGCTGTAAATGGAGATAAGTTGGCCATGGAAGCGAGTGTAAAGTACCTAATCATGAGTACGCTAGGATCTGGTACTGTACTGATGGGAATCGCTGGACTATACATGGTTACAGGATATCTAAACCTCGATTTTATTGCTAGCAACTTATCGGCTGCCTATGCTGGATATCCCCTCACTGTCTTAATGACCCTGGCCATGTTGGTTGTAGGAATCGCGGTTAAAGCCGCGCTTTTTCCCTTGCACGTGTGGCTACCAGATGCTCATGGGGCCGCGCCCACATCGTCCAGTGCTATTTTGTCTGGATTAGTGGTCAAGGTCTATATCGCGGTCTTGCTTAAGCTCTTGTATCGGGTTTTCCCCCTAGATTTTATCGCGGCCCTTCCTTTGCAGGCGAGTCTTTTGGTGATGGCTACTTTAGGCATTTTTGTCGGATCCATTTTGGCCATCCGTCAGAAGGATATTAAGAAAATGCTTGCTTATTCCACTGTGGCCCAGATTGGCTACGTGTTTTTGGGCATAGGCTTGTTCTCCGAAAAAGCCATGATTGGCGCGGTACTCCATGTGTTTAATCACGCCGTGATGAAAAGTATGCTGTTTTTATCTGCTGGGTTACTGATTAAATATAGTGGGAGACGAGAAATTGCCGATCTGGCAGGTTTGGGGAGAACGTACCCTTTACCAATGATCGCTTTTTCTGTTGGCGCTCTTTCTATGGTTGGAATTCCATCCTTTAGTGGATTTATAAGTAAATGGTATCTTGGGTTAGGTGCCCTAGAAGCGAATCAACTTCTGTTTTTAGTCGTGCTTCTGGTCAGTAGTTTGTTGAACGCCTTCTATTATCTTCCAATTGTGATTGCGGGTTTTTTTAAAAAGGGAACAGTGGAAGTTGAGAAACAGGTCATTCCTGTGGGAGCCCAGATATCCTTAATTTTTTTGATTGCAGCCACGTTTTTCTTTGGCCTGTTTTCAAATATTCCCGTTAGTTACATTGCCCCAACGATACAGGGGCTGTTTGGCATGTTTGGAGGGGTCTAATTCTTATGCCGGATGCAATTAGTCGTATACCATTGGTTCTGGTCTTGCTGCCCCTAGTAGGAGCTTTTGGAGTTGTGGGGGCGGCGAGATTTGGCGATCGCTGGCGGAGTAGAATGGCCAATGCTATAACCTTCGCTACGCTCATTGTTGCTTTGTGGCAATTCTACCTTGTTCAACAGGGAACAGTTCTGGTCTATGTTCTAGAAGGTTTTGTGGAATTTGGCCTGCGCTGGCGAGTAGATTTTGTTGGCGCCATTTTCTCGGTGGTTGTAGCTGCGGTTTGGTTTTTGGCTACCGTATTTGCCCGGGAGTACATGGCCCATGAACACAGTCAGACTCGCTTTTTCGGTTTCTGGACATTTACTCTGGGGGCAACGCTCGGAGTCTTTGTGGCAGGAGATTTATTCAGCCTATTTCTCTTTTTTGAGGCTATGACATTTGCCGCCTATGTCTTAGTCATTCACGAGGAGGATCGCGAGTCTCTGCGGGCTGGCAACATCTATTTGTACATGAGTGTTGCTGGTGGATTAGCCCTTCTAGCGGTGATCTTTTTGCTTCAATTTGTGGTTGGGGCCACAGGCTTTCAGCCCGCGCTACATTTGATTATAGAACAGGGAATCAACCCGTGGTTGGTTGTGATCGTGCTGATTGGTGGGTTTGGCGTCAAGGCCGGCATGATTCCCCTGCATATCTGGCTTCCCAAGGCGCATCCGGTGGCTCCGGCTCCTGCCTCAGCTGTGTTATCGGCGATTATGATTAAGACTGGAGCCTACGGCTTCTTGCGCATGTTGTTCGTGGTCTTGAGTGTGCCTGATGGCGATCCATTATTTGCTTTCCAGCAGAATTTTGGTTATATGTTTATCTGGATTGGGGCCATTACCATGTTTGTTGGGGCCATCATGGGCATTTTGAATGACTCCATGAAGAAAGTCTTGGCTTACTCGAGCATTAGCCAAATGGGGTACATTCTTTTCGCGCTTGGTTCAGGCGTTATGCTAGGTTCTCGGGGGGCCTTTGGTTTTGCAGGGGCCTGGATGCACATGATTAACCATGCTTTTTTTAAGTCATTTCTCTTTCTGTTAGCTGGAGCAGTCTTCTTGCATACTGGCGAACTGGATCTAGATAAGCTTGGTGGTCTGCGTAAACAGATGCCCTTTGCCATGGGATTTTTCTTGATAGCAGCTGCATCTATCACGGGGATTCCAGGGTTTAATGGTTATGTCAGTAAGATTTTGATTCACGAAGCGATTTTAGAAGCCTATCATCTCCTGGAATGGCCTTCTCTATTGTGGTTAGAACGCATTTTTGTTGTAACCGGTGGCTTGACTGCTGCTTACATCTCGAAAATTTGGATCAAGGCGTTTTTTGGTAAGGCACGCAATGATTGGTCACACGTGAAAGACTTAAGTACATCTCATATTCGTGTTTTTGGAACCTACACCGCAATTGTTGTGACAATCGGCGTCTTTGCCCAGCGGATGGTTGATCGCTTGGTTATTCCGGCGGCGAGCCTCATGCCTTTTGAACAGGGTGATCTTGCCCATGTGGGCCATGTGCCATTTTGGGGTAGCCACGAACTGATGAGTCCCATCATCTCATATGCTATTGCGGTGGCAGTCTTGCTTTTACTCTGGAAGTTTGGTAAGCATATTGTTGTGCCACGCTGGCTCAGTGTAGAATACTTGGTTTATAAGCAGCTGTATAATGGCTCGTTAGGGATAATCCGATTTTTGATCCATCTTAGGGAGAACTGGATTCCCAAAAATATGTTAACAGGAAGAAGGATCTGGCGTCGCGTAGATGATGCCGCCCAAGAGACGAAGGCACAGATTAGGCGATGGAAGCCACCTAAGTGGGAACCCCCAAGATGGGAACCCGCAAGGTGGGGATCGGCAATTAAACCGATTACTAAGGATGATCTGCTGAGGAAAATTGAGGCGACCCGTGCGAGGGAAAAGGAACGTGTGCAGCTCTGGCGCACCAAAGAGGGAGAAATAACGAAGTGGATTCAGCGGGCTCGGCGAGATTGGCAGGAGAAAGAAGCACGTTTTGAGGATCGCATCTATGACGTGGTAGACGGGATCCCTAGAAAGCCCCAGCGACCAGAGGAAGAACTTAGCCTTGACGAGCGCTTACGGAGAACCTTAGAAGGAATCACTCGAAGGAAGTTCAATCCCTATTGGACTACGAAGAATTTGGGTTTTGATACCTGGATTGTGGCCATGGTCATCGCACTGATCCTTTTTGTGTTTTTGCTTGCACGTTAATGAGTGTAGGGCTGCTGTAAAATGAATGAAAAATCGCACCGGAATTTTTCTCGTGCGGTGATTTTGATGGATCCGGTTAAGGCGATCCATCTTTTTCATTTTAGCTACGGACATGCAAGGTTTTTGCCTTTATGTCAGGAACTTTTAGGTGAAGACCAAGAAAATGCAACCTTATGGGGCCCTTAGGTCTCTAACTAAGTGAAGGGGGAATGAAATGGAACCAATCGAAGCCCTAAAGAGGGGAGAAGAAGAGGCCATCCATTGGTTGGTGGATTCATTTTCCCAAAGATTACTCAAGGCCGCTACGCTGATGCTCGGCGATCAGTATTTGGCGGAAGATGCTGTGCAAGATTGCTTTCTTGATGCCATTTCCCACCTTTCTAGTTTTCGGGGAGAAGCATCCATCTATACTTGGCTCTATACCATTTTGCTACGTCGGTGCAGTCGCCAGAAAAAGCGTAGCCTCCGCGAGGTCGTTCAATCTTCAGAAGTAGTCGAAGGAGTTTTATCCAGGCAAGGCAGAGATACGGGAGAACCGGGCATGGGTGAACCGAAGCTTTTGCGGGAGGCCATAAAATCATTGCGCTATAAGTATCGGGAGATTATCGTTCTTTTTTACTACGAGGAATTTACGATCAAGGAGATTGCAGAACTCCTTCACGAACCCGAGGGCACCGTGAAAAGCAGGGTCCACCGGGCAAGAAGAAAGCTGAAAAACGTATTGGAACAGGAGGAAGCGCTATGTCTTTGAAAGAACGTCTAGATGAGGAGTTGCAGGATGTTGCCTTTTCCACGGAAAAGAAAGATCGCCTGAAGGAACAGTTGATCGACGCGGCTAGAAAGCCAAGAACGTCTGGAATATTTGAGCGCTTCGGCACCTTTTGGAATGGTTCCGTTGAGATCCCTCTTCCAGCGGCCATTGCCGTGGTCTTTGTTCTGGGCCTTGGGCTTTGGACTACGTATTCTACCCTCCTTGCGGTGGATCAAACTACCGCGGCCCTTTTTATTAAGGCTGGTAGTGAATCTTTTCGGGTAATCAACCAGGGGGTGAGTGTTCTGTGAGGAAAATAAGAGTAAAAAACAAGCATCTGATTTTTGCCCTCGTTTTTGCCTTAGCGATGATGGGTACGGTATCTTTCTTTGGTGGGGATTATCTTTTCTATCGGGCGCAGAAAGCTTTCCGCGTCGGAGACCATGTTGAGGCCCTGGCTTATTATGATGCTTTCATCGAGCGTTATCCAAGGCATAGCCGCATTCCAGAAGCGCTGTATTGGTCTGCCGACCTGCTTCCTAGCTTTGATACCTTTGCCGCCATATTCTTTCCCCTTCATTCGTCGGTGACCAGCAGGGATGGCGAAAGAGCAGAACTCCCCGAAGGTTCTCTTACCAGGATAGATCGCTATGTACGCATTCAAGAAGAGTACCCTCGTCATTGGGCAGCCGCTCATGTTGATTATCAATTGGCCGATGCTTATCACACACTGGGCGATCCGCGTAGCGAAGATTTGTACCTACAAGCCCTGCACAATGAAAGGGCCACAAGAAGACTTGATGCTGCACTTCGCCTAGTTCAAATTTACGAGGGGCAAAATCGTTTAGATGAGGCACTGGCTATCCTTGAGTATTGCGAAGTTCATTTGCCGAACCATAGTCCAATTGAGGTCAAGATCAAGCTCGGTGATATCTTTACTTTGCTAGGAGACTATTCGGGTGCTCGCCAAGCCTATGAAGAAGTCTTGGTTATGGCGGAGCAATCTGAAGCAGAGTTTCATGCTCGCGCGCAGCAGGATCCCCAATCAGATGAGCCTATGGAAATTAGCGTAGTACCGTATTATGAGAGGCAGATTGCAGACAAACTAGCGAGCCTAGATTCCCAAGAATCCGGAGCATTCGCTGCCCTACATGGTCAAGTAACTCTGCTTGGCAAGCCACTTCCGGGGGTCAATGTGTATGCAAACCGCGTTGTTGACGGCCAGCGTTCTTACTTTGGGCGTAGTGAACCAGGTCTGTGGGTTACATCGGAAGACGGTAGTTTTTCTGGTATTTTGCCCAAAGGCACCTATGAGTTCGGGATCGGTTTGAATTATCAACAGGCTGAATTGGTGCAAGGTAGCCATCTGCAGATTATAAATGGCGAATTAGACCTAGCGGCAGAGGGCAACTTGCCTGAAATAGAATTCCGTTTTGTAGAGCCAGTAACGTTGCTCCAGCCCACAGCAGACTTTATTTAT
>DHNI01000013.1 GCA_002409455.1 Firmicutes bacterium UBA5420 | reverse complement strand
CGTGGATCCGTCAAAGCGAGGAGAATGTCTGCCAGGAGATTTCCAATCAACATTAAAAAGGCCGATAACATCAAGAAGGTCATCACCAGGTATTGATCACTATTGATGAGGGCGTCGTAGAAGAACGGTCCCATGGTCGGTAAATTGAGCACAATTGAAGCAATGATGGTTCCACTAATGAGCTCGGGAAGCTGCATGCCAAAGACAGAAATGAGAGGGTTAATAGCGTTGCGTACGGCGTGTTTGTAGATGACAACACGCTGGCTTAACCCTTTTCCTTTGGCAGTGGTAATATACTGGGTTCCCAATACATCTAGCAAACTCCCTCGCATGAGGCGAATTAACCCTGCCGTTCCGCTTAGACCGATTGCAATGATAGGAATCCATAAATGCCGCAAAAGATCCCAAAGCTTAGCCCAGGACCAAGCCGCACCAATATATCGCTGCGAAAATAGACCTCCCACGGCTGTTCCGCCCAAGGATAAGGATAGATACATCAGGACTAAGGCCAAAAAGAAGCTGGGGATACTGACGCCAATAAAGCCGATTAGTGTTAGCAAGTAGTCCAAAAACGAATACTTATGTGTTGCCGAATAGATGCCGATGGGGATAGCCACCACCCAAGAAAAAATAATGGTTGCACCTGCTACCGCAACAGTCCAACCCATCCTTTCCCAAATTAGCTCTTGAACAGGGCGTTTATAGGCAAAGGAATAGCCAAAATCGCCACGGGTCAGAATCCCCTTTACCCAGGTCAAATATTGTACAGTTGGCGGTTGATCGAGACCGAGTCTTTCACGGATTTGTGCCACTTGTTCGGGAGTGATCCGCGGATCAGTGAGAAACTGCGTCGTGAAATCGCCTGGCTGCAGTTTGATTACCGTAAAACAGAGAATAGAGATTACGATCATCATCGGAATCATGGTTACAAGGCGGCGTACAATGTATCGAAACATAGCAATCTCCTCCAAGTCCAATCGAAGGCCAAAGGGGCCAATGGCCCCCTTGACACCTTACTGGATTGCTCCTGCTTACTTAATGAAAGCGGTGTAGTTTGTACCAACAATCTGTCCGTTCTCCTGCAAGAAGACGTTGCCAATGGCATTGCTGACTGCTTGTAGCTCCATGCCTTTAGCAATGTAGATTACGGGTACCCGTTCAGCGTAAATTGCTTGCCATTCGTCGTAGTACGCTTTCCTCTGTACCGGATCCATTTCGATTTCGCCAAGTTCAAACAGATCAAAGATGCGCAATTCCCAGTCTTCCATGTTTGCCAAAACTGGTTCTTGGTTTTCATCCATGGTGCTCCTGTGCCAGTAGTAGAGGGGGCGTCCAGGTTGCCAAATGGCCTTGCGAAGCTGTGGATCAGGTTGGTTGCCGAAGGCTTCGATAATTGCCTCATACTCGCCGGCAGTTCGTCTTTGGCCAACTAATGTAGAACTAATGAGCTGCAGGTGGGTGGTAATACCGAGCTCTTCCCACTCGTTTTCCAAAATGACGGCAATATCATTATGAGGCTGCACATTTACAGCCGTCGTCAATGTTAGCTCAAATGGGCGACCGCTTGGTAACACTCGAACGCCGTCACCACGGTCTTTGATACCCACTTCATCGAATAGTTGTTTTGCTTGTTCAAGGTCGTATTGGCGCATAATGTCTTCGATGGCTGGATTGTAAAACGCCGTGTTCGCAGGCAACACGGGAACGCCAGGAATGATCGCCAGTGTATTATATACATCTTCAATGATACGGTGGCGGTCAATTGTGTATTCCATGGCTTGCCGGAATTTGTCATTGCGGAATATCGCCTGCAACTCTTCATCTTCTATATCCCAGTTAAAGGCTAAATGTGGAGGGCTAGGAGTTGGGCTAACTGGTGAACCAGTTAAGACACGGAAGTGTGCTCCATCAAGTTCCTCGCGTTTTAGGCCCGGGAAGTTTTGGCCCGTGATGGTAACCCGGTGGATTTCGCCACTACGGAACTGGGCTAACATGACCTGCTCATCTTGCACAACCAAGTAGACTAGCTGGTCAAGATAGGGAAGCTGGTTGCCCTCTGGATCTACCTTCCAGTAGTTTGGATTACGCTGCAATGTGACCTTTTGATCCACCACATATTCGCTTAGCACAAATGGGCCGGTTCCGACAATGTCCGCTAGCGGTGTGTCTGTTGTCCAAGCCTGGTTAATCGTACCAGGTTCGACTCCGTCGTTGAGTGCTGCGATAAAGGGCTCATATTTATGCTTTGGCACCATGAGGGCATGTGTCAGAACCCGTGTAAAAGCACCATATGGGGAAGGCAAGATGGCCTTTACCGTATGGTCATCAATTTTCTCCCAAAGGACTGGCTCGCCGCCTAGGGTAAACCTATCAGCGGAGTTTCCTTCGGCATTCGAGTTCATCACCACATGTTCCATGGTGAATACAACGTCGTCTGCTGTAAAAGGCGTGCCGTCTGACCAATTGACGTCTCTTAAGTGGAAGGTGACTTCTGTTCCAGATTCGTCGACTTCCCAGCTTTTAGCTAAGCCTGGGATGATTTCGCCGGTGGCTGGGTTTTCTTCTACTAGTGGTTCGATAATGTTATAGAGAATTGTGTAGGCGGCATTATCGATAATGCCGTAGAAGTTGAAGGAGCGGGGAGTGGTAGCCAAACCCAGAACTAGCTCGCCGCCATGTGTACCAATTTCTTGAAACAGTGCTGGGCTCACGACTGCAGGGCTTGATGTCTGCTGAGCCATAGCTGAAAAGCTCATCACGACGATCAATAACACAGCTAATAACAGTTTCCTCACAAATATACCTCCTTGGAATTTAGTTCCATTCGGCCAAACTAGAGTGTTTCTCACCTCCTGCTGTCTTTTTGCCAATACCGCATGGGATTTCGCTCCTTGTCGAAGCTGTCAATAGAGCCTGAAAGGCAGGCTTTGTGTGCGAAACTCGGTTAGTTGCATTTCCCACTGAGAAAACACAGTGTCTAGGGGCTCGCGAGCATCAATGAGCTTGCGAATCTGATTGGATCCCGCTAGCAAATCAAAGAAGTAGCGTCCGCCTGCAGTAGGTGGTTTTAGAAATGCAAATTCTTCATACAGCTCTGCCACGGTTTTGATCAACATTAGCCCAGTTTGTACTGGTCGGTAGGTAACTCTATCCAAAACATGTAGCTGTACCCCTTGGCATTGTTCGCCTGTGTATTTAGAGAATGTGGGCGTAAATGTGGTAGGGCGAAA
>DHNI01000160.1:2638-14280 GCA_002409455.1 Firmicutes bacterium UBA5420 | reverse complement strand
AGGCTTCGTTCCCTTTCATTAATGTCTTTGCCATACGATCACTTCCTTTCGGGGCTTTTTCGTTTTATGGTTAACACCATATCAGGACACATGACAGCACAGAGCGTACATCCCGTACATTTCTCAGGTAGAACGGCTTCTACAGAATGATAACCTTTGGAATTGATGGTTTTCCCAATCCCCAAAACACCGTGAGGACACGCAAAAACGCATAAGCTACACTCTTTGCAGAGTTCTTGATTTACAATCACTTCACCTCTAGGCATCAGTTCACCTCCCCTCTCAAAACACATCGCACAAAACACCATTAATAATCTCGGGCTGCTTCAGCACCTGTCAACACTCGTAAGGCGCCAAAGGCTAAAGCCTCCAATTCATTTTCGCCAGGCATCACTGTAACTGGGGCAATAAACTCAACTCTCTCCTTAACACGGTCCACAAGCTCAGTGGAGAACGCAAGACCACCCGTCAAAACGATCTGATCAACTATACCGCAAAAAACCGCACTAATCCTGCCAATTTCCTTAGCAATTTGATAACACATTGCCTCATAATAAAACTCGGCCTTTTCATCGCCCTCTTGTATACGCCGCACAATCTCCCGACTATCATTCGATCCGAGATGGGCTACCAAACCTGATCGGCCCACAAATTCACGAAGGAGTTCGGCTTTGGTAAAGCTATGGTCAAAGAAATGGTGCACTAAACCATCCGTTGGTATTGAGCCTACTCGCTCGGGAGAGAGCGGCCCTTCACCAGACAGGGCTTGGTTGACATCAATAACTCTCCCCTGCTGATGTGCTCCAACGGATATTCCTCCACCCAAATGCGCCACAATGAGATTGAGTTCCTCATAGCTCTTGCCCATTTGAGCAGCTACCTTCTTCGCATTGGCGCGTTGGTTTAGGGCATGAAAAATGCACATACGCTCCACCTTGGGGTTACCACTGATACGGGCTACCGATTGCATTTCATCGACGACCACGGGATCCACAATGAATGAGGGAATGCCCAATGGCTTGCTGAGCCCATAGGCAATTAGGGCCGCTAGATTGGAGGCGTGCTTTCCGTAGCGTCCTTCGGCCAATTGCTCAATCATCGTGTCATTGATGTTATACGTACCGCCCCGAATGGGCGCAAGCAACCCTCCCCGGGCCACTATGGCTGTGAGTGAATCTAGGGCAATACCCTCTTCTTCTAACCACTTAACAATAACTTCCTCTCGAAAGTCCTTTTGCTCCACAATGTCAGAAAAAACCGCCAAATCGTCACTGGAATGGGAGAGACTGGTGCCATGTGTCTGAACATCATTCTTGAAGATCGCCAGTTTTGTGCTGGTGGAGCCCGGGTTGATGACTAAGATGATTTGATCCATGTAACTCTCCCTTCTACTTGTCGCTTAACGCCTTACAAGCAAGCGCAATGGCATTAAGCTTACTTTCAGGACTATCAGCCCGGGAGGTTAGAACAATAGGACAGGTAGCCCCATAAATCACTCCCGCAATGGAGAGCCCACCCACATAGGATAGGGCTTTATAAAGGAGATTGCCCGCCGTGAGTTCCTGAACCATAAAGATATCGGCCTCTCCTGCAACATCGCTTACGATTCCTTTTTGCACAGCTGCGTCTTTAGAGTAGGCGTTATCGAAGGCTAGCGGTCCATCAACGATCGCCTTTTTGCTGAATTGACCCCTCTTGCCCATTAGGGCTAAACAAGCGGCATCCATGGTGTCCTGCATCTGCGGATTCACCGTCTCAACTGAGGCCAAGACAGCGACCTTTGGGTTTGTTAGCCCAATGGACCAGGCAAACTGAATGGCATTATCCAAGATTTGCGATTTCTGCAATAAATCCGGCTTTACGTTCATGGCGGCATCTGTTAGGAGTGCGAGACGCCCCGTTGGCAATTCGAGGGCGGCAATATGGCTGAGTAGCGCCTGGGCCCGTATGCCCCTCTCTTTATTCAATACAGCCCGTAGAATAATGCTCGTACTCAAATGACCTTTCATGAGCAAATCACTCTTGCCCTCACGAATGAAACGGACAGCCTCGGCTGCACCTTCTTCTGGTGTGGAGGCTGGGTGGATAGAAAAGCCTTGGAGGTTTAGGCTGGCGGCGTCTGCCGCTGCATGAATTTTGTCGATTGGTCCGGTTACAATCACTTCTGCCAAAAGACCTTGATCAAGCGCCTCGCGGCAAGCCTTTAAAACCCCGCTATCTAGACCCCAGGCTACTGTAAGACTGCGTTTGGGACCATTTTCTAGATCCCTCTTCAAACTAGCAAATCCCACAAACAACACACTCCTTTATGTTGACTTAATCCTGCTGGCTCCTGCAAGCAAAGCTGGCAACCCTTGATTTCCGGGGTAAACCGAAATGGGGGCCACAAATCCGATGCGCTTTGTGAGTGCTTCGACGAAAGGCTCATGCTTTGTCAGCTCTCCAGCCAGCAAAATGGTGTGAACATTTCCCTTCAACACAGTAGCTAACGCTCCGATTTCTTTGCTGATTTGGTAGACCAGCGCTTCTCGAATCATATCAGCCCTCTCGCCGTGACAGGCCCAAAGATCCTCAAGATTTTGTAGATCCAAGTACCCAGCCAAACCGCCCTGTTCATGAAGGAGTTCGAGGGCCTCTTCTCTCCCACCAGCGGCTATGCACAGATCCAGAACGCTATCGAAGGGCAATGCTCCGCTCTGCCTAAGTGCAAAGGGCCCTTCATCAAAACTAGTTAAGGAATCCAACATATTTGTTCCACGTAAGGCTCCTAGCTGGTTTTCTTCATCAAGATGGGCTACAATGAACCCTTGATCAGATAGGTTTAAACCTTTGTGGTGGGCTTCTTGGCGAACTACGTATTTAAAGATAAAGGCATCCGCTGCACAGCCCCGTTCTAGGACTGGTGTGCCTGTAACAGACGTCACGGGCGGGTATTCATTTGGTGTGGTAGGATCAATGGTGTAGGTAGGAATGCCAAGGTACGTGGCCAGAGACGTGGTGAACTCCAGTTCTCGCTCACTCGTTACGATGAATTGGAGGTCTTCACTGGTAACTGGGAATGCTCCTAACCAAGACATGAGCTGCTGCCTGGTAGTTCCATCGCCAGTTGCGGGAAGTGGGAAAACGCCCGTTTCACATCGCAGGCCGTCCCACATGGCTACCTGGAGGGTTCTAGAGTGGGGATAGATCGCGAGGATTGCCATGCACATACTCCTCTCAATGTTAAAAAATGAAAAAGCAGGTTGTGTTTTATACCTGCTTCTTTACTCTAATATTAATTTATTTCTATACTATGCTTCGAATTCCTCCTCTGGAGGCAACGCTTCTTTACGGGAAAGATTTATTCTTCCTTGGCGATCAATCTCTATAACTTTGACCATAACCTCGTCTCCGACGTCTACCACATCTTCGACTTTGTTCACTCTACGGTGTTCTAATTGTGAAATATGAACCAAACCTTCCTTTCCAGGCAGGATTTCCACAAAAGCACCAAAATTCATGATTCGCTTCACTACTCCAAGGTAGGTCGTCCCGACCTCAACATCTTTCACATAACGTTCAACTAATCTTTGTGCCTGGATTCCACCTTCACCGTCCGTTGACGCAATGTAAACCCGACCATCATCTTCAATGTCAATAGAGACCCCAGTTTTGGCAATGATATCACGAATAATCTTGCCGCCTGGCCCAATGACATCACGAATTTTATCTACCGGAATTTCCATGGTGATGATTCTAGGGGCGTAGCGAGATAGATCCCCTCTGGGCCTGGCAATGGCCTCAGCCATCTTTTCTAGAATAAACAGACGTCCCTGGCGCGCCTGTTCTAGCGCCTGGGCCATAATCTCTTTATTGACACCGCCGATTTTAATGTCCATCTGTAAAGCGGTAATTCCTTCGCTGGTACCTGCTACTTTGAAATCCATATCTCCAAGGGCATCTTCCATACCTTGAATGTCGGTGAGAATCGTGAAATCATCATCGAGCATCATTAAGCCCATGGCAATGCCTGCAACAGGTCTTTTTATGGGAACGCCAGCGTCCATCAAAGACAATGTGCTTCCACAAACGGAGGCCATGGAAGACGAACCATTTGATTCGAGAACTTCCGAAACGAGACGCAAAGTATATGGGAATTCGTCCTCTTTGGGTATAACTGGTAACAGCGCACGCTCTGCAAGTGCCCCGTGCCCGATTTCACGGCGGCCAGGGCCCCGTAGCGGGCGAGTTTCGCCTACACTGAAGGCTGGAAAGTTATAGTGATGAATGTAGCGTTTGCTTTCGTCATCGCTGAGATTATCAAGCATCTGCTCATCTGACTTAAGACCCAGCGTCAAAGCGGTCAGCACCTGTGTCTGCCCTCGGGTGAAAAGACCAGTTCCGTGCACACGGGGCAACAAACCTACTTTGCATGTAATGGGACGAATCTCATCGGGCCTTCGTCCATCAGGCCGTATCTTGTCTCTTGTAATCGAGCGGCGTACTTCTTCTTTGACAACATTATCAAAGACGCGATCTAGAGTCTTGCTTTGTTCTTCATACAGTTCTTCGCCATGGACTTCAAGATACGCATCGTGCACATTGGCTTGTAATTCATCAATGAGGCGCTGCCGTTCGAGCTTATCTGCCGTTAGTACAGCCGCAGAAAGGTCGGTGGCTATGTGATTTCGAACCCAGCTGTCTGTCTTCTCTTCGGGTTGGGAAATACTTACTTCAAGCTTATCTCGTCCAATTTGACTACGAATCTGCTCCTGCAGTTCACAAAGCTCGCCGATTACCTTATGTCCAAACGCAATGGCCTCCAAAGCAACCTCTTCAGGTACTTCGTTAGCAGAAGCTTCCACCATCATCACGGCATCCTTTGTGCCTGCGACTGTGATATCCAAATCGGAGTTAGCCTGCTCTTCGAGCGTCGGATTGATCACGAATTCACCATCGACCAAACCGACTCTTACACCGCCCACTGGCCCGGCGAAGGGAATATCAGAAACGTGCAGTGCCGCACTAGCCCCGATTAGGGCTGCGATCGTTGGCGAGTTGTTTTTGTCGACAGACAAAATGGATAGCACTACCTGAACATCATTGCGGAAACCATCTGGAAAGAGAGGACGCAAGGGGCGATCGATCATACGTGCCGATAAAATAGCATCTTCACTTGGCCTCCCTTCCCTCCGTCCCCAACCGCCAGGAATCTTGCCTGCCGCGTACATGCGTTCCTCATAGTCGACGAGTAATGGGAAAAAATCAATGCCTTCTCTAGGCTGTTTGCTCATGGTGGCAGTGGCCAACACGACGGTCTCTCCATAGCGAGCCAGGACAGATCCATTGGCCTGTTTTGCCAGCTCACCAAATTCTAAAACCAAGGGTCGACCCCCTAGTTCGCAACGAAACTCGGTTAACATAATTTGACCTCCATCTATATTTTTCTAAGCTATATGTAGTATAGCCCGTTTTGCTAAAGCCGAAGCATAGGGCCATTAGCTCAAAAAAGAGCGGGTGTTACCCGCTCATTTCATTATCGACGCAAACCTAGGTCCGCAATAAGACTACGGTAACGCTCAATGTCTTTCTTCATCAGATAGTTCAAAAGACCACGTCGTTGTCCAATCATCTTGTAGAGACCTCTTCTGGAATGATGATCATTCTTGTGAACTCGTAAGTGTTCAGTAAGTTCTTGAATTCTCTTGGTTAAAATGGCCACCTGAACCTCTGGGGAACCTGTGTCACCCTCGTGCCGACTATACTGTTCAATAATTTGCGTTTTTGATTCTTGCGAAATCAAAAAACCACCTCCATAAATTGGGTATCTACCGCTTCCCAAGAAAAGCGCCGGAGATACGCATTTCCTAGAAAAGGGCTATGTGCTTCTTAGCGCCCCAAGGCACCTAGCACAATGCTATTTTAGCACAACTCTAGCATCTTGTAAATAAAATCCCGGCAACAATCGCCGTGCCTCCGCTCGATCCCATGCAGTAAGCTGGTAGGGTCCACTATCCCTCAGTTTGTGCAAAAACTGAAGTGCCAGGTCCTTAGAGCCCGGTCTAACGTCTGCATCAAGAAAAACGGCCTCGAGCCGGTGCTTCGTCCCTGGCCAAGCAATGGCAGGCACTCCCTCGCTTTGCGAGAGAGCACACCAGATCAGATACACTCCCTGACTGGGAACAACCAAATCTGCATCAATCTTAAGATAGAGAGCGGACTTGTCTGGGTGCTCTTCTACCACTGCCTCGTAGGTAGGGTAATAGCCTAAATACCTAGAGGCCCGGGCGATCTCGCCCTCACTTAAGAATTGGCGAATGGTGGTACTGTTTATAGTTTGTCCACCTTCGCCTTGCACTGGGGGTACGATCGTAACGGAAAAACCATGGCGCTTTCCCTGCTTCTGTAGATACTCGGCGTCAGCACCGCGTTTACTTCCAAAACGATAATTATAACCGCAAACAACCTCTTTAGCGCGCAACTCGTTGACGAGGATTTTTTCCACGAAGTCCTGCGCCTCCATGACCGTAAGATCAGGCCCAAAGGTAAGCCAGGCCACCTCATCAATTCCAAAGGAACGAAACAACTCCACCCTACGCTCGAAAGAACTCACCAAACACAAATGACCCCGAAAATATTGTTCGGGGGGTATGTCGAAGGTAAAGACACAGCTCGTGCCCTCTAGCGGTCTACGGGCCATGGTTTCTTCCAGTAATCTCTGGTGCCCCAAGTGCACACCATCAAAGGTTCCAAGAGCTATACTTCGAGCGAAGGAGTCTTGTCGATTAATCCAATTCAATCGCATACCTACACTCCACCCGCCTCACATAAAAACTCGAAAGGGCTGGCAAATCAATTGATCTGCCATTTTAATCTCGGCCAGGGCCAAGAGATCCCCCTCTATACTTAGAAGTGCTACATCGTCACCAATAGTCAATGTCTGGGGAACATCAAGCAGATGTTCGGGCAAAATGAAGTTGCCGTGCTTGATTCGTTCATGTACCACAGGGTGAACTTTTACCATAATCCAATCAGCCAAGGCTGCCTGTAGGGGTAGAAGGAAGCGATAGTCACCTTCGTTTACCAGACTCTCTATTTCGCCTAGTGTAAAAGCCTCAGAACTTGTAAAAGGCCCACTAGCGGTGCGAGTTAGAAAGGACATATGGGCGCCTACTCCAAGCTTTTTCCCTAAATCATGGCACAAAGTCCGAACATAGGTACCTTTCGAGCAAGAAATCCGCAGGAGCACTCTTGTCCCAAATCCTAGTGTGTTTTCTTCTTCACTCCAGATAGCCATAATGTTGATAGAATAGATTTCTACTGGACGGGCTTCTCGGTGGACAGATATCCCCTGCCGATCCAGTTCATAAAGCCGCTTACCCCCAACCCTTACCGCTGAAGCCATGGGCGGAATCTGCATAATGCTCCCTTGTAGTGAAGCTAAGGCATCGGCCAACTCCCTAGGTGACAGGGAAAAATCTGTGTTTAAGGCACATGTAGCACCACTCGCATCTTGACTAGTGGTAGCGATCCCCAATGTAAGCTCTGCAACATAGGTTTTATCATGATTCATCAAATAATTAGACAGCCGCGTGGCACCACCCACCATGAGGGGTAATACACCACTAGCACCAGGGTCGAGGGTTCCTCCATGGCCTATCTTCTTGAGCCGAAGTTGTTTGCGCATAAAACTCACCACTTGGTGGGAGCTCATACCTGGTGGTTTAAGAACGTTAACTATGCCATTCATTCAATTCACCCGTTGCCAAAAAGTGTTCTGCTATTTGAATCACCCGCGTTGCCACTTCCTGTAGATCCCCAGAAACGGTCGCTCCCGACGCAAGCTTATGACCTCCGCCGCCGATGTGACGTGCTAGGCTTCCCACATCGGCGTGATTTGCCCGCAGACCGATTCGAATTTCGCCTGGACTGGTTTCTCGAAACACGATAGCAATTTCGGACGTGTCCAACATACGCGCGAAACTAACCAAATGATCACTGTTTCTGGGATCCACGCCAAATTCTTGGAACTGCTCATAACCCACTGTCATCCAGACCAGCCTACCATCTTGGGACGTTTCTAGGTCCGCTAGTGCAACACCAAGGAGTCGCAAAAATCCTAGAGGCTGGCTAGAAAAAATCTCTCGTGCCATGGCGGCAGGGTTGATGTCAAACTCCAGGAGCTTACCTGCCACAAATAGCACTTCGCTGTCTGTGTTGGCATGGCGAAAGCCACCGGTGTCACCCAAAATTCCACCGTAGATGGCGGTGGCAATCTTCTGATCCAAGGCCACATCGAGTTTGAGCAAGAGACGATAGATGATCATGGCTGTTGCTGCTTCGGCAGGCTCCACGTAAACAAGATCTCCTATTCCTCGATCCCGTTGGTGATGATCAATATTCACGAGGCGTTTAGCACTTTTCACACCTTCGCTAATGCTCCCAGTGCGATCTGGTTCGCAGTCAACTACGATAACACAGCTTTCGTTCGGCGTAAAGCCCGTCGGAATGTGTTCTATTCGCTCTAAACCTGGCCAGCTAAGATCAGAAGGAACCGGATCAGCACTGACAACCCTGCACCGTTTTCCAAGTCCAGTGAGGCCAAAATACAAGCCCAGCATAGAACCTAGGCAGTCAGGATCAGGATTTTCGTGTCCCACCACAATAAAGTCATCTTGCTCGCTCAGATACCGTGCCACCTCTTGCAGGCTATTCATGACCACCCTCATCCCCCTCAGGTACGTGCAAAGTGCGAAGGAGGGCGTCCATTTTTGCACCCTGTTCAAGTGAGGGATCGAATTGAAAGATGATCTCCGGTGTATGCCTTACCCTCAAGCGCTTAGCTAGTTCTGTGCGCACAAAGCCCTTGGCCCTGTTTAGTCCCTCGAGAGTATTGGCCCTTTCCTCTTCGCCACCTAACTGGCTATAGTAAACCTTAGCCCATGATAAATCTCGTGAAACATTCACATCAGTAATACTAATCATACCTAGGCGCGGATCTTTAACCTCTTTGGCAATGATGCTGCTTACTTCGCGCTTGATCTCTTCGGCAAGTCGTCCGAGTTTATCTGCCATTTTCTATCACCTTCCTACAGGCTTCGTTCCACCTTAACCATGACGAAGGCTTCAATCACGTCACCATCTTTAATATCATTAAAGCGTTCAATACCAATACCACATTCGTAGCCATGGGCTACTTCTCTAACATCATCCTTGAAACGTTTGAGGGAAGATATTTTTCCTTCATGAACAATCACATTATCGCGCAGCACACGCACCTCGGCGGAGCGAGTGATTTTACCGTCAAGAACGTAACTACCCGCGATGACCCCGCCTGGAATCTTGAAGGCTTGGCGTACCTGGGCTCTACCTAAAACCTGCTCCTTAAACTCTGGATCGAGCAAACCAGCCATGGCGGCCTTTACATCATCCAACAAATTGTAGATGATGCGGTACACCCTAATGTCGACACCATCGCGCTCAGCTGCTTTTCGGGCATTGGGCTCGGGACGCACATTAAAGCCAATGATTACTGCATCGGAGGCAGTTGCTAAAAGCACATCAGACTCAGAGACGGCCCCCACACCCTGGTGAATAACCTTGACCCGCACTTCATCGGTGGATAGCTTCTCTAATGAAGCCCGCACCGCTTCGGCTGATCCTTGCACATCAGCTTTAATCACCAGATTAAGCTCCTTTACTTCACCCTCTTGGATGCGCTGGAAAAGATCATCTAACGTAACGCGGCTAAAGCGACTCAAATCGCGATCACGCTGCTTTCCCCTCTGAATAGATGCCACTTGTCTTGCAGTTTGCTCGTCTTTAACCACGACAAAAATGTCACCAGCCTCTGGCACATCGGCAATCCCTAGAACCTCAACAGGGGTTGATGGGCCGGCTTCTTTTATCGTCTCACCTTGATCATTAATCAAAGCCCGCACCTTTCCACACACATTACCAACAGCAAAGGCGTCGCCAATGCGCAGCGTACCTGTGGAGATTAAAACTGTAGCCACCGGTCCGCGACCCTTGTCAAGCTTGGCATCAATGACAGTTCCTCTGGCAGGACAGCTGGGATTGGCCTTGAGGTCTTCGACCTCAGCCACAAGGAGAATCATCTCCAAAAGCTCATCAATGCCTTCATCTTGCAGTGCGGAGACGTTTACAGCTATAGTATCGCCACCCCACTCCTCGACTACAAGTCCATGTTCTGTCAATTCTTGCTTCACGCGTTCAGGATTGGCAGCATGCAAGTCCGTCTTATTAATAGCGACAATGATCGGCACATTGGCTGCCTTAGCATGGTTCAATGCTTCTACCGTTTGGGGCATAACGCCATCGTTAGCCGCCACAACCAACACAGCCACATCCGTAGCCTTGGCTCCCCGGGCACGAATAGCTGTAAACGCTTCATGACCAGGAGTATCTAAGAATGTGATGGGCTTTCCATTATAGACGACCTGGTAAGCCCCAATATGCTGAGTGATTCCACCAGCCTCGGTGGCCGTCACCTTGGTCTTGCGAATAGAGTCCAAAAGTGTAGTCTTACCATGGTCAACATGGCCCATAATCGTCACAACAGGGGGCCGAGCCATTTGAAGCTTGGGATCTTCGCAGACCTCTGCAAAAATCTCTTCTGCCAAATCTTGTTCTGGGGCTACGGTTACGCCAAATTCACCTGCAACAATCGCGGCAATATCATAGTCAACGCTCTGGCTCAAAGAAGCCATAATGCCAATTTTCATTAATTGCTTAATGACTTCTGTACCGGCTGCTCCAAGCTTTTGGGCAAGTTCATTAACCGAAACTTGCTCTCCTAAGGTGATCACTTTGGGTTTCTTCTCAGAGGAGGGTCTGGGTGAGGCGGATCGTGGTTCTCCACCTTTCTTCACGCCGCGGTTTTTCGGCGCAGGTTCTTTTACTTTTCGCTCTTCGCGGGTGCGTTTCTGAACCTTGATCACCCTAGACTCATCGTCGTTGATAGCCCCTGAATGTGGAACTTCCTCGTCGGGAGCATAATGTTCTCGCAGCATGTTAGCAATATCCGGTTCTATAGTGCTCATATGATTGGACACATCTGCTCCTAGATCATGAAGAAAATCTACCACGACCTTGCTCTCTAATCCGAGTTCTTTCGCCAACTCATAGATTCTTATTTTTTTCATAGCATCACTCCTAAATTTTCTCCTACACTGACTCCTTAATAGAGTTACGAATCACGCTGGCAAAATTGCGGTCCAACACTCCCAAAACCGCCCTTGGCGATTGGCCGATAGCTTGGCCGTAAAGGTCTTTTTCGCCGTATACTAGACAGCTTATGTTGTGATTTTGAGCCAGTGAGCTAAACTTGCGATTGGTGTTGGAAGAGGCATCTTGGGCGATGAGAATCAAGAACACTTGACCCCGCTTCACTCCCCCTACCACGGCATGCTCTCCCGAAACGATGTGTCCGGCTCGCCTAGCTAAACCAAGGTAACTATAGACTTTGCTCATCTAGAACCCTCTTTAGGTCAACGAAGACAGCTTCGTCGATCTTTGTCTCCAGGGACCGTTCTAACTGTCGACCCCGCATAGCCTTCTCCAGGCATTCTATAGAAGGGCAAATATAAACACCACGCCCCGAACGTTTCCCGGTTACATCAAGTGCCACCTTGCCCTCAGGA
>DHNI01000160.1:0-2489 GCA_002409455.1 Firmicutes bacterium UBA5420 | reverse complement strand
CCCTCAGGATCGCGAACCACGCGGATTAGATCCCGTTTAGGCTTTGTCTGGCGGCATCCCACGCAAGTACGCATGGGAACATGCTTCTTACGCATTTCTTACCACCTATTTCTTATCATCAAAGTCGAAGTCAATCGAATCCAACTGGGACAAATCTGTAATGACTCTCTCTTTCTTCTTTCTTGTCTTCTCGGTCTCCTGCTTTTCTTTGCCTGTACTTGCTTCGCTCTCAATATCTACACTACCAAAACGCTCTTGCCAACTCTTACGCTTAATGACATTCGTAAGACTAGCCAAGTCCTCTTCATTAATATCAGGAACAGTCGGTTCCACCTCTTCTTCCTGCACCGCGTCCTTGGCTTTCGCTGTGGCGATTGTAGAATCATCGTCGTCGAGCGAATGATCTTCCATTGCGTCAGCTTCCACCACTTCTTCCTCTTCCTCGATATTCTCCTGCAACTCGAGTTCAGCGGGAACTTCTTCGACTACTGGATGGAAATCTGGAAGTTCGGCAGCTTGTTCCTCGCTCTTGATATCAATACGCCAGCCCGTTAGGCGAGCTGCAAGGCGGGCATTCTGCCCTTCTTTTCCGATGGCTAAAGACAGCTGATCATTAGGAACCACGGTATGAGCCACCTTACCCTCTTCGTCTATGATGGCGTAGAGAACCTTGGCAGGGCTGAGAGCATTTTTGATATACTCTTCTAAATCGCTGCGCCATTCCACAATATCAATCCGTTCGTTACCGAGCTCGGCTACAACCGCCTGTACTCTTGAGCCACGGGCTCCTACACAGGCACCAACGGGGTCAATATTTGAGTCACGACTATACACAGCAACTTTGGAACGGTTTCCCGCCTCCCGTGCCACCGATTTAATCTCAACTTCTCCGCTTTGAATCTCAGGCACCTCAAATTCAAATAAAGCCCGCAACAAACCCGGATGCGTTCGCGACAAGAAGACCTGCGGCCCCTTGCTACTTTGGCGCACCTCATTAATATAGAAACGAAGTTTCATATGATGCTTGTATACCTCACCGGGGATCTGTTCGCTCACGGGCAAGACAGCTTCGACATCACCTAGATCTACAATAACCTGCCGATGGTCGGCTCGTTGCACGGTACCTGTAACCACATCTCCCTCGCGATTGGAGTAGACATCATAGACGATAGAACGCTCTGCTTCTCGAATCTTCTGAATGACCACCTGTTTGGCGGTCTGGGCTGCAATCCTACCAAAATCAGCAGGAGTAACCTCTCGTTCGACAATGTCATCCAAGGAGTAATTCGCATCTAGAGCCTGCGCTTCCTCAAGGGCAATCTCTGTGGTGTCATCCTCCACTTCAGAGACGACGATGCGACGCGAATACACGTGAATCTCCCCTGTTTTGTCATTCAACTCCACGCGGGCACTTGCAGAGGAATTAGCACCGTAGTTTTTCTTATAAGCGGAGATAATTGCAGTCTCAATGGCTTCAAGAAGGAGCTCTTTGGAGATACCTCTCTCCTTTTCTAGCTCTGTCAACGCACCGATTAATTCCAAATTCATTAGTCTTGGCCTCCCGTATTAGAGCTCCAGGGCCAGGTTGGCCTTGGATACTAGCTCTAGGGGAATCTCTATGGTCTCCCCTTCCCATTTTAGTAAAACATTTTCGCCTCGCAAGCCTTTAAGCGTACCTTCAAAGCGCTTGCGACCATAGATGCCACTATAGGTTCGAATTTGCACCAGTCTTCCTGCGAATCGCTCGTAATCAGCGACCTTTCGTAGCGGTCGTTCTAGACCGGGGGAAGACACTTCTAGCGAATAGGCAACAGAAATGGGATCCGCTTCATCGAGTTTCGCATCTAAAATCGAGCTCACACTCTGGCAATCTTGGAGATCAATACCAGCGGGTTTATCCAAGAATACGCGGAGTATCCAACCTGTATGCTCTTTTACGTACTCTACATCCACCAATTCTATATCACTATCTTGGACAATTTCTTCAACCCAATCTGTAACTAAAGCTACGATATCGACTCTACCCACGGGTTTAACCGCCCCCTTTACAAAAATTATGCCCCTTTTCTCATTCCATACGTCAAAAGAGTGGGTGAAAACCCCACTCTCCCGGCAGCTCATCATGTTAACAGCTCACTGTACACAGTTCGCATAAACATATTATACCACATTGTCTAAAAAAGTGTCAATTGGTTCGTCTCCGGCAGACCGTTTAGACAGCCATGGACTTTGAGTGTCTCTACAACAGCCTTGGTGATCCCTGAGCGCTGGCGCAAATCCTCAATGGAAATAAACTCGCCATCCTTCCGAGCTTCTACGATCCCAGCTGCTGCGCTAGCTCCCACGCCTTGCAACGAAGCCAGGGGTGAGCGCAACCGACCCTCTTCAATTAGAAACCGTTGATCTGAAGATTGATATAAGTCGACGGGCAAAAACGAGATACCACGGGCCAGGGCTTCCAACACAATTTCTAGTTGTGTAATCATACC
>DHNI01000053.1:38221-39384 GCA_002409455.1 Firmicutes bacterium UBA5420 | reverse complement strand
ACAGTTCCTACCCATAAACTTGCCCAAGATTCTTTTGTCAACTGGCGGGGTATGTTCGAGGGAGGAGGGCGGCGCATCAAACGCTCTATCCTCATTGATCAGACCAGTGTTCGCTTTTTAGATCAAGAGCTCTTTGACCATCTAGGCGATATTGAGCTGCTCCAGGGCTATCTGGATAGCAAGGTGCAGGAGATTGAAGAGCACAACAGGGTACATAACATTCAGGCCTCTGTCGTCAATGGACGTCATCTTACCAATCTAGGAACCTTTAGGGCCTACCTAATCGCTTATTTGCGCGCCCATCCGGCCATTAATCAAGATCTAATTATGATCGTTCGTCAATTGGCCCCTACTCCAAATGGGCTACCTATGGAGATTTATGCCTTCACGAAGGATGTGGGGTGGGTGAACCACGAAGGTGTGGCGGCAGATGTCTTCGACCATGTCTTAGCTATTGTCTCTGAATTTGATCTTAGGGTTTTTCAAGTGCCAGGTGGTCATGACCTAGCTCAGCTCGTGCAAGAAAGGGGTTTGTAAAATGGCAGGCTATGTAAGACGAGAATATCCCCCATGGTCTTGGTCTTTTTCGCGCCATCAGATGTTTGTAAGCTGTCCACGACGCTATTATTACAACTACTACGGTTCGCACAATGGCTGGGAATCGGGGGCCACAGCCGAAGCCGCCCTGGCTTATCGCTTGAAGAAACTCAGCAATTTGTACCTTGTGTTGGGGGATGCACTACATAAGAGTGCCTATCATGTGGTGGAACGGATGATGGAAGGAAAAGAACTTCCAGGAGCTGACATCGTGGAGGAAGAGATTCGCCGGCAGCTGAGGAGGGTGTGGAAATCCTCTAGGGACGATGGGGATCTCTTTTTGAGACGTCCCAATCGGGTTGATATGCTGCAAGAGTTTTACTACCAAATGGAGGTTAGCGAGGAACGGCTGGCCAGAATTAACGAACGCATTAAGCAGGTGTCAGAGGCCCTAGTGGCTTCAACTGTCTGGGACGATCTGGGTGCAAGGGGAGTGGAGCTTGTATCTTGCGAGCAATTTGATACCTTCATCATTGCTGGAACCCCGGTTTATGCTGTGCCCGACCTCTTGTATAGAGACTCCGGGGGCAGGTGGACGATTGTGGATTGGAAGACAGGTGAAGAGG
>DHNI01000053.1:29029-37994 GCA_002409455.1 Firmicutes bacterium UBA5420 | reverse complement strand
CTCGAATACCTTAGTTTGCAGATGCAAAACTGCATAACCTTTACTCCGGAGCAGCTTGAGCTGGTAGAAAAGGAGGCTAGAGCCAGCATGACTAGGATGCGGGAACTTTTAGTTGATCCCGCCGAAAATGTGCCAAGGCCCAAAAAGGAGTTTGCTTTAACGGATTCGAAAGGACTTTGTCCCTGGTGTAATTTTTACGAGCTTTGCAAGGGCGAACTAGAACGAAGCGTCTCTTAAGAATAGGGCAATATGTCTTTGCACTTCCAGCCAGTCCTTCACAAGGGGTAGGGAGGTTTTGTAGTCAAGGTTGTGGGAGGCATGGAAAAGAAGCGTATAAACGCCATTATTTGCCGTATCTTCTACATTTTCTACTTTGTCATCGACAAAAAAACCCACCTGTAGCTTTTTGCAGAGCGCCCCTTTCGAGTAGGATTGATTGGATGGACTCATAAACAGATTATGATAGGGAACGTTGTGGCGCTTGAGCCATCGTTCTGTTACTGGGCGAAGTTCTTCATCTCGCGCTGTAATCAGGTGGATGGTGTGATCATGGTTCTGGAGAGCTTGGAGAGTTTCTGCAGCATGTTCTCTAATGGGTACCTGATCGACGATAGTCTTAACGCGGGCCTTAAAGAATTCTTGGACCTCATCCCTGCTTTTTCCGAAGGCGTCTTCTATATAGTAGGCCCGCTTTTGTGGCATAGGTACCCCAAAATAGTCGCTGGCCTCCCTGATCCAAATGCTGCAATCGCCATCATCGTCATGGGTGAGTACCCCATCAATATCAAAACCAAAGACAGATCGTTTTATGATTTTCGCCTCCTTTAAGCAAGCAAATTTGGTGCCAGTGTAACATTTTCTAGCTCCAAGAGCAAACGCTTCAAGTTGATTCCACCGCCATAGCCACCGAGGGAACCTGTGCCAAGGATGCGGTGGCAAGGCACAATGAGGCTAATAGGGTTAGCTCCCACAGCCTGGCCAATAGCTCGATAAGCCCTTGTACCTAAGGATTCTCCAATTTTCTTATAGGTGGTCACTTCTCCATGACGAACCTTTCTGATTTCCTGCCATACGTTCTGTTGAAAATCGGTACCAATTAAGTGGAGGGGCCAGTCAAAGTCGATCTTCCTGCCTCGGAAATAGACATCTAGGTCACCTTGGTAGGATGTCTGCAGGGGTTTACTGTTCCAAGAGGCAGTGGGAAAGTGTTTTTCCAGCCAGCATTTTCCGCTCTCTTCATGAAAGGTGGTGTAGACGAGCTTGTCGTCGGCAAACCACAGAAACAGGGGTCCAAGCGGTGATCTATACATGGATTGTTGCACAAAAAATCCCTCTTTCATTGTATAATAGAAGTTACTTCGATGAAGACGGTTACATTCCTTCCGAAGCACGAAAGGGGAGAGGGTTTTGGGAGTAGAGCCTAGATTGGTGACGGGCCAAGTTGATACCCGTCGCAACACTCTGCATTTGGCTTGGCCTGCCATTGTAGAGAACTTGTTACACACGATGGTAGGCATTGTAGATACGGCTATGGTAGGTCGCTTGGGGGCAGCATCCTTAGCAGCTGCAGGTTTGGGGAATCAGATCTCTATGCTGGGCCTCACAGTTTTTTCGGCCTTGGCAACGGGGAGCACGGCTTTGGTGGCCCGTCATATTGGCGCAAACGAATCTCCCAAGGCTAGTGACGTGGCTAGGCAGTCGTTAGTGCTTGGTCTTCTTGTTTCTGGCACCGTTATGATTACCTTTCTTCTTACCGCCCGGGGGCTTTTGGGTGTGCTCTTTAGCCGTTCCGAAATGGATGTATTGAATATGGCTTCGACCTATGTGCGCATTGTTACTCTTGCCATGGTTTTAAATTACTTCTTAATTGTGATTAATGCCATTTTACGCGGGGCAGGAGATACAAAAACCCCCATGCGTATTACGGCTTTAGTGAATGTGATCAATATCATCGGCAATACTATTTTCATCTATGGAATTGGCCCCATCCCTGCCCTGGGTGTGGCAGGGGCAGCCATTGGAACCGCTATCGCCCAGGTGTCTGGGGGTGTGTTGGCTTTACGAGTACTTTTCCGCCACCCTGTGCTTAGGGTGCGTATGACCGATTCCTTCAAACCCGATCGCACGATCATACGCCGCATCGCGAATATTGGTGTTCCTGCAGGGGCTGAGCAGGGTATGATGCGCGTGGCGCAGCTGGTTTATACCATGATCGTTTCATCGTTGGGTACAGTATCCTATGCCGCTCATCAAGTGGCACTCAATGCTGAATCTCTATCCTTTATGCCAGGGGCTGGGTTTGCTACGGCCGCCACCACGATGGTGGGGCAAAACTTGGGCGCTGATCGTCCTGACGAGGCCGAGAAATCGGGACGAGTGGCGCGCAATTTGGGAATACTTGTGATGTCTATTATGGGCGTGATCTTCATTATAGTCCCCCAGCCTATTGTCCGAATTTTCTCTAGTGATCCTGAGGTTATCCAACTGGCTACAGTCTGTTTGCGTTTAGTGGCCATCTCTCAGCCAGCACTGGCTATCTGGATGATCTTAGCCGGCGGATTGCGCGGTGCAGGGGATACCAGGGCGATCTTGAAGATCGTTATTGCAGGCTTAGTGGTGGTCAGGGTGGGCTTGGCGTATCTTTTAGCTATCCATCTGGGCTTTGGTTTGGTTGGTGCTTGGGTCGCGATGGTTATCGATCTTTTTGTACGGGGTTTTCTCATTCAGAGGCGATTCAATCGAGGTGAATGGAAGGCTCTGAAAGTTTAGGGAAGGAGTGCATAAAGTGAACAGATTTAATTATTTCATGCCGACAAGAATGGTTTTTGGACAAGGAGTGGTACGGGACGCGGGAGCTGGTCTAGCCTTGGGGAAGAAGGCCCTGATTGTTACAGGAAAAGCATCAGCGCGTTTAAGTGGAGCCCTAGACGATGTCTTAGCTGTGCTTCCTGGCGAATATGTTATCTTTGATCGGGTGGAGAATAATCCGTCAGTAGAAACGGTGATCCAAGGTGGAGCCTTGGCGAAAGCAGAGGGTTGTGATTATGTTCTTGCTATTGGCGGGGGATCCCCACTCGATGCAGCTAAGGTTATGGCGGTCTTGGCCGTTAACGATGCGCATCCTTTAGAGCTATATCAATCTGGATGGAAAAAGCGTGCTCTACCTATTGTGGCTATACCCACAACCGCGGGTACAGGTAGTGAAGTGACACAATACGCGGTTTTGACCATCGAGGAAGAGGAAACCAAAAAAGGCCTAGGTGGACCAGACTTGTTCCCTCAAGTGGCCTACTTGGATCCAAAGTATACCGAATCATTGCCTCTAGATGTGACAGTTGACACAGCTGTTGATGCTCTGTCGCATTTAGTAGAGAGTTACTTGTCAAAACGTGCCACAGCGGCTAGCGACCTGGTGGCGTTACAGGGCCTCGCTCTATGGGGAACGGCCATACCAGCTTTGCGGCAAGGGACAGTGGATCTACAGACTAGAGACGCACTTCTCTTGGCCTCAAGCTTAGGCGGAATTGCCATTGCCCAGACGGGTACGACACTAGTCCATGCTTTAGGGTATTCCTTGACCTATTACGATGGGTTGCCCCATGGTCGGGCCAACGCCGTTTGTATGAGGGCATACCTGGAGTATACGCAGTCGGTGGCACCAGAGAAGATTGATACTGTCTTGGAGCTTCTTGAGCTTGCCTCGGTCAGGGCCTTCGGTGAGCTTATGGAAGATTTATTTGCCGATCATATTGGAACACTGAAGCTGAACACCGATACAATTGAAGGCTATGTCAAAAAAGCTATGCTAACGAACAACATTAAAAATTCGTTAGGCGATCCCTCGGCAGAGGAATTAACCAAAATACTTAAGACCAGTATAATGTGAAAGAAAAGGGGTCTATTAAGACCCCTTTAAGACCTCTTTCCTACTTGGTGATGATACTGAGCACGTACTTGGCGGCAGCAACCAACTGCTTCACGGCAATAGCCTCTTTTGTGGTATGGACATCGGTGTAGCCCATACCTAGCACAACAGAGGGTATTCCATAACCATTGATGATGTTGGCATCGCTTCCGCCACCGGTGCTTTCGATTTTGGGTTCAAGGCCGATAGCCTCCGCAGCTGCCACTGCTAGTTCTACAGCGTAGTCATCGTTGTTCAAACCAAAGGCGCTATAGCTATGGTCGACCTGAATATCGGCTCGAGCGTCGTGGTCTTGGCAGGTGCTATTGATCACATCTACCATGTGCTGGATCTGAATGTCTAGTTTATCATTATTAAGGGAGCGCGCTTCGCCCTTTAACTTCACCGTATCGGGTATAATATTCGTGGCCGCGCCACCTTGAATCACTCCGATGTTCGATGTTGTTTCTTTGTCAATACGACCCAGCTTCATTTTCGTAATGGCTTGGGCTGCGACTACGATGGCGCTAATTCCCTCTTCGGGGGCTACTCCTGCGTGGGCTGCTTTTCCGTGAATGGTAACCTGCAGTCCTTTTTGGGCTGGGGCGGCCGTTACGATGGTGCCAACGGGGCCGCCAGCATCCATGAAGAATCCGGCCTTAGCCTGAAATTGTTCAGCATCCACTGATTTCGCTCCAAAAAGGCCCCCTTCTTCAGCTACGGTAAAGAGGATTTCTAGGCGCCCATGGGGAATCTTCTGTTCCTGGATGATTCGAACCGCTTCGAGAATGGCCACGATTCCCGCCACATCGTCTGCGGCCAAGATGGTCGTACCGTCACTTGTGATTACGCCGTCCTTGAGCTGGGGTTTGATGCCTAGACCAGGATGAACTCGGTCCATATGGGCACAGAAAAGTAACGCTGGCGTCTCTTTTTGGCCCTCCAAAATGCCAATGACATTTCCGGTCGTACCGCCGATTTTTTTACCGGCATCGTCTTCCGTCACTTCAAAACCAAGGGCCCTCATTTTGGCTATCAGGGCGTCAGCTATCAGTCGCTCGTCCTTGGAAGCACTGTCAATTTTCACAAGTTCGAAGAATTCGTCTACTAACCGTTGTTGATTTATTTCCATACGATCAACCTCCCTCTGATTTTGGTTTTCAACAAGGGTGTAGAATATCCTTCCAAGAGAGCATACGAAACGGAATGATATACATGGAGCAATTAGTAGGTCTTGTGTTACTAGCAGGCGAGTTATTATTGACCTGTGGGGCCGAGATGTACCGGGTTGAAGAAACTATAGAGAGGATGGGCCGGGCTGCAGGCTTTGTTCAAGTGGAGGGGTTTGCTACTCCTACGGGATTGTTTATCTCTTTACACGCTCCAAACGGGCGTGTTTACACAAGGGTGCGGCGCATTCGCCAGTACCATAACAACCTGTCTACAATTGCGGAGGTCAACTCCTTAAGCCGAGCCTTTTCTGAAGGGTCAATGACTGTAGATGAGATGAAACTCGAGCTCGAGCGCTTGCGCGAAGATGGTGCACCAGAAAGTCTCACCAGGCAGCTTGTTGGAGGTGGGGGAGCCATGGCTTTCACCATGATCTTTGGGGGCAATTGGTTTGAAGGTTTGATTGCCGGAATAACAGGTGCCATGGTCTTGATCTTGGTTTCATGGCTCGGCCGCTATCCGGTGCCAAGAGTGCTGCAGGCAGCCATAGGAGCTATATTTGCTGCCACCTTAGTCATGCACATTGCTGATGTTTTGCCCATTCATCGCGACCTAACTACCCTCGGTGCTGTTATGGTGATGACGCCGGGCGTGGCCATGACGACTGCCATTCGCGATCTTTTCAGTGGGGAGCTCCTCTCGGGGCTGAGCCGAAGTGCGGATGCGCTAGCCGTCTTTGTTGCCATTGCTACCGGCGTGGCCGTTGTAATCAGCTTGGGAGGGCGATAGGATGTTAGTTCAGGCTTTGATCGGTTTTATGGGAGCCATTACCTTCGCCGTTATCTATCGAGCCCCAACGAGGCAGTTGCCATATGCTGGAATGGTGGGGGCTCTAGGATGGATCATCTGCTTGACCACCAGAGAACGTTGGGGTGAAATTGGCGGGGTCTTTGTGGCTGCCACTGCGGTAGCTTTCTGTAGTGAGATCCTGGCCCGCAGGCGCCGACAACCGGTTTTGGTTTTCCTTATTCCTGGTGTTATTCCTTTAGTTCCGGGAGGTCCTGCGTATTTGACGATGTTGAGCTTTTTGCAAAATGACTATGCAGAAGCTCTAGTATTGCTTGTTTCAACAGGTCTCTTAGCTGGTGCGGTTGCGGCAGGAATTATCATTGCTAGTTCCGTTTCTCGGATGTATTCACGCGCCAAGTATGTGAGGAGGTAGTTTTGTGGGTAACGGACAGATCGTTGTACAGATGAATGGTAGGCAGCTCAAGGTGCCTACAGGTACTTTAGTAGGTCAGGTAGCTGCCATGATCCCTGAATCCAAAGGGGCGGTAGTGGCCCGTGCCAATAATGATACGGTAGGCTTTCAGTTCCCTTTGACGGAGAACTGCACTTTAAAGTTCTTGCACACGGATTCCGAAGATGGCATGCGGGCCTATCGTGCTGGACTGGTCTTCTTATTTGTGAGGGCTGCATTAGAGGTCCTTCCAGGTTGCACCGTGCATATTAAGCATGCTCTTAGCAATGGTCTCTACGGGGAGATCGACCATGCCCAGCCAGTTATTGAAAAAGATATCCGGGCCATCGAAGAGCGCATGCACGCCTTGGTCACCGATGACATTCCCTTTGAGCGGCGCATTGTATCAATGGAAGAAGCCAAGAGGATCTACTCAGAGCAAGGATTTGAAGACAAATTACGCCTCTTAAACCAAAATAATCTCAATGAAGTGGTCTTGTATAATTTTGGTTGGTTCCATGATTCGCTGCGATCGATCTTGGTGCCAAGCAGCGGGTACTTGAAATACTTTAAGTTGCGCTATTATCTTCCCGGTTTTATCCTAGAGTACCCCCGTAGGGCTCACCCCACACAGATTCGAGACTACGTAGAACAGGGCAAGCTTTTTAACGAGTTCTTCAGAGCTGAACGGTGGCAGGATAACATCTCCATTCCCACCGTGCCAGCCCTCAATGATTATATACGCCAGGGCGGATTTGGTGATTTGGTACGCATTTCTGAGGCCTACCACGAAAACCAGATCAGAGATATTGCTCAGCAAATATCCAAAGAGCGAGACCGCCTGCGCATCATTTTGATCGCTGGCCCCTCGAGCTCAGGCAAAACCACCTTTGCTCAAAGGCTCACCGTTCAGCTGAGGGTCGAAGGCTTGTGGCCCGTGGCCATTGGTCTAGATGATTACTTTGTGGATAGGCACCTAACGCCTGTGGACGAGGATGGCAATCTAGATTTTGAAGCTCTAGAAGCCATCGATGTGGATCTTTTTAACGAGCATCTCACAAAGCTGATTCAAGGGGAAGAAGTGCAGCTTCCTACTTTCCATTTTCCAACGGGAACCAGGCAATGGGATGTTAACAAAAAACTCCAGGTCCGTAGCGATCAACCCATCATCATTGAGGGCATTCATGGGCTCAATGATCAGCTGACTGCGGCCATTCCCAAAGGACGTAAGTTTAAGATTTATATTTCGGCCTTAACCAACTTGAACCTGGATTTTCATACCAGAATTCCAACCACCGATGTGCGCATGCTGCGGCGTATGATTCGAGATAACCAATTTCGCGGTCATGGGGCCAGGGCGACCATCGAACGTTGGCCCCTTGTAACCAGGGGTGAGCAGCGCCATATCTTCCCGTTTCAGGAGGATGCCGATGTGATGTTTAACTCTACGTTGATCTATGAGATGCCAGTTTTAAAGCCCTTAGCTATGGATCTACTCGCAGATATTACACCTGCTGAACCCCAATATTCTGAAGCCAGACGCATGCTACGCTTCTTGAACCACTTTGTGGCAGTGGAAGACTGGTCCGATATACCCTGCAACTCGCTCTTACAGGAGTTTATAGGTGGGTCGTGCTTTGAGTAAACATTCTACGAAGGTTTTGTTGGTTGCCCTGAATGCGAAGTACAGCCATAGTAGTCTTGCCTTGCGCTATCTGAAACACTATCTAAAGCACTACCTTGAGCCCGGCCTAGCTGATGTGGAGACTCTCGAATTCAATATTAACCAGAATCTTAACGCTATACTTGGTGATTTGGCCCGCAGAAATCCGGATGTGGTTGGATTCTCCTGTTATATCTGGAATATTGAATTGATCTTGACCTTGGTCAGTAACCTGCGGAAGGTATGCCCCAAGACCACAATTATTCTAGGTGGTCCAGAAGTGTCCTTTGATACTGAATATTGGCTAAAGCGCTACCCTGCTATTGATTACCTAATTGCAGGGGAAGGCGAAGAGGCGCTGGGCAGCTTCCTTGAGGAGTTCGGCCAAGCAAAGGGTTCTCTAACTTGGGATCAGTTAAGTAGTATTTGCGGCCTTGTCTATAGGCGTGGTGACAAAGTAATACAAAACCCCCACAAGCCCCTGGACCTGGCTTCTATTCCACCGATTTATGCCGGTGATTTAGGAGGTTTACGCAACAAAATTGTGTATTACGAGACCACCAGGGGTTGCCCCTATGCTTGTGCTTATTGTCTTTCTTCTGTGATGGGCGGTGTGCGCAAGTTTCCTGAAGAAAGGTCACAAGACGAATTGCGGCGCCTGGCTGCAGTTGGGGTCGAACAGGTTCGCTTTGTAGATCGCACCTTTAACTATGATGCCAAGCGGGCTTATGGGCTCCTCGAGTTCATGATGGAGCTGGATACACCAACTCGGTTCCAACTAGAAGTGAGCGGCGATCTGCTCACTCCTGAAATTCTAGATCTTCTGCGGGATGCGCCGGAAAACCGCTTTCAATTTGAGATCGGAGTGCAATCGACGCATAGCGATACATTAAAGGCAGTTTCTCGTCGCACCGATTTGGAGCGCCTTGCTGATGTTGTGAAGTTTCTAAAGGAGAAAACGACCGTTCGGGTGCTCTTGGATCTTATC
>DHNI01000053.1:28285-28901 GCA_002409455.1 Firmicutes bacterium UBA5420 | reverse complement strand
TGGATCTTATCGCCGGGTTACCTGAAGAGGGCTTCTGGCGCTTTGGTCAATCCTTTGATTTTGTCTATTCTCTAAAGCCTGATCGCATTCATCTGGGCTTTCTAAAGTTATTGCGGGGCTCACGGCTCAGGGACGAAGCAGAGAGTTTTGGCTGTGTGTATACGAATGAGGCCCCCTATGAAGTGCTACGTACCAAGGATCTTTCCTTCGCGGAGCTCTCCCGTTTGAAAGTGATCGAGGATCTAGTGGATAAGTATTATGGTTCGCGCTTTGCAGGTTCTCTGGAGTATCTGTGTGGAAATTACAAGTCGCCCTTCGCCTTTTTCAATGATTTAGCTGAAAAGTGGGAAGAGGCAGGCTATCACTGGCTTAACCATTCTCTCTCTAGCCTCTATCGTATCTTGTGGGATTTGTTCGGCACAGAACCAGCATTCCCCGACCTCTTGCCTTGGCTTTGCTATGATTTTCGGCTCAATGAGCCACGACAGATGACCCCCGCCTGGATGGGGGGGCGTCAAAATCGCAGCCTGGAAAATGAGTTGATTCAATCGGGCCAAATTTTGCAGATCATACCTGAGCTTGCAGGCTTAGAACCTAGGGAAATGGGGCGCAGAAT
>DHNI01000053.1:20695-28016 GCA_002409455.1 Firmicutes bacterium UBA5420 | reverse complement strand
CGTATTCCTGTTACTCGCGAGGTATGCTCATCGAGGGATACTAGATCGTCGGTATTTACTTGGCGGAGTGCGTGTTTTCCTAGAGCGCGCACTCCTTCTTTGATCTCTTCTGTAGAGGAGATCAGAAAGTTGCCCACATGCTGACCGCCGAGTTTCCAATTGAATTTCTTGCTGGCTTTGCCTCCCTGCACAGCAACTTGCGTTGGTGGCTCCCACGGAATTGCCTTGAGGGTCTGGGTGTGACTTGCGGCAAAGAGGATGACCGTCCCTAAATAGATGGCATCGGCTCCGAGAGCTAACGCCTTTAGACACTGACCTGGTGAGTTAAATCCGCCTGAGACAATGAGGCTTACCTGTCCTTGCATCCCTCTCAACTGAAGATGTTTTACGGCGCGGGGAAGGCCCATGATGGTGGGTAGCCCAAAATCGTCTTGCAAAATGGGGGCAGCTTTAACAGTAGCTGCCTGGGCACCTTCTAGGGCCAGATAGTCTACGCCTGCCTCAAGGCAGAGATCCATTTCGCGTTCCAAATTGTTGGTAAAGGACAATTTTGCTCCCACTGGTACCCCGTGCCCTGCTTCTTTTAAGAAGCGAACGATTTTGGGAAGATCGTGTGGTTCCCTGAGCGCTGGCAGCTCCGTGCGGATGAGATGGGGGTAGGGCGCTTGAGCCGCCCCTGCACTTGCTCCTTGGCCTAATTGTATCTCTAGGGCATCAGCTTGTTCCAACATGTCTAGGGTGCGATAAAGGGGTATTCTAGGGTATTGAACGATCAGGCGCTCTGCAAGGGCACGCTCCTGAGGTAAAAAGGGACCCTCTCCTGTATTGGTAGCGGTCTTGGCCAGGCTGCTTCCTAAGGCGAAGGCACACTTCATTCGATCTGTTAACGCCGTTTTATACGCCATTCCAGAAACGATCAGTGGGGTTTCGATGCGAAGTGGCCTCTCAGCCTTTGGGCCAATCACAACTCCTGTATGGATCGGGATCGTATCAGGAAGGGGTTGGCGATCTAAATGCGATGAGACAAACATAAGGCCTTCGAAATCAAGGAACTTACGGGGACTGCCCAAGGGACGCTGCAGCACCTCTGCCTTTTGACTGCGGAGGTTGGTCTCTAGGATATTTTGCAGCCCAGTACGCTTGGTTGCCGTGACGAGTTCTGCCAAGTTTTCTACGTATGGATCCGTCATCATGATTCTGAATGAAAAGCGACTTACTCCGGTAATCAGCAAACGCAATCCCCAAAGTCCGCCCACAAGGCCGAGTGTTCCTACGAATAGTTTTGATGATAACTTTGCCAGAAGAACACCTCCAGTAAACAGTAATCGGGCAGGAATTGGGGCTAGTCTTGTAGTACTAAGTCAGCGATAATTGAGCGTTAGAGGGCGTGGTATCTGTGGCGAGTGTGAATGTGACAATTAAGGATGTGGCCAAGCGTGCAGGGGTGTCACCCTCCACGGTGAGCCGGGTGATTGCCGATCATCCGCGCATTAGTCCCGATACCAAAGAAAAGGTGCGGGCCATCATGAGCGAATTGGGTTACTATCCCAATGCCATTGCTCGTAGCCTGGTTAATCAGACTAGTAATAGTATTGGGCTGATTCGATCCCGCTTGACCGAGGAGAATTTTGCCAATCCCTTTTTTCCGGCGGTGATTCAAGGTATCTCCTCGGTGGCCCATAAACATAAGCTTAGTCTGGTTCTCTCTACGGGTAAGACATTTCAACAGGAAGATGAAGAAAGCTTGACGCTCCTTCGACAGCGCAGAGTGGATGGTGTAATACTCTTAGCTTCTCATCGGGACGACCAACTTATACCACGCTTGACCCAAGATCGCTTTCCCTTCGTTTTAATTGGACGTTATGAAGGATCAGAGGAAATCAACTGGGTAAATAACAATAATGTAGAAGATGCCAAGACGGCGGTTCAGTACTTATTGAACAAAGGCCATCGGCAGATAGCTTGCCTTGATGGGGATCCAAGATATGTAGTGAGTGCAGATCGATTGTTGGGCTATGAAAGGGCTTTTCAGGATCACAATCTAGAGGTGCCCAAAAACTTGGTAGAACACTCTGCCTTTTCGGTGGAGGGCGGATATCAGGCCACGCAACGACTTTTGACTCGAAGGGTGCCCTTTAGCGCGCTCTTTGCCGTTGATGACTTAGTGGCCATTGGGGCCATGCGGGCGCTGCAAGAACGGGGTATGAAGGTGGGGAGCGAAGTGGCTGTTGTGGGGTTTAATGACACCATCTTGGGTGCATGTGTGCAACCAGCTTTGACGAGCGTTCGTGTGCCTATTTATGAGTTGGGACAAATTGCAGTGCAGATGTTAACGGCTCAGATTTACGGATCAGGTGTATACCCTCATCATCAGATGCTTCCTGCGAGTTTGGTGGTTCGGGATTCTGCTTAGAGGAGGGCGGTTTGGTGCGTGTGCAAAAGTTCAAGCTTGGTAGGATCATCATCCTACTTGTAGTTTTTTTGGCAAGTGTTGTAGGTGTGAGCGAGGCCTTTGTTTTTACCAATCCCCTCGGACTGTATAGCACCACAATTTGGGATCAGTGGGTGTACCAGGCCCATCACAGCACTTCTGAGCTTATTGTCTTTTACGGTGAAGGGGACTTTGATCTACTCTATTTTGAGTCTCTAGGTACCGTCTCCGATGATTCAGTGGACAGTTGGGCAGAGCGTTCTATCAGGTTGTATGGAGAGCCGGGAGGTCTCAAGAGTTTTCAGCTTGAGACGCCTCTTTCAAAGGTGGATGTGGCAGGACAGAGGGGGCTTGGCGCCGCTTACACCTATGAGGATGAACGTGGCACTAGGCTGTGGGAATGTCGCATCTTCGTGCTGCTCCCAGAACACCAGGGATTTTCTATAGCCCTGAGTAGCGATGAACCCTGGGTGGTTGATGACCCACGGCTCCTTGACGATATTTTGGGTTACTGGCGGTGGTTGTTTTGAAGATAATTCGGTTTCACAGGTGGCTTGGACGCAGCATAACGGTGCTTCTACTTTTTGTGCTCCTCTCCGCTTCGGTGCAGGCTGCAGCTTTAGGAGAGCGCTTTGAGCGCACCTTAGGTGGTAGCGCAGTGCCTGAGATTTTGAAGCAATATGGTGGAGAGTATATTCTACCTATCGGGCAGCGTATGTGGGTTGGCGAGGTTTTTAGGCGTTTGGCAGAAGTGACCGAGCGGGGCGATGTAGAATACACTTTAACAGTACTGAATTCTTCTGAACTGAACGCCTTTGCCTTGCCTGGGGGGTATGTTTTTATCACCCGTGGTCTGGTGAGTGCAATCGGCCGCGATGAGGCCAAGTTGGCAGGTGTCTTAGGGCATGAGATTGCCCACATAGAAAAGAAACATGGGGTTAATGCGGTTTTGCGACAGATGGGATTGGCAGTGCTCTTAGAAGTTGGCGTCATGGCACTTGACCTGGCTTCCGCTGATCTACTTAGGGTAGCGAGCGCCACATTGTTGCAGCTAATTAGCTTGGGTTGGGGCCGTGAGGCTGAATATGAGGCTGATCTTGTGGGGCAGGCCTTGGCCGTGAATGCAGGTTTTGATGGAGTCGGGGCTGTAACCCTCCTTGATGATCTGTTCGCTATGAATTCTGAGGATTTACCGATGAAGATTTTCCGCACACATCCCGATACGAAAAATAGGAGAGAGCGTCTTGAAAAGGCATTAGCATCGTTTTGGTCTTCTCCGGTTGTTGTAGAGGATGAAGATGTCGTAGAAAGATTGAATGTGGGCAGGAATTCTAAGCAGACTAGGCGAAATGATCCAAATGGGCGATATTCTGTTTTGGTACCTGAAGAAGGCGCCGGTTTACATGTCTTTGATCTACAAACAGGACAATCTAGAACATGGCTTCAAGACGTGAACGTATTCGATTTTGCCTGGTCTACCCAAGGAGAGTACATAGCAGTGCTTGTCGATGAAGGATCGCAGGGGCAGTTGTGGATTGGTGATCGTTGGGGAGGCGAGAAAAAAAGCCTGAGCATTTCTGGCCAGACCATAATCGATATGTGTTGGTCCCCCAAGGGCGACCAGCTTGCTATACTTGTAGATGGATCAGAGGGCCGACAAGTGATGGTAACCTACCTTCATGCAAATATTCTACTTCCAGTTGGTGGCGAGTTTACAGGCACTGGCAGCCTATGGCTCGATACGGGACTATACTTCGTCTATGAAGACAAGTGGTATCATACTTCGGCACCTAAGGTTTTGCCTGTTATTGTACAAAACCCCGTGCCTCAGGTCTTACAGCGCCAAAGGGTTCTCTCGCCGACGGTGATTAAGGAGGGAAATACCATTCGCTTGACCCGACCGGCCTTAACATTACCATAAAAAGAAAGGCACCTTCCGAAGAAGGTGCATCCGTTAAGAGGCTGGTGTTTCTTTCGATTGATTCGTATCGCTTTTACTATCATTAATGTAAAAACCAGACCCTTTGAATATAATGCCCACGGTCTTACTGATTAGACGCTGAACCGGGCCGTCACAAGTTGGACACTTGGTAAGAGGTTCATCCTTCATACTTTGCTTTTGTTCAAAGTGACCACAATTGGAACAGTTATATTCATAGATGGGCATAGGGCACCCCTCCTTTCAGACATCTAATGACCATTGTACAACTTGCGGGAATGGAGTGCAACCTGATTGGGGCAATTTTGAGTGAGGAGTCGGCAAAATGAAACATGATCGTTCAGGCATTTATACACTTATATTGGTTTTAGTTGTAGTTGTGGTGGCCTTTCCAGGTATGGCCCAAGCAGACAGTCTACCTGGGACTCTTCAACTGGATTTGAGCCAGCCATCTAAGGGAAAAGGGCAGGATGATGATCCCGTTATGGAGAAATACCATGAAGTGATGCGCGAGATCTCCATTTCGGATGAAGCCGCGGAAGTGGTGGAAAATATCAAGAATGTCCTAGAGGGCGTGCAGGGTGCCACCATGGATGTGGAGATCACCGAGATTCGTGGACAACGCATCGAAAGGGCATTTGTCCATCTCTTGGCTAGCATAGAGCATAAGATAGCCCGAGTTGAAATTCTTGAACCCAGTGCTATGCGTGGGCAGATCTTGGTGGCTGATCAAGAGCTGATGGAAGTTCGGGTGTATTCACCCGTCAATAACCAAATCGCTGTGCGGGGATTAGAAGATGCCAGCAAAGAAGTACTCTCAACGTTGAGTATAGCTGATCTTAATACCTTCTTTGACTTTTCTGAATATGCGGTAGAAATCTTGGAAATCGTAGAAACAGAGGGTGTTAGCACGTACCTGTTACAGGTACAGGCTGTAGATGAAGTCTTGCATGTACGTGTGAGCAGTGACACATGGTTTCCCCATGAAATATGCGTTGTTGAGGGCGATGCCCCTGGTACGATGACCATATCTAATGTTGTACTTGATCCGGAGCTTTCTGCAGAAGAGCTGTCCGATTTACCCATAGCGAAGGAAGTACGGATGTAAAGGAGGGGTGATCAGTGGTTGCTAGATCCCGTATTCTAGGTATCATTTGCACAATAGGGATCATAGCTCTGGGCCTTACCACAAGTGTATGGGCCTTTGATGCTGAAGATCTGCCCTTCGGATTCGGATCGCAGGGATGGCAGGCTGGTTTAGGACTGAGTCAAGAGACCGTTCGATCCCTTGGTCTGTTTGGATACGAGAAAACTGGCATTGGAGGTTTTCTGACCCATTCGGGGGGAGCGGAGGAGCCTACCAGTTGGTTTGGTGGTCATAAGCAAGTATTTATGGGCAATGTTGGCTACACTCTCGAACTTTTTGCGGGAAATACTAGGAGGCCCATTTTATCTACCTTCATGACCTCCGCTGAACCACACGTGGGGGCTTATGGTGAGTTTAACCGCATGTACGGACATGTGGGACATGGATTAGCTGGTACAGCCCAGCTGTTTGTATCAGAGTTGGGGGAGTTTGAGTACAGTATTAGTCCCTATATTCAGTTTACGAGGCAGGGGATCTGGCGTTTTTCCATCTCTTTGGGTAGTGCTTTCGGTTTGGGTATGTCGTATTCTGAACCTACAGAGAAAGTTATGTTAGATATCATGCTCGTTAATGAAGGAGTGAGCTTTCACGTACTTTTCTCCATGACAGAGCTGCCCATGACGTTAGGTGTTGGAATGACCCAAGACCAGATGCAGGCATTCGTTCGTTACCAGTTTTAGAGCTATACCAGTGGGGGCGGGTTTAGTGCCCCCACTAATCGCGCCATGGGGGAGTAGATTTTCATGCATGTGGTTTTAGTTGAGCCAGAGATCCCAGCCAATACTGGGAATATAGCGCGCCTTTGTGTGGCAACGGGATCGTCGCTCCATTTGATTCGGCCTCTAGGCTTTTTTCTTAGTGATCCCAAGTTGAAAAGGGCGGGGCTTGATTATTGGGAACATTTGGAGCTTTACGTTCATGATTCTTTTGGAGATTTTTTGGCCGCGACCGATCCCCTAAGACTATTTTTGGTGGAGACTGGTGGGGCTTCTCTTTATTCGGAGGTGAATTATCAGGCAGGCGATTACCTAGTCTTTGGCAGTGAAACCCGAGGATTGGATCCAGAATTGCTTAGGCGTTATCAAGATTTCACGGTGACCCTTCCCCAGAAGGATGTGCGATCGTTGAATTTGTCAAACACGGTGTCTATCATTGTATATGAGGCTTGGCGCCAGTTGGATTTTTGTGATGTGAAAAATTTGTTTTAGGCAGGATTCGACTGTCCAGACCAGAATACATAAAAACGTATCCGATGCTCGACTTACGGGTCATGGTGCAATGCACAGATTACCCGGAAGTTCGGCATGTTTTATGTTGAGTACGAAGCAAAATAAGAGAGTGTGAGGTGATTTGATACATGCGACGAGTACGATCGTTTTTCGGAGGGATTCATCCGAAGGACGCCAAGAAAAGTTCGTCAGGCACTCCCATTGAGCACCTTTCCGCCCCAGAAACTCTAGTGGTGTCGCTTTTGCAGCATTCTGGGCTAGAAGCACAACCTGTAGTGGCTAAGGGCGATGAAGTGCTCAAGGGTCAGGTGCTTGCTGCAGCTCATGGTGCCGTTAGCGCTCCAGTACACTCGCCAGTATCAGGAAAAGTACTAGCTATTGAGCCCAGGGCCCATCAATCAGGGCAGTCTATTACAGCGATTGTAATAGAAAATGATGGCAACGACACTTGGGTGGAACGAAGTGGTCATGAAGATCCAGTTCAACTTGACGCCAAGACCATTATTGAGCGTATCAAGGAGGCCGGAATCGTAGGTATGGGCGGGGAAGGCTTTCCCACAGCTCATAAACTCGTA
>DHNI01000053.1:12744-20417 GCA_002409455.1 Firmicutes bacterium UBA5420 | reverse complement strand
AAGGTGTCGAGAGCTCGCAAGATTATGATTGCCCTTGAAGATAACACTCCAGAGGCTTATGCGGCACTCAAAGAGAAGGCAGGAGCCATTGAAATTGTGACTATGCCAAGCAAATATCCTGGAGGCGGAGAGAAACAGCTTATTCAATTTTTGACAGGTCGCGAGGTTCCAAGTGGAGGGATGTCGTATCAAGTGGGCGTTCTTGTGCAAAACGTGGCAACTGCGTGGGCGGTGGCTCGAGCTTTGCGCGATGGCGAGCCTTCCATTTCTCGCGTTGTGACCGTGACTGGCAAACCTATTGCCCAGCCTCAAAACTTTATGGTGCCAATTGGAACGATGCTTGAAGATTTGATTCAGGCCGCGGGAGGGTTTAGTCAAAGACCTGGCAAGGTGGTCATGGGTGGAGCGTTAGTGGGGGCAGCACAGTATGATCTGCAGACACCTGTTATGAAGACCACATCCTGTGTAATCGCATTTGATGAGGCAGAAAGCCGAACACCAGATGCTACACCTTGCATAAAATGCGCACGTTGCGTTGACGTGTGCCCAGCCCATTTGCTTCCCTTGAAATTAGAAGCTTTCGGAATGAACGAACGCTTTGACGATGCTCGTGAGTTTGGTGCTCTGGATTGCATTGAGTGTGGGGCATGTAACTATATTTGCCCGGCCAAGCGCCCACTGCTGCAGTACATCCGTTTTGCCAAAATGGAAATTATCGCTAGAGACAAAAAACCAAGTTAAAGGAGGGTGGGGCAATGGATGATTTGAAGTTGATTGTTGCGCCGTCTCCCCATATTCGGGATACAGAAACTACAGAGAAAAGCATGTTTGCGATGCTAATTGCTCTATTGCCTGTTGTGGCCGCATCTATCTATTTCTTTGGATTGGATGCAGTGCGCCTTGTGCTCCTATCTGGGGCGTCTGCTGTTGCTACAGAGGCTATCTTTCAGCGCTTACGCAAACAGCCGATTCGGGTTGGAGATGGAAGTGCGCTCGTTACAGGTGTGCTATTGGGTTTGATTGTACCACCGAGCCTTCCGAGCTGGATGGTTATTTTAGGTGCAGCCTTTGCCATCGCCATTGGTAAACAGGTTTTTGGCGGATTAGGCCAAAATCCTTTTAATCCCGCTTTAGTGGGCAGGGCAATTCTAACTGCCTCGTTTGCCACAGCCATGACAGCCTGGAGGACCCCTTTTGACGCTATTACGACCGCAACTCCCTTGTTTCTTGGTGAAGCAAGCAGTAAGATTCCCGATTTGTTTTTCGGTTCGGTGGCAGGATCCGTAGGTGAGACATCGGCACTGGCCATTTTGCTCGGGGGTATCTACCTATTTTATAAAGGGTATCTTGATTACCGGATTCCTGTAGGGATATTCATATCCGTGATAGGCATGTGCCTTATTACAGGACAGAGTATTGTATTTAATCTCTTAGCGGGAAGTCTACTCTTCGGTGCCATCTTCATGGCCGTAGATCCGGTTACAACGCCTATAACTAAAGGGGGACGCTGGATATTTGGTATTGGCGTTGGTTTGATTGTGATGTTGATTCGTACATGGGGAAGCCATCCAGAAGGCGTGGTCTATGCTATCTTGTTAATGAATGCAACAACCCCCCTGATTAATCGCTGGACGCGTCCTCGAATTTATGGGCAAGGGGTGAAGACGAGTGAATGAATCCCTTAGAATGGTTGTTGTTCTAGCAGTAATTGCCATGGTTTCGGCCGGCATCTTATCTGTGGTTTATGGAACAACAAGTGTTATAATTGAAGAGAATGCAGCCCGTGCTTTGGAGAGTTCTGTCTATGATGTCTTGCCTCAAGCAACGAAAGTCGATATTATTCGGCGTAGCGCGGATGAACTCGGCGTGGATGACCCCAAAGAAATGCGGGAACAAGAACAAAGAACAACTTTGATCTATCAAGGCATCAATGACCAGGATCAGGTAATTGGTTATGCCTTTGTGGGAGAGGCCAATGGTTACGGCGGTGTGGTTCGGATTTTGGTCGGGGTCGATGAGGCAACGGACGAGATTCTAAACATCAAAGTACTGGCACATACTGAAACCCCAGGTCTGGGTTCTCGGATTGAAGATGAGAGTTTCCGCAGCCGCTTTGTAGGTAAAACGGTGGAGGATCCCATTGCCGTGAACCAAGACATTGATAATCTTTCTGGTGCTACCATCTCTGCTAGAGCGGTAGCCGATGCCGTGCGTCAAGGCTTTGTTGATACGGCAGCAGTTTATAGGGGAGGGGAATAAGTATGGTTCTGTGGAAAGACTTGATCCGCGGTTTGTGGGCAGAAAATCCTACCTTCCGTTTGAATATTGGCCTGTGTCCTGTCTTGGCAGTGACAACCAGTGCCATTAATGGTGTATCTATGGGTGTGGCAACTACGTTTGTTTTGGTCTGTTCTAGTGCTTTGATTAGTCTTTTGAAGAGAATCATTCCTGACAAGGTCCGTATTCCTGCGTATATCATTGTGATTGCTACCTTTGTGACGATTGTGGATCTTGTGATGCATGCCTATTTGCCCGACCTGCACAGCGTATTAGGATTATTTATTCCCTTGATCGTAGTAAACTGTATTGTACTCGGGCGTGCCGAGGCTTTTGCAGCCAAGAACTCCGTTGTCCGCTCAGCTGTTGATGGGTTGGGTATGGGTTTAGGCTTTACTTGGGCCTTAACGCTTTTAGGTTCTATCCGGGAAATCTTAGGTGCAGGCTCTTTCTTCGGACATGCCCTTGTAGCAGAAGGTACGACAACTCTTGGCATTATGTCATTACCACCTGGTGCATTCATCACGCTCGGTATTCTGATGGCTGTGATGAATATGGTTTCTGCTAGACAAAAACGGAAAGTCAGTTAGGGGGGACATCCATGAGTCTATTTACGATTTTGATTAGTGCGCTGTTAGTAAACAACTTCGTGTTAGTGCGTTTCTTGGGGATTTGCCCTTTTATGGGTGTTTCCAAAGAGGTTGATTCGGCCATCGGTATGGGATTGGCTACGACCTTTGTTATGGTGGTCACGGCGGCCGCGACCTGGTTAATTCAGTGGTTTATTTTAGAACCCTTGGGCCTGCCGTTTTTGCAGAATATGGCGTTTATTTTGGTCATTGCGGCCATGGTTCAATTGGTCGAATTGTTCTTGCACAAGACAAGTCCCGCTTTGTACCGTGCTATGGGAATCTTCTTGCCACTGATCACAACCAACTGTGCCATTTTGGGCTTTGCCATCATGGGTGTCCAGAATTCCTACAGCTTCATTGAAACTGTCATCTTTGGACTCGGTGCAGGACTTGGATTTACGTTGGCCTTGGTTCTTATGGCAGGCATTCGTGAAGACCTGCGGTTTGCCGATATTCCCAAACCACTAAGAGGGGTTGGCATTGCATTTATTCTCGCCGGATTATTGTCTCTAGCATTTGGAGGCTTTGCCGGGTTAGTTTAAGATTGTTAGGGAGGGGTTTAGATTGAATACCACATTAGTTTCCCTCGTTAGTATGGGTTCCATGGCCGCAATACTCGCTTTTGGTCTGGCCGTAGCCTCTAAGAAATTTGCCGTAGAGACCGACCCGCGGGTTGAAGAAATAGAAGCAGTGCTGCCCCAAGTGAACTGTGGTGCCTGCGGTTTTGCCGGATGCAGCGCCTTTGCAGAAGGCGTTGCCACAGGGAAAGCACCTGTCAATGGTTGCCCAGTTGGCGGTGTAAGTGTAGCGAAGATGGTTGCCTCCATTATGGGAGTTGAATCGGAAGGCCCGAAGCGCCGGGTTGCTCAGGTGCTGTGTAAGGGTGGCCATGCTGAAGCCAAGCAGCGGGGCGGATATGATGGTCCAAAGGACTGCCGGATCGCCCACGCTACTCAGGGTGGTAGCAAGGCTTGTTCGTATGGTTGCTTGGGCTACGGTTCTTGTGTGGCTGCTTGTGAGTTCGATGCCATGTATATGGACGAAAATGGCTTGCCTGTAGTTATCGAAGAGAACTGTACCGCCTGCGGCAAATGCGTGGATGCTTGCCCCAGAGATATTATCATGCTGGTTGATGAGCAACAAGGGGTACACATTCGCTGTCGTTCTCTTTTGACGGGCCGTTTCGTCAGACAGGTTTGTAGCGTGGGCTGTATTGCCTGCCAGCGTTGTGTTAAAGTGTGTCCCACCGATGCCATCTATATGGAAGATAACCTTGCACGAATTGACTATGATAAGTGTATCAATTGCCGTGAATGTGTGGCGGTGTGTCCAACGAATACCATTGACTGGCAAGAAGGGAAGGCACAGCTTGAAAAAGTGGCTGTTGGCTAGGGGAGGATTCACGTGAGTGCGAATGGTGTAAGTAAACGACACTCTTATGTAGTGTTTGTGGTCCTTCTGAGTCTCGGTCTTGCTACGCTTCTGGGCTATTATCTCCTTTATATGCCGTATTACGAAGCAAAGTCGGCTGAGCTAAGTAGCACGCAGAAAACCATGATGCTCATGGATACTGTAGTGGATGTCCGTGTAGATGGACGAGATTCTGAAACGTTAGCTGCAAAAGTGTTCACTGTTATGGATGATTTGGAGGAACTTCTCTCTCGTTTTGTCTATGGCAGTGAGATTGCAGAGCTTAACCGCAGGGCTGGCCAATGGGTGACGGTCAGCCCTATTACCCTTGAGGTCATTGAGTTAGGCCTGGAAATGGGAGATCTGACAGGCGGCATTTTTGATATCACCATTGGTGCAGTCCTGGATTTATGGGGTTTTGGAAGTGGTCAGTACCGGGTACCAAGTGACGAAGAAATTGCAGCTGCCTTGGCCACTGTGGATTACACGAAGGTGGAAGTTGACAAAGCCCAAGGCCAAGTTCGTATACCTGCTGGAACTGTACTAGATCTTGGCGGAATCGCTAAGGGATATATTATAGATGCGGGAACAGCCATTTTGCGCGATGCGCAGGTAGAACGTTCTATCATCAATGCTGGAGGCGATATTTCTGTGATCGGTCGCCGTCCAGACAATTTACCTTGGCGCGTTGGTGTACAAAACCCCGAGAACCCGGCAGAAATTCGCTGGATTCTACCCTTAGACGATGAAAGTGTAGTTACATCAGGAGACTATCAGCGTTATTTTCTGGTTGACGGTCAGCGTTATCATCATATTATAGATCCTAGAACAGGCTTTCCAGCTCGTGAACTCACAAGCGTAACCATCGTCGGCGAAAACTCCGCTACCTGCGATGCTTTATCTACTGCTATTTTTGTGTTAGGATGGGAGGAAGGGCGTGCTCTAGTAGAGAACTTGCCCGATGTGGAAGCAATAATCGTGAGTTCTACCGATACCTGGGTTTCTCCAGGTCTAGCTAAGGTGGTAACTTCGCAGTGAAAGGGGACGATCTCATGTATGATGTGGCGATCATAGGCGGTGGGCCGGGTGGTCTATCTGCCGGAATCTATGCAGCCCGAGCCAATTTGAAGACAGTTATCGTAGAGCGGGGCTTGCATGGCGGTCAGATGCAAAACACCCTAGATATTGAGAATTATCCTGGTTTTGACAATATAGAGGGTCCTGCTTTATCCGAGCTGATGTATGAACAAGCTCTCAAGGTTGGCGTGGAGTGGAAGTATGGCGACGTAAGCAGTGTTCAGCTAGAGGGCCAGCCTAAGGCTTTGCAATTAGGAGATGGGGTTTTGCAAGCCCGGAGTATCATTATCGCCAGTGGGGCGAAGCCGCGTCCACTGGGGGTTCCTGGTGAAGCTGAGTTTACTGGCCGTGGTCTATCCTACTGCGCTACCTGTGATGGTGCTCTGTATAAAGGAGCCGATGTGATTGTAGTTGGCGGAGGCGATTCGGCGATTAAAGAAGCACTCCTTTTGACCCGTTACGCCCAGACCGTAACAGTTATTCATCGTAGAGACGCTCTACGAGCCGCAGGTATTTTGCGGGATAGGGCCTTTGCTAATTCTCAAATTAAGTTTGTGTGGGATTCTGTCGTAGAAAAAGTGGAGGGTGACTCTCGGGTAAACGGTGTCGTCATCCGCAATGTGAAAGATAATTCTACCCAGGTGCTCTCTGCAAAGGGCGTGTTCATCTATGTAGGGGTGGATCCAGTAACCAACTTTCTCCAAGGCAGCGGAATTCTCGATCAAAAAGGGTATATCCTCACCGATCCAGATATGGCTACGAGCATTCCTGGCGTTTATGCTGCCGGTGATGTGAGGGCAACATCATTGCGACAGATTGTTTCCGCGGCAAGCGACGGCGCCGCAGCCGCCCTGCATGCCTATGAGTACATCGAAAACCTGTGATCCTTGTTACTGTCTAGAATATTTCTTCCCTCTCCGGCCGATACTATATTCAAAAGGCTGTGGGAGGGATTTTTTTGCGCTCTATTCTCCAACGTACGCTAGTGGTTTGTCTTCTCTTAGCCCTTATGGTGGTGTTTCCAGGGGAGGCCCGTGTGTTGCAGCGTGGAATGCGGGGAAACGACGTTTATGCTCTCCAGGAACTATTGATGGACTTAGGATATGACCTTGTGCTGGATGGAGTGTTCGGTTCAGAAACCGAGAATCTAATCAAGGACATTCAGGCGGCAGTAGGTCTAGCCTCCGATGGGCTGGTTGGAGACAAAACCATAGAAACACTAAACCATCTCAAGGAGAGTATTGTTTCGCACACAGTCGAGCAGGGAGACAATCTAACGAAGCTTGCCAATCGTTATGACACAACTGTGACCAATATTTCATCTTACAATGGGCTACAAAATCCCGATCGTCTGCTGCCTGGTCAGGTATTGTATATCCCCACAGATAGTGTTGCCACCATAAGCCGCTCCCTCGGTGTACGGTTTCGCTTGGAGTGGCCTGTGAAGGGGAACATTAGCTCTGGATACGGTTATCGCGTCCACCCCATCTTGAAGAACCGTCACTTTCACGGAGGCATTGACATAGCGGCGGCCGAAGGAACACCGGTGAAGGCTGCTGCTTCTGGGAAGGTCATCAGCGTGGGGAATCGGGGAAACTATGGTCTAGCCGTGGTAATAGAGCACTCAGGTGGTATAACCACTTGGTATGGTCACAATTCAAAACTGCTCGTGCGCCTGGGCGATAATGTGAAGCAAGGGCAGACGATTGCCCTGGTGGGGCGCACCGGGTTGGCCACAGGGCCCCATTTGGATTTTCGGATCAAAATAGGGGACCAGACTGTGGACCCCTTAGAGTGGTTGCCAAAATAGGCTATTTAATGAGACGACCGAGAGACTGGAGAAGGTCTTCTATTGCTTCTGCTGCGCCATCTTCATCCTCGAGTGCTTGCTCGATGCAGGCTTTGGAATGTGTTTCAAAAATCCCTTGAGCTACTGCAGCTAGCGCTGCCCGCACGGCTGCTACCTGTGTAAGGATCTCGCTACAGGAATGCTCTTCCTCAATCATGCGCTGCAAACCCCGCACCTGTCCTTCGATTCGTTTTAGACGCTGAATCAGTTTTGCTTTCTCCATTGTCTACCATGATCCCCCTTTAAACCTGATCATACTTGGTGTTGTCCCCCATTGTCAACTGTAGGGGGCAGCAACAAGCTTTTTTTGGCTTTGCTACTTTGGGCAAGGAAAAAAGGCAATGGAGGCGAAAGATACAAACGAGGTGATGAGATATGATCGCTTGTGTGCAGATGAAGCTACGCCCAGAAGACTACCGCAGTGAGCA
>DHNI01000053.1:5182-12571 GCA_002409455.1 Firmicutes bacterium UBA5420 | reverse complement strand
GAACAACTCTTCATTGCTTTTCCTGAACATATAGGCACTTTTTGTCTGTTGTGCAATGCTCCTGAGCGGGTATGGTCCCAGACATCCTTTGTCAAGGCAAACACGGCATTACTCATCCATCATTTGCCAAAGGTAGCCCATTTGATGCTCGTACACCGTGTTTCGCCGGTACGGGCACTCTTTCTAGCCCGTTCCAACGAACTAGAGCGGATTTACCTCACGGCTTTTATCAAGGCAGCTAAAACCTACGAGGCTTGGATTGTCGCTGGTTCTGCAACGCTGCGCTGGGGGCAGACGAATCGCATTTTTAACACTGCACCGGTGATTACCCCCACAGGGCAAGTTTTGTATCGCCAGCACAAAGTGAATTTGGTTGACATGGAAGGTAAGGCTGGCCTTGCTTTAGAACCAGCACCACTTAATTATGTAAGTGCGGTGCAAAGTCCCTTCGGTAATCTTGGGGTAGCAATTTGCCTCGATGCCTTTGACCTTCAGGTACGCCGCCGCCTCAGTGGCTTAGGCGCAGATGTTCTCATTCAACCTTCAGCTAACAACGGCCCCTGGAACCAATGGCAACAAGAAGATTGGCTCCGGAGTAGTTTTCAGGCTGTGGCGCAGAACAAGGAATTTCGCTTGGCCGTAAATCCTATGTTAGTCGGACGTCTTTGGGACATAAAGTTTGAAGGGCAATCAAGCATCATTGATCATAATGGCTATGTGCAAAGGGCGCAAAGTCATACGGAGGAAGAGATCCTCTTCAAAAAAGACCCCTTGAGCTGATCTTGCGGCCTCTTTGGTTATAAATTTCGTGGTTCCAGAACATGCACTTCATCTCACCTTGTAGATAGTAAACACGGGGTATGTTTGCACCGGCTGTGACCCTGCGCATAGATACAGTAACACAATCGCCTACATGAACGTCTGGCGTTTGGCTCAAATCCACCGATGTTAAGCCCATACCAACTCGTCCGATAATGGGTAGGGGGCCTTGAGGATGAAGTACGTGGTTTTGACCCTTTAGCCCCTGACCTAGGGCTTGCTTGATTTGTCGCCAGGGTGTTGTCAGGGGTTCTAATTCTAGACCGTGGCTGTAACCTACCGGGATGACTCCCATTCTTGTAGGTTTTTTCGTGCGGTACACGCGGCCATAGCCCACAGAATGGCCTTGTGGCAGGGTGCGAATGTGGATGATGCGGGTCTTGAACTGCCAGGTTTCAGCCAAATCCCAGGGCGGAATCTGCGGCAGAGGCGATTGCCCATAGAGTAGTGTTCCAATTCGTACTAAGTCTAAATGGCTAGAGGGTAGTGTCAAAAAGGCGGCACTATTGGCTGCATGCCATAGCACATGATCACAGCCGCCTAGAGCGTCAACGTCTTTTTTGAGTTTTAAAAAGGTATGGAGCTGCCTTTGCGTAAAGGCAGTATCGCTCGACGCTGCGGAAAAATGGGTGAAGATGCCTCCTAGATGCAAGTAGGGGGCTTTTTTAATTTGCTTTATTAGGGACAAAAGCCCCTCGGGGGCTATCCCGAGGCGGCCAAATCCCGTATCGACCTTTAGATGGATCGTTATCTTCTGTCGTCTCTCTTTGGCTAACTGGCTTACACCGGCCAAAAGCTCGGGGGAGGATATGGTTGGCAGGAGATGATGCTGGAAAAATAGGGGTAACTGGGCAGGAAGTGGTGGAGCTAGCACCAGTAGGGAGGTGGGGGTTATCTGTAAAATATCCAATGCTTCTTCTAGACTACTCACGCCAAGGAAGGAAAACCCTTTGCTCCTTAAGAACGCGGCTACTATAGGAGCGCCATGACCATAGGCGTTGCTCTTGAGAATTGGTAAGAGGGGTACTTGGCCGTGACGCTCGATGAGCTTAATATTGTGTTCCAAGGCGCTTAAGTCTACCTGGATCCAGCACGAGCACGCTCCCGCATCCAATTGTGAAGGGCCAAACCCCCTTGCCATAATACATATCCTCCTTGCGAAATGGGAAGATCGAATTCGCCCACATAGGTATCCAGCCTCGCCCCGAAACCTTCTTTGAATCGATAGAGTCCATAGAGGGGATTGTCTTCCCTTAAATCTCCTGAGACCCCCCGAAAGTCATATACTTTAGTGCCAAGGCTCTTCGCCCACCGGATCATCTCCCACTGGATGAGGTGAGAGGCCTGCAGGTTACGCTTTTCGTTACTCGAAGCACCATAAACATACCAGACCCTGTGGGGGAGGCGAAAACAGATGGCTCCTGCAAGGGGGGTGTTGTCATGGTAGGCTAAAAACAGCTGGGCAAGGTTGTTTTCTACGAGATGTTCCCACATGGCCTCGTAATAATCGATGGGTCGAATGGTAAACCCGTCTCGGAGGGCAGTTTCTTGTAGCAGAACATAAAAGACGTTTAAGAGTCTTCGTTCTTTGGCGCGGACAATCTGGACACCTTTGCGCTGGGCGTAGCCAATGTTATAACGGGTCTTGCTTTTCATGTTCTTAAGTAAAGTATCAGTCGAATTGCTCAAATTTAGCGTCATGACATAGCGGGGTTGAACCCCTGCGAAGTCCAAGCCAGTGTCGATCAAGCGGATCCGGTTCTTCTGAACACAATCAAGCCAGAGTTCGTCTCCATCAAGAATGGGTGGATCCATTTTCCAGACCAGTGCCTTTTCTTCTTTCAAAAGCTTCGCACCTGCCAGAAATAAAGCCTCTAGAGCTTCTCTAGAGGAGAAAAGGGGACCTCGGGGCGAATAGCCAAACGTTACCCCGAGGGGCAGTTTTCTAAGTAGAATGAGGGCAACCCCCTGCACGACTCCGTCTTCTATGGCCGCCAGTGGCCAATAGGTCCATCCTGAATGGGCCTTTAGTCTTCCCCACTTGGTTGTCTGCAGGACATCGCCCCTGGGGTGACTTGCCACAAAATGGTCAAAGACTTCTTCTTTTTCCCAGAAGAGCTTGGTTTCCACAATCCCTCTCCTTTCAAACCTCTTTCAGTATATGTACTAATTACTACAAGTGTCGCGTATTTATTCTTAGAAAGCGAAAGGAGGAGACCCATGCGAGCATCGAGGATCGTGCCGTGGGGCATACTCGCCATTCTTGTTATGACTACAGCGTTCTCGGGGGTAGCACATGCCTTAAAGGCACCTCCAGAGCTAAGTTCGATTGCCTACGCTGTCTACGACGCAGATTATGGGTACCTAGTACTAGAAAAAAACGCTTACCAGCAGCGTTCCATCGCCAGTATTACAAAAGTTATGACTTTACTTGTGGCCATAGAGCTTGTGGAAGAAGGCAAGCTCGCCTTAGACGGTGCCGTCACAGCCAGCGCTCGGGCGGCGAGCCGAGAAGGCACGCAGATCAATCTCAAGGCCGGCGATACGCTGACTGTAGAGGATCTTTTGTATGCCACGGCACTAGTGTCGGCCAATGACGCAGCCGTAGCCCTAGCTGAATATGTGGCAGGCACGGAGGCGGACTTCATTAAACTAATGAATGCCAAGGCTGAGGAACTTGGTCTTGGAGACACCCACTATGTGGATTGTACTGGATTACTCTCTATTTTTAGCAATAACTTCTCAACGGCCTTGGATCAAGCAAGATTGCTGCAAGTTGCTTTGGAACACGAACTGCTGCGTTCCATTTTGACGTCTACTGATTATTTTCTAGAATCGCAGGATCGTAGAATTAAGAATTCACATCCGCTCTTGGCTCTCCCAGGAGTTGAAGGGGGAAAGACGGGGGCCACAACGCCCGCTGGACACACCCTGATCACTTCTTGTGTTAGACATGAGAAGCGCTTAATTATCGTAGTCCTAGGGGCTCGCAGCAGGGAAGTGCGGAACGATGAAAATGAAAAGCTTCTGGAATGGGCTTTTGGTAACCTACGTACTTTGATTTCCAGCGAGGAGGTTCTCACACAAGTCTTGATCCCCGATGGCGTGGATCACCAGGTAAACGCCGTTTTGGCTCGTGAGTTTGCGGTGGTGGCGGCCACAGAATCGGATTTGGAGTATGAGACGGAGACCCAAATTTTGCCTGATCTCAGGGCTCCTATTGATCGTGGTGACAAAGTAGGTGAACTGGTAGTCATGCGACAGGGCGAGGAGTTTGTGCGCCTAGATCTAGTAGCACAGCAAAGTACGGGATTGGCCACATGGCTACGGCGCATTTTTAACAGTATGACACGGATTTTCCGCGGAATGGGTGAATAAAGCTATGAAGAAAGTCTCCGATCGATTGATTCAAAGACGAATTCTGCTCTTGCTGCTGATCATGTTAGTGGGGAGCGGCTTCTTGGCAGTGCGCCTTGCCTATCTGCAACTCTGGCAAAATGAATTCTTTCAGACCAAAGCTTTGGAACAGCGCATGCAAAGAATTCCCATCGAAGGTTTACGGGGAACAATATATGACCGCAATGGGGTTCCCCTTGCCATGAGCGTGAGCGCGCATACCGTCTATGCTATTCCTGCTGAAGTCGAGGACATCGAGGGCACAGCAAGGATCTTGGCTGGGATTTTGGGGTTGGAGGAAGACTTCATTTTGCAGCGCATCTCCAAGCGCTCTGCCACAGAGTGGCTAAAGAAAAAGGTGGGTGAAGAAGAAGCTCGGCAGATCATCGCCTTGGGCCTTCCTGGAATTGGTGTTGTTCCCACCTCTACCCGCATTTATCCTTATGGCTCTGTGGCACCGCAGGTTCTAGGGTTTGTGGGCATTGATAACCAAGGTTTAGAAGGCCTAGAACTCTATTATGACGACCTCTTAAGAGGGACGCCAGGTCAGACAGTGTTTGAACGCGATGCCCATGGGCGTGCCTTAGAAGATGGGGTGCGTGGTTACCTACCGGGGGAAAAAGGGGGAGATTTGGTTTTAACCCTCGATATCTTCTTACAGCGTATGGCTGAAGAAGAGGTGCGCCGTGCAACACTGGAGACAGGCTCTCGCTTAGGTATAATCTTGATCACCGATCCGAAAAATGGAGAAATCTTGGCTAACGCCATCTATCCTACCTATGACATTGAGGAATTTGACAAATACCCCGTAGCCAATCGGCGCAACATCGCTGTGACCGATACCTATGAACCAGGTTCTACCTTTAAGGGCGTAACTGCCGCTATCGCGGTTAATGAGGGAGTGGCGTCTCTTAGTTCGGGTTTTTTTGACCCCGGCTATATTCGGGTATCAGGTTGGAATGTGCGCTGTTGGAATCGGGGGGGCCATGGTTCCCAGACTTTCGCCCAAACGATGCAGAATTCTTGTAATCCCTACTACGCGAAATTGGCCCTTGATCTGGGGCCCGAACGATTTTATGCTGGATTGCTCGATTTTAATCTTGGCCACAAGACAGGAATCGATTTTCCCGGAGAGATGGGAGGCACTTTGCGGGCACCCTCGCCGAGTGTACCCCTTGTGACTTGGGCTAATATCGGTTTCGGGCAGGGCCTAACTCTTACACCAATTCAGCTTCTCGCAGGCTTTGGAGCTATTGCCAATGACGGAATCTACTCTGTTTTGCACTATGTGAAGGAAATGGTTACACCGGAGGGCACATTCCCTGCCGATATTCCAGAGCAGAGACAGATTGTGGGTACTGAGGCTGCAGATATCACAGCGTATGTATTGCGCTCGGCGGTGGAAGTAGGTTCGGGGAAACGGGCGGAAGTACCCGGCTACGATGTGGCTGGAAAGACGGGAACAGCGCAATTGGTCGAAAATGGACGCTATTCTCATTCGAAAATGGTGACGTCTTTTGCTGGGTTTGCACCCGAAGATGATCCCCAGATGGCGGCGCTCCTTGTGCTTTGGGAACCCCAGGGTGCCTTCTACGGAGGCATTATTGCCTCACCGGTTTTTGCTCGCCTAGCGCAAAAAGTGCTGCCCTACCTCGGAGTGGAGCCCAAAGCTACGGTAAGTAGTGGCAATCGGCAAGCGTCGGTACCAGATGTGGGCAACCTAGGCGTTGAACAGGGAACGCAAGTCCTACAAAGGGCGGGGTTCCGTGTTGAGGTTGTGGGCCCTGGAACTAGGATTATCGGGCAGGTACCCGCTCCTGAGGCCAGGGTTGATGAAGGTAGCCTAGTTTATATTTATACCGAGATTGATTATAGCGAGGTGAGTACAGAACAGCCAAGTCCTTATGGGGCTTGACCTCGGAAGGAGAAACCACCAAAAAGGCGAATAGAAGATAGGAAGTTCAAAAGAACAAGGAGTGGGCGTATGCTTCCGTTTTTGATCACCTTTATTCCTATCATCGGTGGCTTGGTGGTTTATGCAGTGAACATGAGTGACCGTGTTAGGGATGGCTTTGTCTTAGCAGTTACAGCAATTACGGGGCTTTTGGGGTTGCTCTTGTATCCATATCTACAAGATACAGGTGTTGTGGTTTTGGAGTATTCGAAAATTCTGCATCCGTTTGGAGTGTCTTTTCGTATCGACTGGCTCAGCGCGATCTTGGTCACAATTGCTTGTAGCATCTGGCTTTTGGTCACCATCTATTCTTTTGATTATATGAAAGCGATGCACAACATCAAGCGCTATCATACCTTTACCCTCATTACCTTTGGGGCAACTCTAGGTACGCTGCTTGCAGGCGATTTACTAACGCTTTTCTTATTTTTTGAGCTCATGAGCTTTGCTTCCTATGTCTTGGTGATTCAAGAAGGCCATGCCAAAGCACTCAGAGCTGGTTTTCTCTATCTGATCATGACCATCGGTGGCGGCTTGGCCCTGCTTTTTGGAATTCTCGGGGTGTATGCCATAACCGGAAACGTCGCCTTCACTGAAGGTGGCTTCTTGGCATCCAATTCTACGTTGTCCTTGGTATCGTTTATCGGCTTTTTGATCGGGTTTGGCGTCAAGGCTGGGATGTTCCCTTTGCATGTCTGGCTTCCTGAAGCCCACCCTGTGGCGCCTTCGCCTTCGAGTGCACTGCTTTCTGGGATCATGCTGAAAATTGGCGCCTTTGGTCTGCTGCGTGTGATTTTTAACATCTATGAGTTTCGTTTTTTGAGGGAAGTGGGATGGATCAACATGCTGCTGGTGGGCGCTGTTTTGACTATCTTGCTCGGTTCGGTGTTTGCGATTATGCAGAGCAATCTAAAACGCCGTTTGGCTTATTCTAGTGTAGCTCAGATGGGCTATATTCTCCTGGGCATGGCGCTCCTTTCGGAGCAGGCTTTGGTAGGAGACATTTTTCACATTTTTACCCATGCCATCATGAAGTCTGGTTTGTTTTTAATCTCTGGAACCTTGATCTTATTGACAGGGAAAACAGAAATAGGAGATTTCAAGGGGATCGGGAAACGGCTGCCAATTTCCATGACTTGTTTCACCATGGCTTCCTTGTCCATGATTGGCATTCCGCCCTTTAATGGTTTCTTAAGTAAGTGGTACTTGGGGCTTGGGGC
>DHNI01000053.1:1005-5049 GCA_002409455.1 Firmicutes bacterium UBA5420 | reverse complement strand
TTAGAGGTGAATCGACCGCTTTGCGCCATCGTCCTTCTGATATCGAGCTTGCTAAATGCTGTTTATTATTTGCCAATTATCATTAACGCCTTCTTCAAGCAGGAAGAACATGATTTTTCCAGCCTCACAGAGCCATCTTACAAGATGCTATTGCCGGTTGTGATCCTGGCTGTGGCTACAGTTCTGTTTGATCTACTGCCTGTGAACATTTTGCTCAATCTCTCCGAAGTAACGGCTGCCGCCTTGTTCGGAGGAGCTTAGGACGAGCTCTGTTGCCAATAGGCGCAGTGCGATGCAAGGGGACATCTGTCGCAGAGGGGTTTACGGGCTTTGCAAAGGGCACGCCCGTGCAAAATGAGCCAGTGGTGTGCATCGATCCAATTTTCTTTTGGTATCGCTTCCATAAGCTGTAGTTCCGTTTGGTATGGATTGGACGCCTGGGCGAGTCCGATGCGGTTGGCCACCCTAAACACATGGGTGTCTACTGCAATGGCGGGGATCTGAAAGGCGTTTGCCAACACAACACTTGCGGTTTTCCGCCCGACGCCAGGGAGCGCTTCGAGTTCTTCCCTGGTTCTAGGGACTTCACCGCCATGTTTTTCTACTAGAATTTGGGCTGTCTTAATTAAATTGCGGGTCTTGGTTTGCCATAGACCCGCACTCTTTACAAGAACAGCAACTTCATCGTAGGATGCCTTCGCCAAAACAAAGGACGTGGGGAAGGCGGGAAAGAGGTCTTGGGTGATTATATTCACCCGTTCATCGGTACACTGGGCTGAGAGGATGGTAGCCACCAGAAGTTCAAAGGGATTTTTGTGATGCAGTGCGGTGACCGCGTTAGGATACATTGATTGTAGCAGAGCGAGTACTTCAGACATTTGGTTTCACCTCATGTTTACTGGTCAATCTCTAAGATATGAAATCCATAGCCATTGATCACTGTGGTGTTATTGACAATATCGATGCGGTTCTGTTTTAGACCGTGGCTTAGGTGTGTATGCCCATGAATAAAATAACGGGGTTTGTATTTGTGAATGATCCTGGAGTAGGTTAAAAATCCTTTGTGGCATTGATCTTCACCATCGTGAACGCCAAAAGGGGGGGCGTGCGTGAGAACAATGTCGATCTTGCGCCCCAGCAAGAACCTCCATGCCATCTTTCTCCAAATTGCTTTCATTTGTCGTTCGGTATATTGGATTGCGGTCTGGTGCTGGTGGAACATGGCTCCTTCAAAACCTACAATGGTCAAGCCCTTAAAATTGATGACTTGGCCATGGATGTCTTGTGCGCATTCCGGCGGATTGCTATCGTAGTCTTCATCATGGTTACCCCTCACATAATAGAGGGGGGCATTAAACACCGACGTTAGGTAGGACAGATACCAAGTAGGTAGATCACCTGCTGAGAGAATTGCATCAATGGAATCAGGAAAGCGGTCGCGTCGGAAATGGTCATATAACTGTGGGTCAACTGTGTCACCAACAATCAGAAATTTCAAACTAGATCCCCCCAACATCCCCAAGTATAGGCGGGTACATTTCTCAAAAGGGTTTCTTCAAGACTTATCGGCAAGGCGTGCGTTCTCTTCCTGGGCAACGAGGCGTTTTTTCTTCACCTCGGCCATGATTTTTTCCTCCAGGGTCACACCTTGAAGCCGTTCTAAAAATCCAGGTGGGTGGAGGGTTGAACTATACCGCTCAGGTGCCTTGTACCAGACGCCTTTAGGGCCGTCAACGGCTTCTACTTTGGCGTAATCATCGATGAGTGTCACCCGAATTCCCCATTGGTCACCGGGGGCAATTTCCAGATAAACAGCAGATTTATCTGTTGGCCTACTCCAAGTGCCTTGGGTTAACTCTTTTAGCAATGGCCTCATCCTTTCCCACTGTAAGTATTACACATTTGTACGCCAAATCCTAGTTAGAATAGGGGTGTGAATATGTTGGTAGTGTTAATCCTATGTATTCTTTTGGGGTTGGGTTCTTCCGCTGCAATGGCGGTTGAGGCCGTAGACGCACCTGCCATGCACTTTACCGTGGCTGAATGGGCCTACGAAGTGCGGGGTGAGGATGACTATGATCGAAACCCTACAGGAGAATTTGCCAGGGGAGAGAGAGGATATGCTTACCTAGAAGTAGCCGACTTTGGCATAGCTGAGCGCGATCAGCTGTTTGTGCTGCAGCTCAATGTAGATGTGGCTTTGGAAACCAAGAACGGCTTGCGCCTCTTTTCGCAGAAGGACGTGCTCGAAATGGAAGAATGGTACATGGACCCACCGGAGAGTACCTGGTTTTACATCTATGTAGACATTCCCTGGTGGGCTCCGCGAGGCGCGTATAGGACGTTAATTACGATACGGGATGACATTACTGGGCTTGATCTAGAAGAGGTAAGGGAAATTATGGTACGATAATTTGTCTTGTGAAAAAGGATACAAGGTCTTTTTGTCGAATAATGGGCAAGAACAAGTAAACCTATTTCCAAGGAGGAGTATGATGACGTTACGAGGGAGGAAGAAGGGAGAGACAGTTCCTCAGGGAGTTGTTGTTCGGTTACCTGTGTATTTTCGCTATCTGACGGAGTTGGAGTCAGCTGGCGCCGAGAGAATCTCTTCGGCCCAATTAGGTGAGGCTTTGGATTTTACCGCGGCCCAGATCCGATCTGATTTAAGCTATTTTGGCTCCTTTGGTCAGCAAGGATACGGTTATAATGTGGCGGATCTTCTCGATCAAGTGAAGCAAATTCTAGGAATCAAAAGAGACTATTCTATTGTCCTGGTTGGTGCAGGGAATCTCGGCAAGGCGATTGGTAGTTACGAGTGGTTTCGCGATGAAGGCTTTCATATCAAAGCCATTTTCGATGTCGATCCACACTTGATTGGGAACCACCATGCGGGATGTGTCATTCGCCATCTGGATGATTTGGCGATATACCTGGCAGAGAATCCTGCAGATATTGGCATTATTGCTACGCCAAAAGCAGCAGGACAATCTGTGTGCGATTTGCTTGTCGAGGGTGGTGTGGGAAGCATCTGGAATTTTTCCCCAACCCAACTCACTGTGCCTAATGGGGTCATTGTGGAGGACATACATCTTACCGATAGTCTGCTACGCCTTGCCTTTCGTGTGAATGAGCAGACCCGAGCGCAAGAGGAGTGTTGAGTTAATTAAGACCAGATCATAAGATTGGTTGGCAGGAAATGTTGAAAATAGTGCATAATACCCTTATAAGAACAAGTTGAAGAGGTGTTTACGTGTTACTACAAGGAAAGCGTATAGCTATTTTTAACGTTGCCAATAAACGCAGTATTGCCTGGGCTATTGCCAAGTCCATGGATGCTCAAGGTGCTCATCTAATATTAGGGTACCAAAATGAACGTACCAGATCTGCTGTTGAGGAGTTGTCGAGGGAGTTAACTCACAAGCCTGTCGCTGTTTTGCCCTGTGATGTGTCCTTTCCAGAACAGATCGAAGCGGTGCAAGATAGCATTCGAGAACGGGCCGGTACGATTCATGGGCTTATCCACTCTCTCGCCTTTGCGCCAAGGGAGGCGCTGCAAAATGCCTATCTTTTTACGGAACGCGAACATTTTTTGACCGCTCTAGACATTAGTACCTACTCATTGGTAGCTTTTGCGAGGGCATTAACCCCTGTTTTTAGTGACAAAGCCAGCATCACTACGCTGACGTACTTAGGGTCTGAAAAGGTAATGCCCAGCTACAACGTGATGGGTGTGGCCAAGGCGGCCCTCGAGGCAAGTGTTCGTTACTTGGCCCATGATCTTGGGCCTGCAGGGGTGAGGGTAAATGCCATCTCGGCTGGGCCCATTAACACTGTATCTGCCCGGGGTGTATCAGGATTTTTAGATATCTTAGAAGTACATGAAGCAAGGGCTCCCTTAAAGCGTACTGTGGAAGGAAGAGAAGTGGGCGATACTGCCACATTCTTAGCAAGTGACCTGGCCAGTGGCATCACAGGAGAGGTTATCTATGTGGATACAGGCTACAATATCATGGGATTCTAGTAAAGAGACGCAAAAAGCAC
>DHNI01000053.1:0-833 GCA_002409455.1 Firmicutes bacterium UBA5420 | reverse complement strand
TTTGTATGGACGGGTTGACTTGTGAACTTACTTTGTAAGGGCTTTATCTAAGGCATCGCGAACTGCATGGTTGGATTGATGGGTCAAGCCAGTAGCGCTAGTGATTACATCAACATAACCTGGTTTAGAGGTCATTGCAGCCTCTTTATAAGCATCACGGGCCATTTCTAGAGGCCAGCCATAGACTTCGGCAGAAGGATCTTGGATTGTGTGGTCAGGCAGAACACGCTGAACTTTGTAATCAACAATCTTGTCGTCCTTCAATGTAACCCAAACCACTTTATAATATTGACCATACGAAGAGACCTCGGAGCGACCAAGGAATGTACCATCGAAGTATTTGTTAACAGGTTCAGTATCGCTAGCTTTAAGCAGGGCTCTTTCTGTGGCCTGAATCCAACCTGTGGAACTTCCGGTGGCACCAGTGACGATGTCTGCTTCTGCAGCTTGGTTTGCTACGAACTGAGCACCCAATGTGCGGGCTGCTTCGCCAGCTTGTGGCCAGGGATAGGTTGACCAGTCTTTTTCCACATGTAGGTCAGTAAATTCGCGAAGAATAACTGCGACAATTTTGCCATCTTCGATAAATACTTTTGATGATTGAATACTCTTGTCACTAGCATCACTCCAGGCTTCATAGGTGCCATCAACGTATGCAGCTTGGGAGACGAAAGAAAGAGACAACACTAAAACCAAAGTCAACACTAAGGAAAGCTTTTTCATGTATATACCTCCACACTTAATTTTGTTATGGTGAATCCTTTCACCATCGTCCAAAATCAGCCTAGCAAATTTCGGACAAGTCGTCAAGGGCTTTTTGGCATTCTTGCGCA
>DHNI01000039.1 GCA_002409455.1 Firmicutes bacterium UBA5420 | reverse complement strand
GGGGCAGTACTCGTGGGGTGTCTAGGAGCACGGAGGAGATTTACAAAATGCGAATTACTGTGGAGATGGGTCAGCTCCCCAGTGGGTCATTGTGGTGACCATAACCACATCATGTCCCCCTGCAAGGTTCTCTTGAAACAGGTGCCTGAGGGCAGTCCAAACTTCATCGGCGTTTCCTGCTATCGTTGTGTTTAGTGATGTGTTACCGAGTTGAAGATCATAATCTAGGGCATGCTCGTCCAAAAACTGTGTGGATAGCCCTTCCAAACTCGTGACTTCTTCTTGCCCTGCTGGATACAAAGAGACTTGTACTTTGATCATAAAAACCTACACCTCCTGAGACTAGTATGCTCAGAAGGTGTAGGCTTCACTCACTTACCGGTTCGGTACGCAGACTGTCTGACCCGGGAAAATCTCACTGGGATTTGGGATCTGCGGATTGGCTCGAATTAATGCATCGAGAGAGACTCCAAACTTTCGAGCGATGCTCCACATGCTATCGCCTGGTCTTACGGTGTAGGCGAAGGTTCCCGGCGGGCATGGACCTGGAGATGTGCCTCTGGGCACGCAGACAATTTGCCCTGGGAAGATCAGGCTGGGATTGGTAATCTGTGGGTTAGCTCGAATTAGTGCATCAAGGGACACTCCAAACTTTCTGGCAATACTCCACATACTGTCGCCTGGCTGTACAGTGTAGCTAAATGTTCCCGGCGGGCACGGACCTGGAGTTGTGCCTCTTGGCACGCAAACAATTTGCCCCGGGAAAATCACGGCGGGATTTGGGATTTGTGGATTGGCCGCAATCAAAGCGTCGAGGGAGACTCCAAACCTGTTGGCAATGCTCCACATAGAATCTCCAGGTTGCACCGTATAGGCAAATGTTCCTGCTGGGCACGATCCTGGTGGTGGCGTTGTTGTTGGTACACAGACTGTTTGACCCGGAACCAGTCTCGATGGATCAGGAATTTGCGGGTTGGCGTCGATGAGTTCTTGGAGAGGTACTCCGAATCTTCGGGCTATGCTAAACATGGTATCTCCCGGTTGCACAGTGTAGGCGAAGGTTCCTGAAGGACAGGTTACCCTCGGAATGCACACAATTTGTCCCGGACGTATTTGGCTGGGATCGGAAATCTGAGGGTTGGCTCGTATGAGTGCATCTAAGCTGACGCCAAATTGGCGGGCGATACTAAAGAATGTATCTCCTGGACGCACAACATAAGGGGTCGTATTGGGCCCACAAACCTGAGCCGGCTCAACATCGGCTTGAATCTCTGGTTGTTGTTCCTGTTCATTAAGAAGTTGGTCGTCTTTTTCCAAAGTGAATCCTCCTTTACGAATCAATACCGTAGAGACTATTGTCTACATAGTCCTTGTTTACGGTTCATAACAACATATGAGACGGAGGGAGGATGTGTTACTCTTGACTTCAGGAAAAAGCTATGCTAAAGTGATAATAGTGTTCCTCGGTAGCTCAATGGCAGAGCATTCGGCTGTTAACCGAAGGGTTGTTGGTTCGAGTCCAACCCGGGGAGCCATTTCGAGAGCGATCAGGTAAACCTGGTCGCTTTCTCCAATTTGCGAGGAGTACAAAAATGCCCTTTAGGAAGATCTAAAGGGCTTGTGTGCGCATTAACTTGGAACGTCTGGGATGATGAACCAACCAATAATATAGGCCAGAACCCCGGTGCCATAGACTAAGGCGAGAATGACCCAAATCAAGCGTATTATGGTGGGATCCACATTGAGATACTCAGCGATACCTCCACAGACGCCGCCGATTTTTCTATCGCTTGAACGATAGATCCGTTTTGCCATGTTCTTATTGAACCTCCTCTAGAAAATTTCTTGGTTTACAACATTTTGTGGCCTGCGCCCTTCGAGGGCTGCTAACACATCGCGAGCAACCATTTCAACCATTTTGGAGCGAGTCTCCACTGCAGCGCTGGCAATATGGGGGGCGAGAACTACGTTGGATAATTGGGTGAGACCAGGTTTTAAAGCAGGTTCATCTTCGAACACGTCTAGGCCTGCTCCGTAAATCACTCTCTGTTCTAGAGCCTCAACTAAAGCGGCTTCGTCTACTACAGGCCCCCTCGCTGTATTAATGAGGATTGAGGTGGATTTCATGATCTCCAGTTCGCGCCGGGCGATGAGGTGCCTGGTCTCGGGTGTTAGGGGGCAATGGAGCGATACATAATCTGATTCTTTAAGTAGTGTTTCAAGATCACTATATTCCATATTGCACTCTTTTTCTACAGTATGAGGAAGCCTGTTGCGATTATGATAAAGGGTGCGCATATTAAAGCCCAAGGCTCTCTTGGCAACTGCTTGCCCGATTCTGCCAGCACCGATGAGGCCTAAGGTCTTTCCATACACTTCTACGCCTAGGAGAAGTTCGGGCGCCCAGCCAGTAAACTGGCCACTACGGGTCAGGATGTCGCCTTCGATTACTCGGCGCGCTGTGCTCATTAGAAGTGCCCAGGCAAAGTCAGCACTAGCGTTCGTTAGAACATCAGGGGTATTGCAGACCAGGATATTTTGCTTACTTGCTGCTGCGATATCAATGTTATTATAGCCCACAGCATAGTTGGCAATGACTTTGAGCTTGCTTCCTGCCTGAATTACGTCAGAGTCAACTGGATCGGATAGCATCGAGATCAAAGCGTCCTGGTTTGCCACCGCCTTCATAAGTTCTTCCTTCGTGATATTGCGATCCTTGGGATTCACCGTCACATTACACACGGAACGGAGCTCGTCTAGAGCATGTCCCGGCAATTTTCGAGTCACAAACACATTGTACATGAACTCACTTCCCTTCACGTAGGTACTATTCTTGGTGTTACCCGGAGATCCTTTTCACTTAAAAAAGAGTTGTGCGAAATCAGGCAGGGTTTAGGTGTATGCCCGTTGAAATACTGTTCTAGTAATCAAGGAGAGTGAGCATACGTGGCACAAGTCTTCGTACTCGCCAACCAAAAGGGTGGAGTGGGAAAGACCACTACCACCTATAATCTAGGGGTTGCTCTGGCCGACATAGGTCAAAAGGTGCTACTTTTAGATCTTGACCCCCAGGGTGGTTTAACCTACTATGCAGGATTTGAACCTGAGGATCTGGGAAAAACTATATATCATTGTTTGGTACGTGATATGCCCGCTAAGGAGATCCTGATTTCCAATGACTACGGCATTGATTTGTTACCGGCTAATATTGATCTATCCTTGGCCGAGTTTCAACTGGTGAATGCTCCCGCAAGGGAACGGAGAATTACCCGCATCGTCAATGAAGTCAGGGATGACTATGACTATGTGTTAATTGACAGTCAACCGTCTTTAGGGCTGTTAACGATCAATGCTCTAGCTGCCGCTGACAAAGTGATTATTCCTGTGTCCTGTGAGTTTTTGAGTCTCCGAGGCACGCGTGCTCTCTTAAAATTGATTGCCAAGGTGAAGGGATCGCTCAATAGTAAACTGGAAATCGCAGGGCTGTTGCCCACCATGTTTAGTGTGCGTACGCTCCATGGCAGGGAAATTCTAGACCTCCTTGGTACAGAGTTCCCTCAGCTTTATTTGTTTCCCCATACGGTTGCTCGGAGCATCCGCTTTGCCGAGAGTACCAAGGCTCGTGTTCCGGTCTTTGAAACAAAGGTTCAGGTTCCTGGGGCACTTGCTTATCGAGAGTTAGCACGGGAGTTAGTGAAGACGAACAATAGAATTTAGGTATGTGGGAGGAAGGTTTTTTCAATGAGTGCAGTAAGAGTGCGTTTTGCACCGAGTCCAACAGGTTATCTTCATGTGGGAGGGGCACGGACCGCCCTATTCAACTGGCTTTTTGCCAAGCATCATTCTGGTGTGTTTGTACTACGTATTGAAGATACAGATGCGGCTCGTTCCACCGAGGCGGCTACGCAGGTGATTTTGGATGCCTTGGAGTACTTAGGTTTAGATTGGGATGAAGGCCCGGGCAGGGGCGGAGACTACGGTCCTTATTATCAAAGCCAAAGGCTTGATCTATATCAAAAGTATGCTGCCAAGCTAATGGAGCTCGGCAGGGCATACGAATGCTACTGTACTCCAGAAGAGCTTGACCAACGAAGACAAGAACAGATTAAACAGGGAAAAGACACGCGTTATGATGGACGCTGTAGGCATTTGAGTGATCAAGAGAGGCTGGATCTAAAGGCCCAGGGCCGAGTACCTGTCATTCGCTTTGCATCACTAGAAGAGGGGGAGACCCCGGTTGAGGATTTGGTCCGCGGCACGGTGACATTCGACAACGTCACCCAGGTGGACGATTTCGTCATCTTCAAGTCCGATGGCATGCCTACCTACAATTTCGCCGTCGTGGTCGATGATGCTCTGATGAAAATAACCCATGTTATTCGTGGTGAGGATCACCTGTCTAATACCCCAAAACAGATTCAAATTTACGAGGCCTTAGGTTTTGAAGTGCCTAAGTTCGCACATATTCCCATGATTCTAGGGCCCGACAAGTCGCTTTTGAGCAAACGGCACGGTGCCACGTCTGTAACCCAGTTCTATGAAGAAGGATATTTAGCATCAGCCATGGTGAACTACCTCTCCCTCTTGGGTTGGGGTTATGATGATTCTCAAACCATCTTCTCTGTTGATGAGTTGACTGAGAAATTTAGCTTAGAGCGCGTATCCAAGAATCCGGCGGTTTTTGATATTCAAAAACTAGAATGGATGAATGGGGTCTACATTCGTGAGCTAGCCTTACCCGAACTCTATGACGTAGCGTTACCCTATTGGCAAAAGGCGAATCTCCTTCCCGCGGAGGTTTCCCCTGCGATCAAGGAATATGCTCTACGGGTTTTAGGGGAGCTTCAAACCCGCCTCAAGCTTGTGGCCGATGTGATTGAATTGGGGCAGTACTTCTTTATTGATGACTACCCGTATCAGCCGGATATCGTTCGAAAGATACTGACCAAGCCGCAGACTGAGGATGTTTTGAACTACGTTCATGATGTGATCAAAGATGCTCCCCAGCTTGATGAAGAATACCTGAAACCACAGTTTAAGATTGGATTAGAGAAATTTGGCATAAAAATGGGTGAACTTATCCAGCCTATCCGTGTGGCTTTAACGGGAACCAATGTCAGTCCGGGTATCTATGATGTTTTGGAACTATTGGGTAAAGAGCGGGTTTTAGCTCGAATTGAACGGACACTTACTATGCTTCGAGAAGAGGAGTTGATTTAATGCAAGCACAAGTCAAATGGAATGGTAAGCTTGGTTTTGTAGGTATTTCTGGAACGAACCATGCTGTTGTTATGGATGTTTCTAAGGAAAATGGGGGAGATGGAGCTGCAGCGAGCCCTATGGAAATGGTCTTGCTTGGTTTGGCAGGATGTTCTGGTATTGATGTGGCTCTTATTGTGGAAAAGAAACGCCTGAATGTGCGGGACTTTGAGATCTTTGTTCAAGCTGAGCGAGCTGACACATACCCTCAGGTATTCACTAAAGTGGATATGAACTTTGTGTTTGAGGGCGAGAACCTCAGTCGCAAAGCCTTGGAAGATGCGGTGCGCCTCTCCCTTGAAAAGTATTGCTCTGTGGCGGGAATGGTCAACAAGACAGCCGAGATTGGCTGGACTGTTGAGATCAAAGAATAGGGATTTGTGATGAAAATTTACACAAAAACAGGGGACGGTGGACTAACCAAGCTGGGAAGTGGTGTTACCGTACGCAAAGACCACAAGCTTGTGGAAGCTTATGGTACCGTAGACGAGTTGTCGAGTGTTCTTGGTTTGGCAGTAAGCGATCTTTCAGAACCCGATGTCGCCGACGATCTTCTGTGGGTGCAAAGGAAACTCTTTGTGGTAGGTTCGATCCTTGCTGGTGGCTCAGGGGAAGTGACCATAGAAGACCTGGGATTTCTAGAAGCGGCCATTGATAGGCTTAGCAGTCGATTGCCGCCCTTACATGACTTCATCTTGCCAGCAGGTACGCGGTGTGCAGCTTTTCTGCACGTGGCTCGAAGTGTATGTCGTCGCGCCGAGCGGAGGGTTTCCAGCGTGGATCAGGGAATGGATCCTGGCGCTGAGAATGTTTTGCCCCTTCTCAACAGGCTCAGCGATTATTTATTCTGTTCCGCTCGCTATGTGAACTATCAGGAAGGTGTTTTCGAACCACTTGCACGTGGTGACGAAGAAGTAGAAAACTGAGCGCTTGCTTTTTCTTGGTGAATGTGGTATATTCGGTAACAGTACTGGGGGATCGTCTAATGGCAGGACGGGTGACTCTGACTCATCTAGTCTAGGTTCGAATCCTAGTCCCCCAGCCAAT
>DHNI01000011.1 GCA_002409455.1 Firmicutes bacterium UBA5420 | reverse complement strand
ATTGAGTTTAGCGGAATATGGGTTATCCGCATTCGCCGTATGTTTTTTGATGCACTTATGATACAATGTGGAGTGAATACTGTTTTGCAGAATACCTTGCTGCAATCATTGGAGGAACATCGAAGTTGAAAATTGGAATCATCGGCAGGCCCCAGGCCGGCAAAAGCACGTTGTTTCAACTCTTAACCAATCACCATGCCATATCCGGCAATAAAGCACAAGTTGCCGTAGGAAAAGTTCCCGATCCGCGTATGGAAGTGTTGACCGAAATGCATCATCCCCGCAAAGTAACGTACGCCACCATTGACTTTTGGGACGTTCCAGGCTTTTTGCCAGGGCAGAATGCCGGAGGCTTCTTGCAGTCAGTCAGTGATGTGGATGCCCTAGTCTTGGTTGTGCGGGCCTTTGAATCGGACATTGTGCCTAGTTATAATGGGATTCAGCCCTACGGGGACTTTAACGATATTCAGCAGGAGTTGCTTGTTGCGGATTGGAGTCTCCTCGAGACTCGTTTAGAGAGAATTGCCAAACAAAGGATGAAAAACCCTCAGGCCGCGGGGGAGATCGGCCTTTTGGAAAAGTGTCAGGCAATGCTAGAACAGGATTTACCCCTGCGCCAGCTGGAGCTTGATGAAGAAGAAGAAAAGTGCCTACGAACCTACGACTTCTTAACCAGAAAGCCCCTCATCGTGGCAGTGAACCTAGATGAAGAGCAGATGCGGAGCGACTCGTTCCCCCAACAAGCGGAACTCCAAGAGGAGCTGGCAAGAGTTAATCTACCCTTAATCAAGGTAAGTGCCCAGATCGAGACGGAGATTAGTGAGCTCGATGAGGACGATGCCCGTGTGTTCCTAGAAGAATTGGGCCTTACAGATACCGGAATTGCCCGGCTTGCCCGTACCGTCTATGAACATCTTGGACTGATGTCCTTCTTTACCGTGGGCGAAGACGAAGTTCGGGCCTGGACTATCAAGACTGGTACCCCCGCTCGAAAGGCCGCAGGTAAAATCCACTCTGATATTGAACGGGGCTTTATTCGGGCAGAAGTAATTGCATACGAAGATTTACTGGCGTGCGGAAATAGCCAGGCTGTGAAGGAAAAGGGCCGTTTTCGCTTAGAAGGAAAAGAGTATATTGTCCAGGATGGCGATATTGTTTCCTTTCGATTTAACGTGTAGGACGCAAATAAAGATCAATTTGCGAGTATAGGAGGTTGTATGATGGATGTACAGAAGAAAGCACAGGAACTAGCTGAAGCTATTGCCAATAGCGGCGAATATCACAGGATGATCACAGCCCGCGATGGGGTGAACAAACACCAGGCAGCCAAGGTGATGCTCCGTGATTTCCAGGAAAAACAGCTGCAATTACAGCAACAGCAGATGGGTGGAGAAGAAATAACCCCTGACCAAGAAGAGCAACTGCAGAGGCTTTTTGGAGTCATTTCGGTGAACCCGTATATTCGGGAACTGTTCGAAGCGGAGTTTGCTTTTAGTAGCTTGATGATGCAAGTTAATGATGCCCTATCTTCCGTCTTGGATCTCAAAGAAGAAGATGAGGAACTCGAGGAAGAGCCTAAGTTGGAGATTCCTAAGAAGAAAATCCTCATCCCCGGGCAAGATGTGTAAACTTCGCATCGGCACCGCAGGCATTCCCGCATCGACAAAACCTAGGAGCACTGCCAATGCCGTGAAGCGTTTGGCAGAACTAGGTCTGCGCCATCTAGAAATCGAGTTTGTGCGTGGGGTCAAAATGGGCCAGGACACAGCGAAAGAGATTAGGGCCTTGGCTGAGGAACATGATATTTCCCTCACCGTTCACGCTCCTTACTATGTGAATCTCAATTCGGCGGAGCCGCAGAAAATATCTGCTAGCAAGGATCGCATTATTCAGGCGGCCCGGGTTGGGGCATGGGCGGGAGCAACAAGTGTCACCTTTCATGCTGCTTATTATCACGATGACGACCCTGAGGAGGTCTATGGGCGTGTGAAGTGTTCCATGGAGGACATGCTAGAAAGGCTCGATGATGAGGGCATTGCCATTCGCCTTAGTCCCGAGACAACGGGAGGCCCCTCGCAGTTTGGTACCTTAGAAGAGTTGGTGCGTCTGGGAGTAGATATACCGGGGGTCTACCCTTGCGTAGACTTTTCCCACCTTTTCGCACGGAGCCTAGGCGAGTTTAATACCTACGAGCATTTTCAAGGGGCTCTGCAGCTCATCAAGGACAATCTGGGTGCAGGAGCCTTGCAGGAACAACACATTCATTTATCCGGAATTGAATATGGACCAAAAGGGGAAAAACGGCATCTACCCCTAGAAGAAACGGAATTTAGGTATGGTGACGTACTGAAGGCGTTGGTAGATTTTGACGTGGCGGGCTGGCTCACTTGTGAGAGCCCCATCTTAGAAGAGGATGCCCTGATTTTACAAGGGCTGTACGATGAGCTAAAAAGTACATAGAGTGGGAGGAAAACGGATGAAACGTGTGTATCTCAAACAGATTGGCGAACATGTAGGCGAAGAAGTAGAACTTAGAGGTTGGCTGTATAATAAGCGATCCAGCGGAAAAATTCAGTTTCTTATCATCCGGGATGGCACCGATTTGATCCAGGGCGTGCTTGTAAAAGCAGAGGTTTCAGAAGAGATCTTTGAAGCTGCCAAGACTCTCACCCAAGAATCGTCCCTGGTCGTAAGGGGTATTGTCCGGGAAGAGCCAAGGTCTTTAAGCGGTTATGAGCTTTCGGTTACTGACCTAGAGATTCTGCAAATTGCAGAAGAATATCCCATCACCCCTAAAGAACACGGGGTAGAGTATCTCATGGATCGTCGGCACCTGTGGTTGAGAAGCCAAAAGCAGCATGCCATCATGCTGATCAGAAACGAAATTATTAAAGCATCGAGGCAATTCTTCGATGACCGGGACTTTGTGCTCATCGATGCGCCTATTTTAACACCTGCTTCTGTGGAGGGAACATCAACCCTCTTTGAAACAGATTATTTTGATGATAAAGCATACTTGTCACAGAGTGGGCAGCTTTATATGGAGGCTGGGGCCATGGCCTTTGGTAAGGTCTATTGCTTCGGGCCTACCTTTCGAGCCGAAAAGTCGAAGACTCGCCGTCATCTCATGGAGTTTTGGATGATTGAGCCAGAGGTGGCCTTTTTGGATGTAAATGGTAACATGGATCTTCAAGAAGAATATGTTTGCTACATCGTTCAACAGGTTCTACAGAACTGTTCCAAAGAACTGGAGATTGTAGAGCGTGATCGAAGCAAACTCGAGGCTATTGTAGCACCTTTCCCTCGAATTTCTTATGATGAAGCAGTGGGGATCTTGCAAAGAAACGGAGTTGACTTTACATGGGGCGACGATTTTGGCGCGGGTGATGAAACTATTATTGCCAGCCAGTTCGATCGGCCTGTTTTTGTCCATCGTTATCCGACGCAGATTAAGGCTTTTTACATGCAGCCCGACCCCGAGCGACCCGAAGTTGTGTTAGGTAGCGATCTTCTTGCCCCCGAAGGCTATGGAGAGATCATCGGCGGTGGTGAGAGGATTCATGATCTAGACCTCATTCAGCAAAGGCTTAAGGAGCATAATCTGCCCGAAGAGCAATATGCATGGTATATTGATTTAAGGCGTTATGGTACTGTCCCACACTCCGGCTTTGGACTGGGCTTAGAGCGTACGGTTGCCTGGATTTGCGGTCTTTCGCACTTGAGAGAAGCCGTTCCCTTTGCCCGTTTGATGAATCGGATTTATCCGTAAGGCTATCTCGTTCCTAAAAAGATCAAGAGCACTCCCAGAGCGGTTAAAACCAACCTCGACCAAGATAGTTCACTGCTGAGTCCAATCAAGCCAACGGCACCGACGAGGGTTAGAATGATGGGTCCAATGAGACCGAGCATGGAGTTGATCTTCAGAGCTGTCTGCACGCGTCCGAATTTCAGCATCAGCAGTCCGGCACTGATTTCAATCGTTCCCGCGATAAGGCGGAGCAAGGCCATGGTCAAGACAGCCCGCAGTTCTGTGGTCATGCAATCACTCCGTTCCAAGAAAATAATCTAAAACGAAAGAGGGGAAGCAATGTTTGAGCACTTGAGAACATCCGACTCAGAAATTTTACAGGTCATTAGGCAAGAAACCCATCGCCAGAATCGCAACCTAGAGTTAATTGCCTCGGAGAACTTTGTAAGTATGGCAGTTTTGGAGGCATTGGGAAGTCAACTCACCAATAAATATGCGGAGGGCTATCCGGGTAGACGTTATTATGGCGGCTGTGAATATGTGGATGTGGCCGAAAACTTAGCTCGCGACAGAGCCAAAGAGCTTTTCGGTGCTGACCATGCCAATGTCCAGCCCAATTCTGGATCCCAGGCAAACCAAGCTGTGTTTTTTGCTGCACTTAAACCAGGTGATACCATTTTAGGTATGGATCTCACCCATGGGGGACATCTCACCCATGGTAGCCCGGTGAACCAATCGGGTAAGTGGTTCAATGTGGTTCACTATGGTGTGCGCGCTGAAGATGAACGCATTGATTACGATATGGTTAGAGACATGGCTTTAAAGCATCGCCCGAAGCTGATTATTGCCGGTGCTTCTGCTTACCCAAGGATCATTGATTTTGCCAAGTTTCGGGAGATTGCCAATGAGACTGGCGCTCTGTTCATGGTAGATATGGCGCATATTGCAGGTTTAGTCGCTGCAGGATTACATCCCAGTCCTATTCCATATGCAGACTTTGTCACGACTACAACCCATAAAACACTTAGGGGACCTAGAGGCGGCATGATCCTTACCACAAAAGAACATGCCAAGGATATTGATAAAGCCATTTTCCCTGGAATCCAGGGTGGTCCATTAATGCATGTGATTGCCGCTAAGGCTGTATCCTTCTTTGAAGCGCTCCAGCCAGGGTTTAAGGAATACCAAAAGAATGTTTTGGCCAATGCTAAGGCTCTTGGTGAGACGTTGCAAGGCCATGGATTCCCCCTGGTCTCCGGCGGCACAGATAATCATCTTTTGCTTGTTAATGTGAAAGCAAAAGGCTTAACTGGCAAAGTAGCAGAAGAGAAGCTCGATCAAGTGGGGATTACAGTCAACAAGAACACCATCCCCTTTGAAACAGAGAGTCCCTTTGTCACCAGTGGTATCCGCATCGGCACCCCTGCTCTTACCACAAGGCACATGGGTGTGGATGAGATGCGCATCATTGGCGATTTGATTGCAGCAACACTTGAACCTGACCGCAACGATTTTGCTGCGATCCGTCAGACCATTACGGAGCTCGCTGAGCAGCATCCGCTTTACCCAGAAATTGACTAGGAGAGGATCCATCTTGATCCCTGGTTCCGCTGTAACGAAAGACACGAAGAAAGCTATGGAATTAAATACGGTGGAAGGGGCCTTTGCGGTGGCTGCCGATAATCTGGCAGCCCCCTACCTTGGCCTTTTTGCATTGGCCCTGGGCGCTACGCCGTCGCAAATCGGGATGCTCACCGCCTTTCCCAACTTTATGGGAAACATTTTGCAGATTCCTTCCGCCCTGCTTGCTGAGCGCCAAAAGGATAAGCGTCTACTCATTATTGTGGGCAGTATTCTAAACCGATCCTCCTGGATTCTCATGGCCTTTTTGCCCTTCTTGTTCGCCCCTGAGCGAAGGGTGGCTATCGTTATTATGCTAGCGACCTTTCGGATCATGGCAGCAAACCTGGGAGTTCCAGCTTGGACTGCTCTACAGGCGACGTTGATCCCTAAATCTATGCGGGGTAAGTATTATGCCAACCGCAATATGGTTTTGAATGGCTGTGCAGTGCTGGCTACCTTTCTTGCCACCTTCTTGCTACGCCTAGAATTTCCCACGAGCTACCGGGTTCTCTTTTTTTTGACAACGATTTTGGGACTTATGTCTGTTTATCTTTTTAGTCAGATCGTCTTCGATCAAGCCCCTCCAAAGGCTAAACGTGCTTCGACGGACTCCTATTTGAAGAAGATGAAAGCCTTCGCCAAAGAAATTCGGAGTCAACAGGATTTTAGTAGCTATGTGGTAAGCGCTATTGTCTGGAATTTGGGCATACAGATGGCGAGCCCCCTCTTTGTGGTCTATTTTGTGGAAGATCTCGGCGGCCCTGCGGGGTTCTGGGCCCTTTTTTCCGCAGTCAACCTAGCCTCGATGGTATTGATTCAACGTTACTGGGGGCGCCTAGCGGACTTTTTTGGGCAAAAGAGCGTGATGATGGTTTCGGGCCTTGGCATCATTACAATGCCACTCTGGTGGTGGATTGCGCCGAACATTTGGTTTCCTTTTATTATCCACATTGTGAACGGCGTTTTTTGGGGAGGTTACAATTTAGCGGCCTTTAACTTGCTTTTAGAGGTGACCCCTGACGATAATCGGAGTGTCTACGTTGGTGTTTATAACACGATGATGGGTGTGGCCACAGCCGTAGGGCCCCTTGTAGGGGGCTTTGCCGCGGAAATACTGGGCCTAAAGCCAATCTTCGTGGCCTCGGCAGTCATGCGAGCTTTGGCCCTCTATCTCTTTTATCGCAACGTTACCAATACAGGGGGACGGCGCATGCGTATGAGGGATTTGGTTCCAGGTCACAAGGGGAAAAGCAACGCTCCCTCTATTATTGCAGCAGACTATACAACACACAATTAAACAAGGGCGAAGACTACCGTGAGCTGAACAAAACCATTGCCATTACCATCTTGGATTTTTCTCGGTTCACGAGGGCTAGGAATGAATTGAGAATTTCCCCAAAATTTAGCCAGATCACAGTCTTGATCCCAGCTAAAAAATAGATTATAATAAGGGTTAATCCAAGAAGTGATGAGGGAGCCTACTAAGTGTCACATGACCAAGAGAGAGCTGGTGGATGGTGTAAACCAGCCCTGTGCCTTAGGATCCACCTCCTGAGCTTGCAGACGAAAATTGATCAATTGAGGTGAATTGCGCTTTGGTGATCAAAAGCGCAATTAAACAGGGTGGCAACGCGGGATATATTCTCGTCCCTGAGCTTTCGAGTTCAGCGACGGGTTTTTTATTTTTAAAGGGGGATATGACAATGTTGGATCTGAAAATGATTCGTCAAAATCCAGAT
>DHNI01000088.1:3736-14255 GCA_002409455.1 Firmicutes bacterium UBA5420 | reverse complement strand
GTGGCTGCCAATTTGTTTATGAAGGTTCTGCCCAAAGAGCACCACGTCGCTCTCGTAGATCGTAGAGATCGCCATGTGTTCTTAGCCAGTTTACCCCTGGTCGCCACCGGTCGGCGCAGGCCAGAGCAGATTATGCGAAACCTGCAGCTACTTGAGGGCCCTAATCTCCAATTTGTGCAGGCGGAGGTGGAGCAATTTAACCCCGATGAAAAGACAATCCGAACCGATCAGGGATTGCTTTCCTACGATAGTCTGATTATTGCTCTAGGTGCTGATCGACAGGGCATTTCCGGGTATGATCAGGCCTTTAACCCCTACAACCTCCGCGAAGCTACACTGCTCCACAAAGAATTGTCTCGCTTTCAAAAGGGACACATTGTGCTCTTCATCTCCAGTCTGCCGTTCCCAGGTGCCATTGCACCCTATGAAATTTCTCTGCTTCTGGACTCGTACTTTCGAAAACGGGGATTGCGCAAGCAAATTCAAATAACGTTTATCACCCCTGAAACCCGTATTCTCGAGTTTGCCAGCCCCCGCTATAGCGAAAAGCTGACCGCAATTATGAAGGAAAGGGGCATCAATGTGCTGGTTAGAAGAAACGCCCAATCCCTTTTCAAAGGGCAGGCGCTAGCTATAGGAGACGGAGACATACCAGGCGACCTTTTCATCGGGATCCCCCATCACATCGGCCCAGCTCCCTTTCGGGACTCTGTGATAGCAGGCCCTTCTGGCTGGATAGAAGTGGATCCGGCAAGTCTTGCCACCTGCCTTCCAGATGTGTACGCGGTAGGTGATGCAACAGGAATACAGTCTCCTGCAGGCACATGGATTCCAAAGGTGGGATTTTTCGCCCATTATCAGGCGGAGGTCGTGGCCCGCAATCTTGCACTGCAATATGCAGGTAAGGAACCAAAATTCAGCTTTGTTGGAGGTGCCTCTGGGGCATCCCTGCTTTCCAGTTTCAGCAGAGGCTGCTTTGTCTCTGTAGATGCCTATGCCTCCCCTCCAAGTATGACTCTATCTTCCCCCACTAGGTTGGCCTATCTCACCAAAATACTTTTTGAGAAGTATTGGCTGCGATCCTGGTTTTAAAACATGCATAACTTTCTGCCAAATCAAACAATCTAAGAAAGGGTCACGATACTATAAATAGATTGGGGATTGTCATGCCGAAGAAGCTCGATGAAAAAGGTAAAAGCAAGAAAAACCTTAAGCAGCAGATTCGTCACACGCAGGATCGCATGCAAGATACCGAATTTGCCTTAGGCCACGAGCAGATGTCCGAAGGGCGCCGCGAAGAATTGAAAGTCAAAAACGAGCACCGACGCAAGGATATGCATGCCAAAACAAAGGAACTCAAAGAAGAATGATGCTGCGGACCCCTTCAGGGTCCGCTTAGCTTGTGGGATCCTGCTGATTTTCAGAAGGATTTGCAGTCTCATTCTCGAAACCAGAAACATCAAGTACAGTAAGGAGTCGCATCGTGGAACAACTGCTCAAACGCATTAACGAACTGGCCAATAAGGCAAAAACAACGGGTCTGTCTCCAGAGGAGAAGCAGGAGCAAGCTCGCTTAAGGCAAGAATACCTAGGACGCTTTAGACAAAACTTTGCATCTGTCCTCGATAACACGGTGATCATGCAACCCGATGGCACTAAAACCCCTGTTAAACGTAAGGATAAACCAGTGCACTAAATTGTACCTTTACGAGAATGAGAATCACTTGCATTTACTCACGGAGTATGTTAGACTGGAATCAAATCAAATCCTAATCAATTTAGTTAGGATTAATGAGGAGATGATTCCATGTTTGAACAAGCAAGACTGACATACGATTTTAACGCACTCGAACCGCATATTGATGAACTAACCATGCAAACGCACTACGGTAAGCACCATGCTGCCTACACCAATAATCTTAACGGGGCTCTGGAAAAACTCCCAGCTCTAAAGGGAAAAAGCATTGAAGAGATTCTGACCAATTTAAGCTCCATTGGTGACGCCACTTTACAGACGACGGTACGTAACAATGGTGGCGGGTTCTACAACCACAACCTCTTCTTTGGAACCCTGGGCCCTAAGGGCGGCGTTGAACCTGCAGGTACCCTTGGAGCACAAATCAAAAAGGATTTTGGGAGTTTTGAGGATCTAAGGAAAACGTTGACGACCCATGCCACATCAGTATTTGGTTCTGGTTGGGCCTGGCTTTCTACAGACCAGGATGGCAAACTCGTTGTGAGCAGTACTCCCAACCAAGACAATCCCCTCATGACCCACGGTGGCAAGCTCACCCCCATCTTCGGTATTGATGTCTGGGAACACGCCTACTACCTGAAGTACAAAAATGTGCGTCCAGATTATGTAAACGCACTCTTTAACGTGGTGGACTGGGAGAAGGTTGCTGAGCTCTACCAGAAGGCCCTCTAATAGGTTCATCTGCACACCTAAGGTGCTGGACTAAACTGTCCAGCGCCTTTTTCATGTCCAAAATAGGAGTAGGCGCCTAATTCCATTTGTGCAGACCTGAATACCATAAGGCAGAAAGGGGGATGTTCAATGGGGAATGCATTCTACAGACAAAATGAGGTTGATTTCTCCACTGCCCTCACGGGAGGTATCCCTATGCTATCTTCGATCATCGGGATGCTCGGAAAATCCTCGGGCAATCTCTTGCCTCAACTGACGAGTTTTCTCGAACAAATCGATCCAGAATTGATTGAAACGCTCGCCACGCAGCTCTCAGCAACGATACCGGGAAGGAGGGAATAAAATGGGCAGGCCCATCTGTTGTGGAATGGATCCTGTTACGGCCATCTTCATTCTGTTCCTGGTTGTGCTTCTCATCATCGGCTTCACCCTATAACGATCTTGGGAGGTGTTGTATTGAAGGAGAAAGGCAGTCAAAAAACAGAAACGCTCACGACCCTTGATGCGCTACTCAAACTACTTCCCATGCTGGCCGTGAGCTATCCAGGAATCGCCTCCTTGCTTGGGCAGCTCACTGGTGACACTGCGGGAAACACAGGCCATGTGCAGGAGACCATTTCGAAGATAACCAAAAGGGTGGTTGACATGGATCAGCAAACGAAGGACGAACTTGTAAAACAGTTGTTCCGCTTTTTCCCAGAATTGGAAGAACTAACGAGTCGCCAGTAGCCCACAAGAGTAGCGTGCCCTAGGACGTTAAGCCCTAGGGCACACTTGTGCTAGATACGAAGAAGGTGTCCTTGATACTTAAGAGGGTTTAGGTAGATACGGCTAAGCATTTCTGTATCATGGAGTTGCCAGAACAAGGCTTTATCTGGTTTGCCATTCACCTCCAATATCCAAGGCCACCCTGCGGCGTCAATGAGAAAATCCACCCCAAGTTCGCCCAAGGTAGCTAGTTTTCCATCAAGGGTCTCCGCCACAACATGACTGAGGGCATGCAACGTAGAAACGAGTGCGGAGGACACCACATCATGTGGCGCTGTAATGGCATGATAGTGATTTGTCAAAAGGTTTGAGGCCCTGGTTATCCGGCTTAACTGCCCACCTACTTCCCACTCACCCCTGCCATTTTTTTGCATAAGAATGCGCACATCAAATTTTCCCCCGTCCTGCTCCATACTCTCGATATACCTTTGGGCAATAAACGAAGAGGGTGGTGCCATCGTTACTAAAAGGGGAAGATAGAAGTCTTGACCTAGCAGAGGAATCGGGAGTCCCCACTGGGACATAAAGATCAGAAGATTTGGAGATAAAAGTGTCACTTTGACAACGCCTACACCGCCATGACCCAAACGGGGCTTGAGAACAATTGACGGATGTTTCGTGAGCAGTTCCGCCAGATCATCCTGACTATACATATAGGTTGCAGGCAAATGTTCGCCCACTTCACTATCCTTGAGATGCTCATAAACTTCCCATTTGTCAAAATGCGTGCACTCGTTGAAAATATGCTCCTCCCCCATTGTCTCACTGAATTTCTCAATGACATGTTTTGGCTCGGGATAGCACCGATTGTAAATCGTCTTGGGAAAAGCGAAAAGACCCTGGAACCAGCGACCCTTGTGCAGGAGCAAGCCCCGAATTCTCCTGTTGTCCCAATCAACACCCCTAGGATCAAAAAACAACAAATCCGCCTGATGCTCCCACCAGAGCATACGGTAGTAAGGAACTTTTTGGACGGAGTTCATCATCAAAGCTCGATCGACTTTGTGATACACAGAGACACCTCCAGCAACCTAAAATGAGACTTCTGCATTATGGCAGTCCCTTTAGATTTTCATAATGTAGGAGCAAGAAGGGTAGCGGCTTCTTAATCTCCGTAAAGGAGGTGCACTCTATGAATGACAACCAAGAAACCTTCATCATCTTCGTAGCCTTGATCCTGATTGTGGTGTTAGCTGTGATCTTGCTTGCCTAGTTTTGCTCGGGATGGGAGGAAACTTCCATCCCCCTTTCCATTCTTAGATAGTGTATGAGTAACGAGTACAAACGGAACAGGGCTTTTCCCTCGAACTAGCTCAGCACCCCTCGATAAATTTTCCCAATCTTCGCACCCATATCCTCTAGATCAAAATGTCTTTCCGCAATGGATCTTGCCTCTCGGCGTAGTTGTTCTAGATCGAGCCCGGCAATGGTCAAAATGTCCTGCACGAGCTTATGAACCCGAGGACGTCTGAGGCGATATTCGGGAAAAGCATCAAGAATCAGATTATCTTCCGTCAGACGCCGCTCCGTGACCATTCCCCCGTATCCACAGCCGAGCAGCATACCGATGCTCCCAGCCGACATGGCCTCGCGCAAAGAACGTCCATGGGCAAAGGTGATCTGACTTTGTTGCAGGAATGGTAGGGGATGATCCGTCCAGGGAAGCAGAGGGATATTTATGGGGACATACTGGGCTGTTCCCAACCCAGTAATGCGGATATGTTTGGGAAGCAGAGGGGCTACCCGATCAAGCGTGTGTAGCCCCCTTGTCAATCTCCCATCTACCCTGCCATACCATAGAATATTGATCAGGTCACCCTGTTTTTCTCGAGGGGTCTTAGGCACAAAATGCCTGGTATCAATAGCGTTTTGCACGATGCTGATCTTCTCGCTAAAACGCCGAGCACCATAGGCTTGTGCCGGCCCAACTGCAATAATCCTTTGGGCGACATGAAGGGTCGCACCAAAAAGATGTTGCCAAGGATAGACAGAATGCAGCGTACAAATGAGGGGGACGCCTTGCGAAAGGCTAGCTTCCGTTGCTGTCTGAAATGTTGCATGGGAGTGGGCATGGATCAAGTTGCACTCCTGTGCACGCAAGAATTCTAGCAACTCCTCTGTGCTGTCATAGAGCAGATAAGGAATAGCCATGGTATGGAGTTCGCCAAGTATGCTATTCTGCGCCGGTTCATCAAGGTAGTCTACACGTTTGAAGGCTATGGCAACAAAGATGCCCTGGCTGTGCAGATACTTAGCAAGGTCGTTGACATGGGTCATCAAGCCTGATTGACACAGAATCGAGGTCATAAGAATTCGCATGTTTTCCCCCCCGTAAGACTGCTTCCCAAAAGAGCCTTACTACGACCATATGATGGCCAAGACAATCAAGGCCAACATCGCCACAATAAGCAAGAACGGCAGAAAATTGTCGAATGAAGGATACATAATACTACCTCCTTCGTTTTGTATTTGGGGTTGCCTATGTCTAATGGTATGCAAAATCACAAACTCGGGTATCGGGATAGCTTTCCTGTATTTTTGGCAATAGGATCTAGCCCCTAGTCCGCATTAGTGTCTTTTTCATAAGGTGTTGCATACGAAATAACCAACTGAAACGGAGGCGTTTTTGCCATGAACAAAGACTCAAAATCACTAAACATTCTGATGATCATTGATTCACTAGGCATCGGAGGAACAGAAACTCATGTATTGGCAGTGGCCAAGTCACTTCAGGCCCGTGGGCATAGCATAATTGTGGGCACGGGAGGCGGCCCCTTAACAAAGCTTTTTACAGATGCAGGTTTGCCAATTAAGATCATGTCCTTTCAAAGTGACAATCCCTTGCATACAAATTACACTACCCTGCTCGAACAAACCCGCTCCATCGTCAAGGAACACGATATCAATCTCATCCACGCCCACCAAATTGCGGGTTTGAAGATTGCTACCCAAGTATCGCAAGAGTTTTTGCTCCCCGTGGTCTTTACAGCCCATGGTATGTTCTACCCCCGCAGGCAGCTTCAAAGCCTCATTGATTCGACCCAACACGTCATTGCAGTAAGCCTGCCAGTGGCGAGCTATATCAACACGAAAATAGGCTACAGCAAACAACATATCAGCGTAATTCCAAACGGAATTGATGTCGACCACTTCAAGCCTCAAGAAGGAAAGACGTTCCGGCAAGAGTTGGGCCTAACCAAGGGGGAGTTTTTAGTAACCTTATGCAGTCGTATTGCCTGGGGCAAGACACGAGTTATTGAAGATGCTATCCATGCTGTGGAAGAATTGGCCAAGAATCATCCCATACGCCTAGCCATTGTTGGAAGTGGCCCCGATAGCGGGTTTGTGCATGCCTTAGCTGGTATGGTCAATCGTCGCCATGGCCAGGATCTGATCTTAACAACCGGGGCATTACTTGATCCTGTGGATGCCTATCGGAGTGGCGATCTGGTGATTGGAACGGCGCGGGTTGCTCTGGAGGCCATGAGTTGCTCGAGACCCGTAATAGCAGCGGGCAATGCAGGATATGTAGGACTCATTACGCCCCAAAATCTTGCCGAAGCCTGGAGTTTATACTTCGGAGATCACGACTTTCTTGAGAACTCAAGCGCGGCTAGATTTCAAAAGGATATCAAAGCCGTCATGGCTGGAACCAACATTGATTTGGAAAAGGTAAGGCGCCTTGTGGTCAAGCACTTCTCCATAGAGCAAGTGACCCAAGAAGTTGAACAGGTGTACTATCAGGTTCTAGGCCTAGCCCAAAAGCCGGGAAAGGAGCGTTCTTCCATCCTCATTCCCTTTACTGCACCAGCAAAGTGGCAACCTATGGAAGAGCCGGTCACCCAGCCAGTGGCAGCCCAAAAGGATACTACAGCACAAGGAACACCCTTGGTCAGTGTTGTCATCCCCACCCATAACCGAGAACGATATCTAAGGGAGTGTTTGGAGTCGCTTCGTAAACAGACCTACCGTCCCTTGGAGATCGTCATCGTTGACGACCATTCTAGTGATAACACAGAGAACATGGTGCAAGATTGGTTAAAACAAATGGGCGAGAGCTCCGATTTCTTGGTTGCCTACTACAAATTGCCCAGAAACGTAGGATTTGCCCAGGCCCAGAGCATGGGATATATCTTGTCTAAGGGTGAGTTCATCGCAAACCATGACTCTGACGACATTAGCCACCCCGACCGCATACAACAACAGGTGCAATTTCTCCAGCTAGACGACCAATACAGCCTGGTTGGCACGAATTACGAGGTGTTTTCTACTGATTTTGGTAAGCGCACGAAAGCGTATCTCGTTCGTTATGATAATAACATTGTAAAATGCTACCGCGAAGGCCACCATTGTGTCTGCTTTGGATCACTACTCTTTCGAAGGAAAGTGCTTGAGAGAATTGGCGGCTTGACCACCTTTATGGAGGGGGCCGAAGACTATGAGTTTGTAGCTCGAGCCATAGTGCAGGGCTTCAACGTACAGAATCTGCGCAATGTCCTTTATTATTACCGTCAGCATGATAGCCAAAGATCGCGGGAGTTTTACAGCCTCAGGGCGGCCCTAAGTGATCAAATGGAGGAACTATCATGAATAGGACTATTCTGTACGTTGGATGGGTGGGGTTTGGCAATCAAGGAGATGATGTGTGTTATGCGATCTTTGTAGATTCCATGTCACGGCAGGCAAAGAAGCAAGGAATGAACCTGACGATCAACGGCATCTTTCCGACCAATTTCAACGAGTTCTCCTTAGCTCGCATGAACCCCGACTTGGTCGTACTCGGTGCGGGCTCGCTCTTTGAACCAGTTTATCTGAAACCCCTAGTGTTGGCCGCACAACACTCCATTCCCACCGCGATTTGGGGTTCGGGCTACGATAGCATGCTCATGAGCCCGATTGATCCAAGCCGCATTGATCCTGATTCGGCCTTCATGATTCGACAAGTGGTGCAAAACGCCACACTAATCGGTGTTCGAGGTCCCTACACCATGGAAATGTTAGAAGCCATCGGGGCCACAAATCCAGGTCTTCAGATTGTGGGCGATCCGGGCTTGCTGCTTGAAAAACAGGCGCAAGCAGTTAGCCTACCTGAGCTTGAAAGTCTGCATGAACCGATCATAGCCGTTAACTGGGGTACGGCTTCAAACAAAGTCCTAGGGGGCGATGAAAAAAGTGTGGCGGAGGATCTACGAACAGTCCTGGCTGAACTGCCAAAGGATTACACCATCGTTATTTTCCCGGTTTGGGGCAAGGATATTGATCCCTGTCGGAGCCTATACGCTACCCTAGATAGACCCAACACGGTGCTTTTGGATCGTGTGCCTACGGTTGATGAGATGGTTGATCTTTACCGTAGAAGCACGCTTTCTGTGAACATGAAGCTCCACGCGGGGGTGTTCTCGGCATCACAGTGTTGCCCCTTTGTTTCCCTCGCCTACCGCATGAAATGCCACGACTTTGCCAGCTCTTTAGATTGGAGCGAGTTTTCGATCTTGTTCTCCGATCAAGATCGTAAAACCAAACTGCGCTTAGCTGTGGAAAAACTCTTAGCCGAGCGAGCCAGATACACCGAAATGTTGACGTCCAAGAAAGACATTTACATTACCAAACTCTCGCTATTTCAAAATAACATGATATCACTCTTGCTTGGCTAAACAAACAGGAGGCTGTCAAATCGGCAGCCTCTGCATTTTACACGCAAATCATATTGGTTTGTAAACCGGAGAAGGTGTTATATATCCTTTGAGCTTTCCATAGGCGATGATTTTGTCTTGAATCTCCGCTTTGTTTTGCCTTTCTCCTTCTCTGCATAACCTTTGATAATCATGCTTAAGTCCATGGGCAGTGAATCTAGTTCTAGGGCATCTCCCAAGGAGTTGAAGGGGCAGCCCCAGATATAAATAAGAGATACTGATAATAATCAGTGGTCATATTCCGCTTCCAGACAGGTGAATGGATAATGATGGCCCTGTAAATAACCATTGACACGCAAACTAGTGTTCGTCTATGATAAAAGAAGAAGGGTAGGCGATGCAAATGCGTGTCGGTGTAGAAAGTGTTTTGAGCAAAATCGAAAGCAATCCTCGCTTTATGAATAATGTCACCTTTCGCCACACCATACCAGCTGAGTCTGGTATTTATGAGCCGATCCCTGAATTTCTGCCAAAGAAGCTCGGCGAGCTGTTGCAGCGCAAGGGTATCGAAACGCTTTATAGTCATCAAGCAGCAGCCCTCCACGAAGTAAGGCAGGGCAAAGACATTGTGGTGGTTACCCCCACTGCCTCCGGTAAAACCCTCTGCTACAACCTACCAGTAATCACAACGCTTTTGGAAAATGAAGAAGCACGAGCCCTCTACCTCTTTCCCACAAAGGCCCTGGCTCAGGATCAAGTCGCTGAGCTGATGGTGTGGAGCGAAGAGCTCGGAGGCAAGATCAAGACCTACACCTATGACGGAGATACTCCGGGGGATGCTAGAATTGCAATTCGCTCCGCGGGAAGCATTGTAGTTACCAATCCCGATATGCTCCATTCTGGGATTCTACCGCATCATACGAAATGGATGCGGCTTTTTGAGAATCTGAAATATGTAGTCATTGATGAACTGCATATTTACCGCGGGGTTTTCGGATCCCATGTGGCCAATGTCTTGCGCCGTCTAGAACGTATATGTAAGTTCTATGGCGCCTCCCCCCAGTTTATCTGCACATCGGCAACCATCGCTAACCCCAGGGAACATGGTGAAGCGCTGCTTGGGCGCCCTGTGACTGTGATCGACAGAAATGGTGCTCCCCGGGGGCAAAAAGATCTAATCTTCTATAACCCGCCTGTTGTGAATAGACCGCTGGGGATCAGGCGCAGCTCCCTCTTGGAGGCTGAAGCGGTGGCCCATGAACTGATTGCAGCTCAGATCCCCACCATTGTCTTTACCCGCAGTCGCCTCAATACAGAGGTTCTTGTTACCTATCTGCGTAAGTCCTTCCACAAATTAGGACAACCCCATGAGACGATTAGGGCCTATCGCGGCGGTTACCTGCCTAAACAGCGCCGGCAGATCGAGCGGGATCTACGCGAAGGTAAAGTTCTTGGGGTAGTGAGCACCAACGCTTTAGAGCTTGGTATTGATATAGGTACCCTCCAAGCGGCTGTTTTGACGGGCTATCCAGGTACCATCGCCAGTACCTGGCAGCAACTAGGTCGGGCTGGCCGCACTGACCAGCCCTCCTTAGCTATCTTGGTGGCCAATTCTAGCCCCTTAAACCAGTTCATGATTCAAAACCCCACTTACTTTATGGATCGGGGAGCTGAATTTGCCCGCATTAAT
>DHNI01000088.1:2656-3597 GCA_002409455.1 Firmicutes bacterium UBA5420 | reverse complement strand
AATCCCAATAACCTTTATATCTTAGTTTCCCACCTCAAGTGCGCTGCTTTCGAACTGCCGTTTATGGCGGGGGGTCGATTTGGCGAGGTAGACCCTACTGAAATTTTGGACTTTCTGGTAGATCAGATGATCTTGCGTAAAGTAGAGAATCGCTGGTATTGGATGAGTGAGAACTACCCTGCGGTGGATGTTTCGCTGCGCAGCGCATCTACGGAGAACTTTGCCATCATTGATACCACAGATGGGCAGACTAGAGTGATTGGAGAGATCGACCGTTTTAGTGCCCCTATGCTCGTCCATGAAGGAGCCATTTACATCCACGAGAGCGCCCAATATCATATTGATAAACTAGACTGGGATCGCCAAAAAGCCTACGCTAGAGAAGTTGACGTAGACTATTATACTGACGCTAATTTGGATGTAGAGCTCAAAGTGCTAGATGTTTTCGAACACGAAGAATTACCCCAGGTCAAGCGTAGCTGGGGTGAAGTCATGGTCGTGGCGAAGACGCATATGTACAAGAAGATCAAGTTTTACACCCACGAGAATATTGGCTGGGGCAACATTTCCCTTCCTGAACAGGAGATGCATACAACCGCCTACTGGTTCAGTATCCCGAAAGAAAAGGTGGAGAACCTTGACCAAGGGGCACTGCAAAGCGCCCTTGTAGGCTCTGCCCACCTGCTTGGCAATATTGCCTCGCTCGAGCTCATGTGTGAACCAAGTGACCTGGGGGTTACGGCCCAAATCCGCTCACCCTTTACAGGCGATCCTACAGTGTATATCTATGAGAAATACCCCGGTGGGGTGGGCTTTAGCGAAAAACTCTTCGAGGCTCACGAAAAGCTACTCTGGCGTGCGTTATCGATCATAAAAAAATGCCCCTGTCCTTCTGGGTGTCCTTCTTGTGTAGGTCCAGTAGAAGAAGTGGGCACGCACGG
>DHNI01000088.1:1079-2457 GCA_002409455.1 Firmicutes bacterium UBA5420 | reverse complement strand
AGCAGCAAACTACGAAGGTTCTTACCCCAACAGAATAGTACACCACCCACCATCAAACCACAAGGCTGTAACTTCGATCCCATCCTGCATGGTAAGGAGGTAGAGACCCCCTTTGGCCCTTGTTATGTCATCGAAGAAAAGTGGCCCCTGACAAAAAGGCATGGAAATTGGACGCTAAAGGAGGCCTTTAATGGCGAGTATACTAATCTGGGTCTATTTGGGTGGCTACAAGAACCGTTCAAGCTACAAGAAGCGCTTTTTCTAGACACCGAGACGACAGGTCTTGCTGGCGGAACAGGTACCTATGCCTTCTTGGTGGGATTAGGCTACTTTTCCTCTGCTCACTTTGTGGTCAAACAGCTCTTGATGCGGGATTATAACGAAGAGTTGGCCCTTTTATATCTCTTAGATCAAGAACTGAAGGGAAAAGACACCCTTGTATCCTTCAATGGCAAGACCTTTGATCTACCCCTCCTGCAGACCCGCTTTACGATCTCCCGCCTAGGCTTTGAGGGAGCCGGTAAGAAGAAACACGTTGATTTACTACACATGGCTCGGAGGCTCTGGAAGCATAAGTTGGATAGCTGTAGCCTAAGCAGTCTAGAAACACACATTCTAGGCGTCGAACGAATCGATGACATTCCAGGTGTGGAGATCCCCGGGCGTTATTTTGAATTCCTACAAACGGGTAATGGCAGCTTATTGAAAAATATTGTGGAGCACAATGTTATTGATATCGTATCTATGGCTACCCTACTCTATCGCCTGCACACAGCCACAGAGCTTGGACCTGGAGAATGCGATTGCCCCTTTGAAGCGGAGGCACTGGCCCATTTGTTCCTTATGGCAAAAAACCAGCCCCTCGCCCTGCACTATCTAGAGGCTGCAGGACAGCTTACGGAAGATGATGAACAATACCTCAGAATAGTACGCCAAGTTGCCGCCATCTTGAAGCGTCTAGGACAGTACGAAAAGGCTGCTCTCCTCTGGAAGAAGGTTCTGGATCGCTCGCCAGACGATCTTTCCACCTCCGAGGAGTTAGCCAAATACTATGAACACAAGAAAAAAGATCTAAGCTCAGCAGAACTTGTAACCCGCCGGGCTTTGGCCATTGCTTGGCAGAGTCGATCTCCCAAGACCCCAGCCTTGGAACACCGACTCAAGCGAATTGAGCGAAAAGCGCAAGCTAGTACCAGGTAGGTATGGGATTGGTCATATTGTCAAACCAGGCTAGAACGTCCGCGGCCTGGTTTTTCATCGTTTCTATCTCCTCTGTGCCAAATGCCACTGCCCATGGCAAGGCACTAAGTGTATTACTGGCAATATAGAGGGCCAAAAGCTGAAAGAATACTGAAGGGGGCCTCCCCTCAAAGTAACC
>DHNI01000088.1:0-899 GCA_002409455.1 Firmicutes bacterium UBA5420 | reverse complement strand
GGCCTCCCCTCAAAGTAACCGTCAATCTGTCCCCTGGCAAACTCGGGACTTGCCTTGGCTGTAAAGACTATACGGTTGAACTCCTCCCAAGGATCTCCAAAATCAAAACGGTTAAAATCTATGATAGACAAACTACGATCATCCGCGATGATCATATTTCCCACATGAAAATCACCATGCTGAAACGACTGGGGTCTATTACCCAAAAGACGCCTGTTTTCTTCGATGTAGCGTAAAACATGGGCATCACCTGCAAAACCCAGCTCGCAAGCATTGTACCCCTCAATTTTGTGGTTGATCTTCTGGTTAAAGTGCTCCTCCCAAGTCCTGCCCCCTTGTGGTGCAGGAATAGAATGTAGCACACGTAGTATCTCCCCTGCCCGAATACCAAGCCCATATTGTTCCTGTTCACTCAAAGTAGGAAGCACTGTTTCAGAGTCTTCACCATCACACCAGGTAAAAAGGGAATAGACGCTGCCCTCCCCATTGCAAAGTCCCACATGCAATGGCCGAGGCATGGGCACACCTAAAGAAAAGGCTAGTTCCATGAGGGAAAACTCCAGCTGTTTGCGGCCTAGCAGACTGGCATCCGTTAAGCGAAGCAATAGTCTTTCTCCCCGCTTCGTTTCAACATAATACTTCTCTTCCCCAGACCAACCCTTTTCGATGGGTTTCATCAGGGTGAACGTATCACAGAGTGGAATATCCTGCAAACAAGCACCACCTTAGCGTCCTAGAATGTAGACTCCAAGCCCTATGGCCATGAGTAAATGTAAGAGAATGCCCTTCGTACTGCCCAAAATAAGCCTTACCGGTAGAAGCAAGAGGCTGGCAAAAAACCAGATCATCATCGTCACCTCCCAGATGAAAAATTGTACCTATATCTTTCTTTGCAGCCG
>DHNI01000151.1:9753-9881 GCA_002409455.1 Firmicutes bacterium UBA5420 | reverse complement strand
ACTCCGGCAAATTCATGACCCAAGATGCAGGGAGGTTCGAAAAAGCGGTGGCCGCGTATGTAGGTTTTAACATCGGTGCCACACACGCCGCTAGCTTTTACCTGTACTAATATTTGATCAGGACCAAT
>DHNI01000151.1:5371-9477 GCA_002409455.1 Firmicutes bacterium UBA5420 | reverse complement strand
CAGGCGCTTGGAAGATGTTCCTTCCGATGGCCACTCCCGCGGCTCCTGCTTGTAGTGCGTTTTCAATATTCGTGAAAATATCAGTATTCTTTGGTCCGCCAGCCATTACAAGGGGAATAGGACAGCTTTTTACCACATCAACATATTTCTCACCGCAATAATAGGTCTTGATTACATCAGCGCCAAGCTCAAAACCGAGTCTAGCACAAACACCAACCCACTCAGGATCAAAGCTGTGTTCAAATTCAGGCAATAGTTCTGCCACAACTGGAATTCCTAGCTTTCCTGCCTCTTCTACCACACGGCCCAAATTAGCTAACATGGCATGCTCTTGCTTTGCGCCAATGATCACCATCACGCAAACCGCATCGGCGCCTTGACGTACAGCCTCCTGGACAGAACTAATCGGTACATGGTAGCTGCCATCAGGCGAAAACCTACTGGCACCACCTGTGATCCGCATAATTAAGCCTGCTTTTCCTCCGTAGATTTCCTGAGCTTCTTGGGCAAAACCAGGATTAACGATGATGGCATCTGCTCCACCCTGCACCACTTTTTTGGCAATATCCTTGGGCACTTCTAGTCCTGGAACAGGCCCCATAAATCCACCAAAATCCATTGCACTGATCACTGTTTTTCCATCTTCCCTGAAAATACGTTTCAAACGAATTGCTTTCCCACTCATGAGCAAGCCCTCCTGTCTTCTATTCTTTGCCACACCTGGGCGGCATACTTTTCTAAGTCAATCTTGTTCACAGTTTCAATTTCCTTCCACATTGCTACAGGAAACACATCCACACCATAGTGAGCACCAAGAAGTGCACCTAGCATAGAGGCAATAGTGTCGGTGTCTCCTCCAATATTAGCAGCACCAATCAAAAGTTCCATGGGTTCCTCTGGACGGGCAAAAAGGGCCATCACTACCGGTACGATTTCATGAGGCACCATATCCACACCCACATAGTCATAAAGCTCGCTTAAGGCGCTTTGTAGATCTGGTGCGGAGACTGACAAGTTCACCGCCCAGCGAATCCGCTTGGCGATGGATGGTGCAGGGTAAGGGTATCCATAAGCAAGACCCCTTTCGGCTCCGTGGCAAGCTGCACTAATCACAGACTCTTGGTCTGCAACAACCGCAAAGCTCTCTACAAGAGCTGCAGCCATAGAAGTAGCCCCAGAGATGGCAAGACTTGTACCATGGGTGGGCATACTAACCTCTACCGCGGTTTCAATGGCCTGCTCCAGATCGCCAAGGCAAGTTAAAGCCACGGGCAGCATGCGCATGGCTCCACCTATGGTTGTTCCGAAAAAGCCCGTTTCCTGCGGATCCTCACCGGACATTAAGCGCTGCAAAGCCTTCTTGGAGCTAGGACCAAGATACGTGGAGTTAAAAACATCCTTTTCTTTCGCCCAAGTAACCAAGGCTTCAGCTGCCACATCAGCATTAAGCTTCCCATGACGGAAGAAGGCATCCAAAAGTGCCAACGTCTGTTCAGTATCGTCGGTAATCTGCGCCCGGGTCAAGTAGTGATGATGATAATGCTCCTGGTGTGGGGCGCAAAGCTCACGGACGACTCCATACTTTTCGGAAATCGCCTGCTGGGTCATGAACTCTGTGGGCATGCCCAGAGCATCACCGAGAGCCACCCCCACCAAAGAACCGAGTATTTTTTGTTTCATAGAAAATTCCCCCTTCCGCCCTGAAGACAAGCTCCGCCAGAAATCATCTGACGGAGCTGTATAGCGTTTAATGCTTACTTGTTCCGCTCAAAGTCGTCAGCTAAATCTTTAACTAATTTGTCTGCCGCTTGTTGTGGAGTCATGGACTTGTATTCCACATTAGAGATGAGAGTACGCAGGTAATCATCTAGTGCGCCTAATTCCCAGAAGTGTTCCAGAGATACCACATGTTCTAGCTGCTCAAAAGCTGCTCTGTAGTAGGGCTGCTCCTCGAAGAGCTGCTGGATCTCTTCGCTCTCTAAGGCACTCTTGCGAATAGGCACATACCCAGTACTTGCCGACCAACGCGCCACATTCTCAGGTGTTAGAAGCCAGCTCAAAAACTCCCAAGTTGCATCTTGTTTTTCTGGAGTAGATGGGAACATGGTAAGTCCAGCGCCACCTAAAGTGACAGCTTTACGCTTATTACCAGGTAACATGGCGGTGGCCACATCAAATTCTACGGTTGCCGCAATGGTACCAATTCCTGCCGTGGAGTCAAACAAAAATGCTTGGTTGCCAGCAATGAACTGATCCCTGGCCCTATTATGGACACCGGCAGGCATTAAACCTTGGTCAATTAGGGAAACCCAAAATTCGATAGCTTCCACGGCTTCAGGTTCATTAATCAACGCAGCAGAGTAGTGGTCATTCATGATCTCGCCGCCATTTTGCAGAATAAAGCCCTTCAGCATCCAGTCTTCATTCCGCATATTAATGGGTGAGAAATTACGGATTCCCTCTTGAGTTGCCCAGTCACGGAGGTGAATGGCCATTTCTACGAGCTCATCCCATGTATCAGGGGCCTTAGGTTCAAGACCGACTTGACGTAAAATGTCTTTGTTATAGAAGAGTACGGGCGTGCTGTTGTTAAACGGTAACGAGGCAATGCGCCCATCGTATTTGTTGTAGTTCCAAAATTCATCATAGAAGTCGTCCATATCCAGGCCCTGAGGCCCGTGCAAATACTCATCGATTAAGTAGTTGCCTACTCTTCCGGTAAACAAAGGAGTCGCAGGGATCAAGCCACCATTTGGCAAGGTGTCAGCCGCAAGACTGGCTGTTACTTTCTGAGCCGTTTCACCATAGTTTCCGGTGTAAATGGCATCTACGAAGATGTGATCATTGCTAGCGTTAAACTCATCAACCATCTCTTTAAAGACGCGTCCGGCATTGCTGCCAATGGCATACCAGAAAGTGATATTGACCTTGCTAGCCATAGCGGTAGACACGCCAGCTAGTAATAGCGTCAAGACTAACGAGAAAATCAACAATTTTTTCACTTTGGTTCCCTCCTAAAATTGAAAACTACTAACCCTTGATTCCGCTTCTTGCTATACCCTCGATAAATTGCTTCTGGGCTGCGAAGAAGACAATCAACACCGGCAGCATCACAATCAATGAGGCTGCCATCAGGTAATGCCATTCACTCCCTCCCCCCTGTTGTGAAACAAAGTAGCGCAGGCCAATAGGTAAAGTCCGCATTTGATTGGAGTTAATTACAATTAAAGGCCACAAATACGAGTTCCAAGAACCGAGAAAGCCAAAGAGCGAAACACTGGCGATGGCTGGTTTAGCCAGGGGCATCAAGACCAAAAAAATGAAACGCAATTTGGAGCATCCATCCATGATGGAGGCCTCCTCCAGTTCTTTAGGAATGGTCAAGAAAAACTGCCTTAACAAGAATACAGAAAACGCGGTTGAGACAAATGGGATGATCAAAGCCTGATAAGAATCAATCCAACCCATTTGGCTCATGACAATATATGTGGGAATCAGTGTAACCTGGGTTGGAACCATTAAGGTCGCTAAAAATAGCATAAACACTTTGTCACGTCCCCAAAACTCCATCCGGGCAAAGGCATAGGCAGCGAGGACTCCAGTGATCACCTGGCCCACAGTTGTCACGAGGGCCACAAAAACGCTGTTCACATAGAAGCGGCCAAAGGGCGCCAATTTCCAGACTTCCAAGTAGTTGCTCCATTGAGGCGAATCGGGAATCCATTTGGGCGGATAACGGAAAATCTCATGATAGCCCTTGAGGGATGTGGAAATCATCCAGGCAAAGGGTAAGATCATGGCCGCGCCCAAGACGATCAGAACAAAGTGGATGACAAACTGCTTGATGTACGATTTTCGCATGTTCTAACCTTCTCCCTTAATTGTAGTGGACGCGTTTTTCGAGGAAAAAGCGCTGTAATAATGTCAAAACCAAGATGAAGGCCGAAAGAAGTACCGAGAGGGCACTGGCTTCCCCAAAACGGAAAGAGTTAAAGGCCTGCTGATAGATGAGGTAAACAATGACCATTGTACTCTTTAAGGGACCTCCCCCGGGAGTCATCACGTCTATTTGCGTAAACACCTTGAAGGAGTTAATCACACCCATA
>DHNI01000151.1:0-5254 GCA_002409455.1 Firmicutes bacterium UBA5420 | reverse complement strand
GTCTATTTGCGTAAACACCTTAAAGGAGTTAATCACACCCATAATCAACACAAAGTACATGGTTGGCGATAGTTGCGGCAGGGTAATATATCTAAACTGCTGGAAGGGTTTGGCACCATCAATGGAAGCCGCTTCATACAAGCTGGCATCGATGCTTTGCAGCCCCGCTAAGAAAAGGACAACGTTATAGCCGAGACCTTTCCANNTTTGGATCATTAAGCCAGCCATAAGGTCCTAAGCCTATGAACTCAAGCAGGTAGTTAAAAAGCCCGTCAAAGGGGTCATAAAGCCACAGCCAAACCGCACTCACTGCCACAGTAGATGTAATGACCGGGGTAAAAAACACCGTGCGATAAAAGGACAAACCCCGGATTTTTTGGTTCAGCAAGAGGGCTACTCCCAAAGATATGCCGAAGTCCAATGGCAGCTGCACCAAGACAAAATAAAACGTATTGCGCACCGCAATGAAGAAGTCAGTGGACTGAAAGATCCTGGCGTAGTTGCGTAATCCTACGAATGTCTTGGGGCTGATCAGATCCCATTCAAATAGACTCAGATAAAAAGCCATGAACACTGGTACGAAAATAAACAAAATCATGATGGTAGACGCCGGCGTCAAAAAACTATAACCAACTACTGTACGCTTTATTGCTGCCCGCCGCCTACTGGTTTCGTTGGCTGCATTAATGTCTTGCATATACGTACCTCCCGATGACAAATTTCACCTCAACCATTGTGTTTCAAGTAAAATTTGGCCTTATCGCCGCGAATTAAGGAATAGCAGATTTCCACAAGATCATTCTCCGCAGTGTAAGCATGCCTCTCCACGAGCAAAGCTGGACTTCCTGGTACTGTATTGAGGAGTCTAGCATTTTCTTCTGTGACGATCACAGGTTCAATAAAATCTTCACCCCAACTGGTCCTCACGTGATACTTCTCCGCCAGTGTCTTATACAGCGATCCCGTAAGTTCGACAGTCTCCAACCCCGGAAACAGGTAGGCCGGCAGATACGATGTGGCCAGGAGAATATGCTCTCCATCCAGATAGCGCAAGCGCTTCAGCATAATCACCTGATCTCCCTGCTCAAGTCCGAGTTTTTGCCTAAGTTCTGGTTCCACCTCAGTGAGCAGCGTGTTTTCTAAGACCTTGGTGGTTGGAACAAAGCCAAAGGACCGCATGTTTTCTGTGAACGAATCTAAGGTAATGCTCTGGCGATCTAATGGATCGGCCACAAAAGTACCCTTGCCATGGAGGCGGTAAATTAAACCCTCCCGCACCAATCCATCGATGGCTTTACGAATGGTAGCCCGACTCAACCCATAGATTTTTTGCAATTCGGGTTCCGACGGGATTTGTTGGTGAGGCTTGTATGTTCTATTGGCGATCTGTTCCCTTAAGATCTCTTTCAGTTGATGATACAGGGGTATAACACTGTCCTTGTGCACACTGCGTTCAATCATTTTTTGACCTCCCACCGACCTTACATTCACACATCCTGTTGTACACTTGTACGTACAAGTCATGATAGTAATGTAAACATTCTTGTTTAATTCCCGAATCCCTTCTTATTAAAAAAATATTCATCACTACAAGTTCTAGGACGGTAGATCCTGATGGGGAAAGTAATTACAAACCAAAGCAATCAGTCATTTTTGTTATACTTGCAAAGAACATGAATGTCCTCCCTGTAAAGCATTCAGAGAACCTTGCCTTCCAGCTTCTTGGATGTAGTCTACTTAGGAGCCCTAGGCAGATGAACGATCCGCCTAGGGCTCCTACCCGAAAAGCATCTTGGCCTCAATTGGATTCGGGAAAACTTTAGCGAATGGGCCAACGAAGCCGGTGCTGGCCCAATGGGGTTTCACAAAAGAGCCGTTGGAGCCATGGAGATCCCCTTATCTGTACCAGTATCTATGAAGGTTTGATGCGGAGTAGATGGCTAAATGGCATCCGTTAACCGGGGACAGTCCCTAAATCAACTTGGCGGATTCCGTACCATCCCTCGTCCTTTCTCCCCATTCACTCCCCTTGAGTCGCTGCAGCTTCGCTAACCAGCTCTTGGGCCATTTCTTCACGCTGATAGAATCCGCTTTCCAATTGCTCAGCCTGCATGATCTCCTTCCCATACGTTTGCCGTAGCTGCAAACTATAGACGACAGGAAAATAGCGCAGAATAGACTCTTCTTTATGAGCGGTAAAGCACAAAAGCTGAATCTGGTTGGCCCTGGCCACTTCAAAAATGGGATCAAGGACGTGGCCAGCCGAAGCTTTCCCGAAAGGATTGTCGGCCACCAGCACCTTCCAAGACTTTGGCTTGCCTTCCATCTGCTGCCGAATATGGGCTAGCATGACCATGAACATGGTGATATAGGCGCTATAGTTCTCCCCTCCTGACCAGCGGGAAACGTCATCCCAAGGTGCATGATGTATGCGCTGGTTGCGGATAATTGATTCACTCCTGGGCTTATACACTTGCACCCGGCAATTCTCAATAGGAGCAAGCACATTCAATAAGCTTCTAGTGCGCAATAATTCGCCCAAGCGCGCATCCAAATCATCATCATCCATGCCCTCTTGCTGCCAGGCTTGCATCTGCTCTATTACACCGTGGAGATATTGCTCCATACGGATTTTGTTCTCTTCCTCTGCGTGCGTTGGCCATTCCATGACCAAAAGCTGTAACGACCGCCCATAGAGGCCAATTCGAGAATTTTTCGGAATCTCCAGAATGCTCTCATAGACCGTAAGTGCCCTGCGCATACACAGGTTTACCAAATGGGTGAAGTTTTGTTCGCTCTCGATCAAAAGCTTTTCGTATTGGACTCGATACGCTTCAATTGCTTCAAAAATGCGGATGAATTGTGTTTCAACAAAATCAAAGTCATAGAGCCTTCCCTCGGCCACAATACTTTGAATCTCCCTGACAAATTGGCGTACTCTTGTGTTATTGGTCTTCGCAAGTTCCTCACTATAACGATGAAACGCCTGCGCAACCTGGAGCTTACCCGTTTCAACTCTACGGCTAGACTCATGGCGGCGTTCTTCAACCTGGTGCACGGCAGCCCGTGGTGCCAGCTCGTAATTTTGCCAATCTGCCCAGACCAAGGGAGCCACCTGCTTCCATTTTGATCGCACGAGTTCCCCATGGCTTTCGATAAGTTGATCATATGCTCCTTGATTCTCATTTTTCCAGATTCGGAGCTCCTCTTCCTTTTCCAAAAGCTGATTAAGAGCACCTTGTACCCGTTTTAATGTACTGGCATGTCGCGCCAATTCTTCTTGATGAATCACCCTGTCATAGAGGAGGTAAGGGTCTTTACCAAAGGTACGTACCACGCCTTCCGCCAAAGCACTCACAACTCCCTGGCAAGTTTGGGCATTCCCCTGCGCAGTCCACCAAGCTTCTTTGCGGGCATTCACCAACTCTTGAGCGTTTTCTAGGTGCGAATCGGCCTTCGTCAACTCACTTTGCGTCACTGCCCTTTGCTTTTCATGGAGCCATGTTAGCGGAACATTTCGCTTGGTGATGGCGAGCCTCGCCCCTTCCACCTCATCACGAGTTCGCCTGCAGAGATCGTCAAGATCCCGGCGATCGCTTTGGCGGCCACTTAGCTTCTGCAAAATACCATCCACCTGACCCTTAATTTGCTCATAGGCTTCGTCAGTATCACTTGCGGTTGCTGCTTCAAGGCCATAGGTAGTAAAATCACGAATATGTGATTCAAATACTCCCTGGCGACTTTCTAGCTCCTTTGCCATCGCGGCCTTTTTGGCGTGGAGTTCTGCCACCTCCTGATCCCAGCGGGCAATTTGGCGCTTCATATGATCAATTTCGCCCATAAGAAATTCCTGCTTATCCCTTTGTTCAGCATACTCTTGGTGAAGAACCAAAAACTCTGCAAGAGATTCCAAATATCTCTCCACTTGTCTCTTTTCGGTGTTCAAGAGCCCCATGTCTAGCTTGGCCTGTTTCATCTGGGAAGTCAGGGCGCTTTGATCTGTGGCTAGCTCGCCTAACTGTACTTGGTTTTCCTCTATAGCGAGCTTGATCCCATCCTCGTCGCTACGCCAAGTGTTTATCATATCTAGGGAATAGTCTCGGTAAAAACGCTCCACTTGCGCCCTTAGATGCGATAGTTCCTCAGCGCGTTCTTTCAGCGACGTAAGTTGCTGCTTTTCGCTGGCGATCTGCCCTTCCATTCTACTCTTAAATTCACGAAAATACTCTGGGGACGTATACAGCTGAAAATCCCGACTATGCAATGTGTAAAGCTGATCACTTAAAACGCTGTGGAGCCTTCCGTCTTCCCCTTTTTGCTCCGTCGTTAAGCTTTGGCGAACCAAAAAAAGCAAAGGGAAATCAGCCGGCAAATTCTGCAGAGCCTGAGCCCCTTGCCGCACCGCGTGGAGCTGCCCCTTTTCCACGATAATACAGAAGGGCAAGAGGGGATGATTCTGAAGATATTCTTCCCTCTCCACTTGGGAGGCAGGGTGAGACGCAAGCCACTCACTTCCTAAAAGGACAGGTAGACCCCGATCGGCAAGCTCCTTTTTTACTGTTAGCATCACAGGATGGGGTAGATACGAATCTCGGCTTTGCAGCAAAGCCCATTTTTCCTCTTGATTGGCTAAGGTGGCCTGGGCTAAAATAAGTTCTTGCTGGCTGCGTTCCCAACGTTCCCTCACTTTGGGGATGATGGAATCTCTATTGTCCAGCACAGGTAGGTGGAAGATAGCACGAGCGGCCAAACGTGCGCCTACGCTTTCTGCCGCCTGCTCATAACTTTTGAGTTGGCCAGCAGTCCTTTGCGGACTTGCACTAAGATCGCGTTCTGCGAGGCGGAGATCAAGACGCTGCTCTTCTAGACGGGTTAGCTCCTCTTCGCCCTTTACGACCCAGTCCTCTAGTTCTTGCCAGTGCGTATTTATCTCATCGAGCTGATGGGTGTAGAGCTCCTGCGTTTGCTGAGGATCTTCCTTCGAAAACTCCGGGATCAGCTCACCAAGTTCTCGCTGACGCTTAGCATAGCTATCTAGCCAAGCCACCAGACTCCCTTGCTCTTGGTGGAGATCGGCAAGCTGACCTTGCTGATCCTCCTTGATACGCATGATTTGCTTGAGACGTTTTTCAAGCTCCATTGAACTTTCTTGGATGCGCTTAATCTGCCCAGCTAGCCAGGTGTTTTCTACCTGCCAGGCCCGGGCCATTCTTCCCTTAGCCTCTGCGAGCTGCTCCATGAGCTCTGGTTCAGC
>DHNI01000123.1:4164-4664 GCA_002409455.1 Firmicutes bacterium UBA5420 | reverse complement strand
CTATATCCGACGCACAGGTAGCTGTGCATTACGCCGTCGGCCTTGTCGAAAGAAAGTTTCTCTACGGCATCCCGCACGGCATCAAGCTCTAGGGCGCGCACTTCGTCCGCGCTTAAGCGCGCTCCTGGCATAAGGTCAAAGCTGCTACTTCCAGGTTCTGTGAGCAAGGAACGCCCTGCCGCGGCAACTGCAGCCTTATTAAGAGGAATAGCACAAGCTGTTTCTAGTTCTTCTTTGATTTTGAAGATGGTGCGGGCAACAGCGCCTATATGATGAATTTGTCCGTCGGCCATGGCACCAGGCAATTGCTGGTGCAGGCGGGCTTCTTTAATTTCAAATCCTTCACTTGTAGATACCATGATTAGACCTGCGATGGTGCGGGTACCAATATCTAGAGCAAAGACTTCTTCCTTGCGCATTGAACTTCACCTCGCTGCTTTATTTCCACATAAACTGGTCTGATCCTGTTTTTACCTTTCTATAGAGGAGAGTTTTGGTAA
>DHNI01000123.1:3798-4009 GCA_002409455.1 Firmicutes bacterium UBA5420 | reverse complement strand
AGTAGAAGAGATAGAGATATAACCAGAAAGCAAGGAGTGAAAAGATGGCACAGCTTCAACGACGAGATGAGATATCGCCTGATCTTAAATGGCGTTTAGAGGATATTTACGCCAGTGACCAAGCCTGGGAAGAAGATTTAGCCCAGTTGAAAATCGGCATACAGGGGGTACTTGATCTCAAAGGAAAACTAACCTCAGGGGAGAATTTGCT
>DHNI01000123.1:2674-3657 GCA_002409455.1 Firmicutes bacterium UBA5420 | reverse complement strand
AGCGCTTTACAGCAGATGGACGAAATAGGCTTGGTTATGGAACGCCTTTTCGTTTATGCACGCATGCGAAAAGATGAAGATAACGCCAAATCTTTGTACCAAGGCTATGCCGACCAAGCCATGGCTGCCTCGGTAGAGCTAAATGCCGCCCAATCCTTTTTTGAACCAGAAATTCTAAATCTAAATGCTGAAACGGTTCGAGGTTGGATCAAAGACGTGCCGGGCTTAAAACTTTATGCGCATCATTTGGAGAATATCCTGCGCATGAAGGCCCATACTTTGCCTGCCGAGCAAGAACAGCTCTTAGCCGAAGCAGGAGAGATAGCGCAGGCACCAAGCAACATCTTTCGCATGTTTAACAACGCCGATTTGAAGTTTCCCGACGTCAAGAACGATGACGGTGATATGGTGGAATTAACCCACGGGCGCTATGGTCAACTCCTCGAATCGCAAAAGCGTGAGGTTCGGCAAGGTGCATTCGAGGCACTCTATGAAACCTATACTTCGTGGAAAAATACTCTGGGAACCACCTTTGTAGCTGCCATGAAGAAGGAGCTTTTTCTCTCCAAGGCGCGCAGATACAACTCATCTTTAGAGGCCGCTTTGTTTCAAGACAATGTGAACCCAGAGGTTTATACCAACTTGGTAGAATCCATTCACGACCACTTACCCTTATTGCATCGCTATGTTCGGCTTCGCAAGCAGCTCTTGGGCTTAGACGAACTACACATGTATGATCTGTATGTGCCCATGGTTGCCGATGAAGATCTAGAAATCGCTCGCGAAGAGGCAATGGACATGGTTCAATCTGGATTGCACCGCCTAGGCGATCAATACGTTAGGGATATGAGTGCTAGTTTCTCTGATGGCTGGATTGATTGGTTAGAGAACCGGGGCAAGACCAGTGGCGCCTATTCGTGGGGAACATACGGAGTGCATCCTTATGTGCTGATGAACTACAACGAAACCCTCGGTGATGTCTT
>DHNI01000123.1:2272-2510 GCA_002409455.1 Firmicutes bacterium UBA5420 | reverse complement strand
TGGCCCACGAACTAGGTCATGCCATGCACACCTATTATTCCAATAAGAATCAGGAATTCGTTAATGCTGGCTATAAGATATTCGTCGCAGAAGTGGCCTCCACACTCAATGAGGCCCTACTTATGAACGATCTTTTAGCAAAAACTGAAGAGCCTAAAAAACGCGCCTATCTGTTGAATCACTTCTTGGAACAGTTTAGGGGGACGGTCTTTAGACAGACTATGTTTGCCGAATTTGA
>DHNI01000123.1:1545-2008 GCA_002409455.1 Firmicutes bacterium UBA5420 | reverse complement strand
ATCGCCATGGAATGGGCTAGAATTCCCCACTTCTATCGTTCTTTCTACGTTTACAAGTATGCTACAGGCTTTTCTGCTGCTATCTCGCTTTCAAGGCAGATTTTGGAGGAAGGCCAACCAGCAGTTCAGCGTTACCTAGAATTCCTTGGTGGTGGTGGTTCTGACTACCCGATTAACCTCCTCAGAAAAGCTGGTGTGGATATGAGTAAGCCTGAGCCTATCGTACAGGCTATGGCCGTTTTTGAAGAGCATCTTCGTGAACTAGAACATTTAGCAGAAACAGCGCTCTAGAGAGCGATCCTGAAATCCAAACACTGTAGCGAACCATCTAAGTAGTGGCTGTAGCTGAACTGTCTCTGTTTTCCATCCTTCGTGGTGTGATGTAGTTCATAGGTCAAGACGGAATTTCTGGTGTATTGTAGGTGGGCCCCCAGGGCCCATCTTTCGTTTATGGCAAAGACCA
>DHNI01000123.1:365-1382 GCA_002409455.1 Firmicutes bacterium UBA5420 | reverse complement strand
TTTCTGCTTGGTACGACAGGGCACAGCGCAGGGCTATGGGATCTAGGATCATCTGCACACCTCCTTGCAGCTCTAGCCTCTGGGGCTTAGGATGATAGTGCGCTTTCACGCTGCCCGAGAGCACATTATCAATGGGTGGGGACCAGGCAAGGGCAAGGCGGGGATAGAGAAACTGCAATTCGTGCAAGCCAGGGCTACGGGAGAACTGGATTGGCAAGGACGCCGCCACTTGGAGATCGTTGTAGGGATCGAAAGTAATGCTGAGCTCATTAAGATAGACCTGGCCTTCTTGGTAAGGCGAACTCCACACTTGTCCATGGAGCGCCCAGGAGCTTGCATAGACTGATCCTTGGAATGCTAGCATCAATAGAATGAATGACAGAGTTTTTCTAACGTATCGCATTTGTCTTCCCCCTTATAATTCAGCCACAGACTGCCTGAGGAGTCTGAGGCGCTGCTCTGCAGAATCTAGAATCTTCTCGACGGTGCTCAGTGCAGGTAACTCAGGAAAGAATAAAGTGAAGCCACTAAAGTCTTTCAGAAAATCCTCTGGCGGTACAGCTCGCACTCCTGATGACGGATCCGCCACCACCAAAAGATCTTGGGCCATACCTAAGAGGACGACATAATGCCCTTGCTCTAGGTTGCGGTGAGCTATAAGGGGGCGATTGGGAAAGTACGTGAAGAAATGAAGGATTTGCTCCCAAGTGAGGTTGTAGCCTATCCCCTCCCAACCTCGAGATTCAAAGTAGGCGCTTAGACCTAAAAGCGAAGTGCCTGCTTTGTCTGTTTCAATCTCCAATCTTGGTTCTGCAGATTGTCCTGCCAGTGTGAAGACGGTAGCAGCGGCGGCGGAACCGCAATCCCAGGGTGTACTCTGCCCAACGAGACCTTCATACTTCGTGGAATGGTAGGGTTGCATGGAACCAAGCATGTGGAAGAATAGTATTAACCAAATAGCCCTCAACTCCCATGTTTTTTTCTTTAGTGTACAGGTTATTTTCGTAATTGTCAATA
>DHNI01000123.1:0-240 GCA_002409455.1 Firmicutes bacterium UBA5420 | reverse complement strand
GGTTATTTTCGTAATTGTCAATATAATTGGGAATAATCCGCACTGCATGGCGAAAAAAAGTGCCCGACACTCGAATGGAATGATTAGGAAGGATACTGTGGTTTAATTGCGAATTACCTAGGTAGCACTCATTCTTGGAAATTTACGGATAAGGAGCGTGTGCAATGACCATGGTTGCCTTTATTAGAGCACGAACCTAAGGAGGGAGAATGATTTGAGTCAAGGAGCCAATACCTTACT
>DHNI01000025.1:71577-79582 GCA_002409455.1 Firmicutes bacterium UBA5420 | reverse complement strand
CTGGGAAGAACGCCAATATTGGCGTTCTTCCCAGTACCCCGCTCAATAACTCCCCGTAGCAGATCGGTCATAATATAGCTAGTTTGTTCACTTAGTACAACCTCCAGGCGTGGACTGTTTTGCTCTAAGATGTTGCCATTGGCATCAGTCACTTGCAGAATAGCAAATGGTTCAGTCTTTATACCCTGGTTGGCTAAGACACCGTAGGCTGTGGCCAATTCTAATAGGTTCACTCCACGGGTCATGCCTCCTAGGGCTAGAGGCGCTAAACCCACATCATTGACGCGGCCTTGCTCCACAAAAGTAGTAATCCCCATTTTTTTTGCGTAATCAATGACAGTCTGGGGGCCAAGTTCATCGACGACCTGGGCGGCAATGACGTTTAGTGAATCCTCGATCGCTTCCCTCACAGTTACTTCTCCAGCGAAAGTCTCATAATAGTTGCGAGGGCTCCACACTTCACCCGTTATGGTCACAAAGTCGGTTGGTTCATCCATATAGACATCGGCTACAGTGATACCATTGTCGATGGCTGCCGTATAAGGGAAGATCTTAATCGCGGAACCTGGTGAACGCAGTGCTTGAACACTACGGTTAAAGCTGTCTTGGCCGCGCCCTCCTACCATCACTCTGATTTCACCCGTCTGAGGAACTAAAGCAAGTGCAGCTCCCTGGGGTTGGGTTAGAGATCCTTCGGCGGAAGAACCCACTGGTACTCCCTCGGCTAAAGCCTTTTCAGCCGCCCTTTGCATATCAAGGTCAAGGGTGGTGTATACCCTCAGACCACCGCTGAATACTGCAGCCTGGCCATACTTTTCAACAAGTTGCCCGATTACGTAGTCCACAAAGTAACTAGCCTCTACAACCCGAGCTTGCCTTTCCGCAAGTACAAGGGGTTCTGCCTTGGCAATGCTGGCTTCGGCCTCCGTTAAGAATCCAACTTCCTGCATTCGATTCAGCACAAAATTTCGGCGATCGATGGCAATATCAGGGTTCACAAAGGGCGAATAACGAGTTGGCCAGCGAATTACTCCCGCAATGAGGGCAGCTTCGCTGACGGTAAGGTCTTTGGCTGATTTTCCAAAGAATGTGCGGGCTCCTGATTCAATGCCGTATGCGCCATGATTTAGGTAAAATACATTGAGATAAGCTTCTAGAATTTCATCTTTGGAATACTTCCGTTCAATTTGCACCGCCCACAAAAATTCTTCAAGTTTGCGCATGATGGTCTTTTTCTGGGTTAAAAACTCATTACGAGCCAACTGCATCGTAATGGTTCCTCCGCCTTGGCTGAAGTTCCAATCTCTAATGTTGACCAAAATGGCCCTACCAAAGGCAATAAAATTAATACCGTGGTGGTTGTAGAACTGATCGTCCTCAATGGCAACAACTGCATTTTTAACATGGTCAGGAAGCTCATTGATATCGGTAGGAATACGGTTTTCTTTATACAAATCCGTGATTAATCGACCATTGATATCATAGATGTAAGTAGTAAAGTCCTGATGAATATTGACTTGATCAAGGCTCGGAGCACTTCGTAAATAGGCTGAAAGGACACCAACACTGGCTCCCAGAAGGGTCGAACCTAGAATTACGATAACATAGATAAGTACGGTCTTTCGTTTCACACTGACACCCCCGAGGGACATTTCATGATTTCATTATAACATAGAACTTCGCCAAATAGTCTGAATACCTAGGGGGGTTCTTGATTTCAAAGTTATGAACACTTGTGAGAGGTGATTGTCCATGATAAAATTTACTTGGCGCACCTACGTTGGCCTTGTACTTCTCATTCTTGTGCTCTTCGCGGTTTTGGCCTTGATGATTGCGGAAGGGCGCTTAGCTCCTGTTCTGCGCACATGGGCTGAGACTAGAGCTATGAGTCTAGCAACGAGGGCCATTAATGTTGCCGTGGAGGAGATGATGGCTGTAAGCCTCAGTAGTACGACTATGGCACATTTAATCCGTGATGGCGAAGGCAACCTACAGGCCATCCAATACGACATGGGTGAGCTAAACCGAGTGAGCAGTCAGGCTACGCATAAAATCCTACAGACGCTCAATAACATGGGTGAAGAAGTGTTCCCTATTCCCTTGGGTCAACTCACCGGTTTGGACTTTCTAGCCTCATGGGGACCGGGCATTCCAGTTCGCATGATTCCTGTAGGCGGATTGACTACAACACCTGTGGCCAGCTTTGAAAGCGCGGGCATCAACCAGACATGGCATCGCGTGCTCCTCGATATTCAGGTACGGATGCGGATTGCTGTTCCTTTGATGTCGGAAGACATTCTCGTGTCTACGCAGGTTCCGATTTTAGAAGAAGTCTTCATCGGGTCGGTACCCACCTGGTACTTTGCAGGTCAAGAAAATCTGTTGAACGCCGATGGCCGTTTGGAATTCCCTTTTAAGTGAGTGAAGAGCTTATGTTACGTTACAATCATGCAGTGATCGAACGCAAGTGGAGGAGAATCTGGCAAGAGGAACAATATTTCAGCCAAGAAGACGCACAGGTTTGTACAGTGCTCGTTCCAGGCGATAGTGGAGAGCTTGGCATGGAGAACGCTAGGCTTTTGGTCTTAACGGATTTCTTCGCCTCGGTCTATTTCGGAAAAAAGGTTCCCATATCTGTATGCGGTGGCCAGGAGCGCTGGTTTAAGGAGATCAACACGCTTGGCCTTTTCAGCCAGGCCAGAGCCAGTGATGCTGGTTATGAGCTGGCGGTTCTGCCGCGGGATTATGTCCGGGCTATGGGTGAGCTGCGGGCGAGAGATACGTTGTACTGTGGGCGCCTGTTACGAACCGAATCGATGCGTGACCTCTTGCCTGACTTTGGTGTAGACGCTTTGCGCATCTACTTTTTGTACATAGGGCCCCTTGCCAGGGATTATGTCTTTCAGTGGCATGGACTTGCCGGAGCCTATCGTTTTGTAACAAAACTGTGGCAACTCGGACATGGGTCTTTAGGCGAACCAAATGGTGGTTTTGCTGAGCCAGAGCATCTGGGAGATTTACGGCTCAAGGTGCAAGAGCGCATCTTGCAAAGAAAACCCCACACGGCACTGGCGGCCATCATGGGGTACATAAAAAACAAATCCATGCTTACAAGAGTAGAAGCCAGGGTGATGGCCACACTGCTACAACCATTCACCCCATTTTTGAGCGCCGAATTATTGCAGCTTATGGCGTCGATCGAGGATTAAAATTGCAGGCAAGGTTACAGCACAGATAGCTAAAGCAATGATTTGGCTTAATACGAAGGGACCATAGAGCTCACTATGCTGTCGAATGAAGTCAAGGAAAAACCGCACAGCGGAGTGAACAAAAAGTGTACGTAATAAAGCATAACCAGGGTAACGGGGGTTCTTGGCCCATTTCCAGGCAAAGGGCAGAATGATGATTGATGCCAAGACCTCGTAGAGCTGGGAGGGATGAACCGGTACCAAACTATCGGGAAATTCCATAGCCCAGGGAAGATCGGTAGGAGGACCATATAGTTCACCGCTGAGAAAGTTTCCTAAGCGAATGAAGATATGTCCCACTGGTAGAATCGGTGCAGCGAAGTCAGCCACTTGCCAGTACTTGAGATCATGTTTGCGTACGTAGAAGTATCCCACTATCATGATCGTGATGATGGCTCCATGGGATGCCATCCCTGCACGGGAGAAGATTTCTAGCGGATTTTGCAGGAAATAGCGCCAATAAGGTATAACTGCTCCAAGGCGACTGCCGATGAGACCAGAAACAGCTGAGACGAAAAAGAGGTTCTCAATCAGTTCAGCATTCACTCCGTGCAGGCGTGCAAAATAGCGAGCAATAAAGTAGGCTGACACAAAGGTGCAAGCCATTAAGATCCCGTACCAGTAGATTTCTATAGAGCCAATGCTAAATGCTATTGGATGCATACAATCACCTCGCAAGTTTTCATAGAAGCTATTTCCACCTTTCTCATGAAATACCTGCCCAGAACAGGAGGCTTTTGATGAAGAAAATCGTTTTGACCGGTGGCGGCTCCGCTGGCCACGTTACACCTCATTTTGCCCTAATACCTCATTTGAAAGATAGAGGCTGGGAGATTCACTATATTGGAACTGTGGATGGAATTGAGAAAGAGCTCATGGAAGGCCATGTGCCGTATTATCCCATTAGCGCTGGAAAACTAAGACGATATTTTGATCTCAAGAATCTTAGTGATCCTTTTCGCGTGCTGAAAGGGGTCTTGGAGGCTCATCGCGTCTTGAGGAAGCTACGACCTAGCGTTGTTTTTAGCAAAGGCGGTTTTGTTTCGGTACCCGTTACCGTTGCAGCCTGGTTATTGCGTATTCCCGTTGTCTTGCACGAATCCGATTTGACGCCAGGGCTCGCCAACAAGCTCAGCCTGCCCTTCGCTAGGGAACTGTGTTTAACATTTCCCGATTCGTTGCAGTATATCAAAGGTAAAGGGATGGTGACAGGAACGCCTATTCGCTCAGAACTCATCCAGGGCTCAAGAAGTGAGGGGCTTCGTTTCTGCAAATTTGCTGAAGGCTACCCTACCTTGCTTGTGATGGGTGGGAGCTTAGGCGCGGCTATACTGAACCAGACCATTCGAGAGAACCTTGTGGTACTCACTAGGCGCTATCAGATTATCCATCTGTGCGGAAAGGGAAATGTTGATACTGCCATAAAACATCCGCGTTATTGCCAACTGGAATACGCCAAGGACGAGTTACCTGATCTCTTTGCTGCCGCGGACTTTGTCTTATCTAGAGCCGGTGCGAATTCCATTTTTGAGCTTTTGGCTCTGGCGAAACCACACATCTTGGTGCCCCTTTCGAGGCAAGCTAGTCGCGGTGATCAAATCTTGAATGCTGAATCCTTTGCAAAGCAGGGGTTTAGCGTAGTGATCCCAGAGGAGGAACTGAGTCTACAGTCTTTGCAGGATAATTTGCTGCAACTTGAGGAACACAAAGAACAGTTTATCAAGACGATGAAGGAATCCGAAGTGAAGGATGGCGCCAAGAATATTCTGCAGATCATTGAGGATGCAGCACGAAGAAAGTAGTTGCCAACAGAAGCAAAATATGGTTATATAGTAAGTGAATCAGTAATTAAAAACACCACGATAGGAGTGATGAAAATGTCAGTTAAACTAGCAGTAATTTACTATAGTTCAACAGGAACCAATTATCAGTTGGCAAAATGGGCTCAGGAAGGTGCGGAAGAATTAGGTGCCGAGGTACGGGTGCTCAAAGTTCCTGAGTTAGCGCCCCAAAGCGCCATAGACTCTAACCCCGCCTGGAAGACCCATGCTGAAGCTACCAAGGCTGTTCCAGAAGTGACTCCAGCAGATCTGGAATGGGCTGATGCATACATCTTCAGCGTACCTACCCGGTTTGGCAATATGGCTGCTCAAATGCGCCAGTTTCTAGATACAACTGGCGGACTCTGGTTCGAGGGGAAGCTTGCCAATAAGGTGGTCAGCGCCATGACTTCGGCACAAAATTCGCACGGTGGGCAAGAAATCACCATATTGTCACTGTACACCAATATGTATCATTGGGGTGCCATCGTGGCAGCCCCTGGGTATACGGATCCTTCGATTTTTGCCTCTGGAGGAAACCCTTACGGAACGAGTGTCAGCGTAGATCAAGAGGGTAACATGGTGGAAGATGTTAAGGAGGCTGTGAAATATCAAGCCAAACGGACAGTAACCGTGGCTGGATGGGTTAAAGACGGCAATAAATAGCAAATGCAAGGTTTGCAGAGAAAAAGGCCAAGGTTCAGGGGGTTCCCTGGCCCTTAGCCTTTTTTTTAGTCCTCTGTAACTGTGATTGTCTCACTGTTTTCCCACAGACCGTGGATGTTACAGTAACTGAGGGCATAAAGGGTGCCGCTTTCCTTTAGCCTTACCGTAACTTTGGCAAAGGGGTCGCTGTAGACTGGCCCTTCATGACCACCCTTAAGACCTTCGCCATGGCCTGTAAACTGGATATCGGCCAACTCGAAGGTAAAGCCTTCAGCGGGTTGAAAAAGCAGCTTGATCCAGCGGATATGGTGCTCTGCCGTATTTGGATGGGGATTGTCGGCTCCTATGCTAACACCAATCTCCACGGGTTGGTTTGCCTGAACACGATCAGGGACATCGATAACTGGAACATGTTTCTCGTTCTTCCAGTCACCACTTCGCAGTAGTTCACCTAGTTTCATACATAGCCTCCTCGTTTCGTTTATCTAACTGACTGGTTCTAGACTTGGAGTATTTATCCTCCTCAACTAGTATTCATAAAAGGTGTAAAGAAGCACATTCTAATAGCAGGGTGGTGATTTTATGGTACGTTGTCCGTTCTGCAATCAGCCTATGGTGGGAGTAGAGTCTGAGGAGAATCATGCCTTTACGGATCTATACCGATGCGGTGCATGCCAAGTCGAACAGGCAGTGCATTGGGCTCACGGCGAGAGACTGCTTGTGTGGGAAGAGGATCAAGAACAGTAATCTCAAAGGGGTGATGCGGTGCTTGCAGTCCTTTTAGCTTCACTACTCCCAGGGCTTTTTTGGTTGTGGTACTTCAATCGTTATGATGTGGGGGATAAAGAGCCGTTTAGTAGGCTTATCCTTTGCATGTTGTTTGGGGCGTTAGCAGTCATCCCTGCTTTAAGCTGGGAAGCCCCCTTTAGTGACCTTCTACAGAGTTCAAATTCGCTCCCGGTTCAATTGGGCCTTTCTTTTTTTGTTGTGGGTTTGGGAGAAGAGTTGTTTAAGTTGGTAGCCGTATACCTGGCCGTGGCCAGATCAGAGCACTTTAGCGAGCCTATGGATGGAATTATCTATGCTATTGCTACCGCTATTGGCTTTTCAGTCGTGGAAAACATATTATATATTTCTGCCTTTGGTTTGATGGTGGCACCCTTGCGTGGCACCATTGCCACTTTAGCACATATTGCTTTTTCAGGGCTAGCAGGTTACTACCTTGGAAAGGCGCAGTTCTCCACCAAGTCCCTACCTCACATGGCCTTAGGGCTAGCTACGGCCTCCTTCGCCCATGGTTTGTACGACTTTCTACTCATTACCCGTTTGGTATCTCCCATTATATTGGTTCTCTTGATTTTCGGCCTGCAATACATTCTTCTAACGGCCATTCAAACTGCGGTCAAATCCTCCCAAGATAGGTAATCCTTGTCTAGTAGGGTACACCTGTGCTAGAATGGGAGCGAAAGGGCGTGACACTATGGCAGGACATTCTAAGTGGGCTAATATTAAGCACAAGAAGTCTAAGGAAGATGCGAAGCGAGGTCAGATCTTCACCAAGATTGGGCGCAAAATTACAGTTGCGGCAAAAGAGGGCGGATCGGATCCTGAAGCGAATGTTAAGCTACGCTTAGCCATCGATGAAGCCCGGGCGGTAAACATGCCAAATGACAATATTGATCGGGCTATTGCACGGGCTGTAGGGGGTCTTGACGGAGCGACATATTCGGAGGTGCTCTACGAAGGTTATGGGCCAGGCGGTGTAGCTATTATGCTTGATACCCTTACAGACAATCGCAATCGTACGGCCGGAGAAGTCCGCCATAGGTTCTCCAAGTATGGCGGGAATTTAGGGGAGAGTGGTTGCGTAGCCTGGATGTTTGAACGCCGCGGTCTCCTCGTGGTAGAACGGGGCGAAGAGGTAGATGAGGACGAAGTAATGCTTCTAGCCCTTGAAGCAGGGGCAGTAGATGTTGTCACTGACGGCGATGTCATTGAAATCCACACAGATCCCGGCGATTTTCTGACGGTGAAGGGGGACTTAGAGGCCGAGGGCCTACGCTTTCTTGGAGCAGAAATCAGTTTCATACCCCAAAATACAGTGACAATCACCGAGGATAGAGTGGAATCCATGGAAAAACTGATCGAGATCCTCGAAGAGTTAGATGAAGTTCAAGAGGTCTATTCCAACTACGAGGTCGAGTCGTAAGGAATACGCGCTTATGCCTAGGGCATACTCTCCACAAGTGGGAGAATTATGCGTCGGGTGTT
>DHNI01000025.1:71211-71444 GCA_002409455.1 Firmicutes bacterium UBA5420 | reverse complement strand
GGGAGAATTATGCGTCGGGTGTTGGTGCTTATTATGGTAGGTTTGGTCTTTTTTGTTCTAGCTTACATTGTTAGTCAAAGGCTATTTATCATGTTGGCATTCGCCAGCAACTTACGGTAGGTCGCGAGCTGGCATTGGTTAGTGGAAATCATGATTACCCATGGCCTCAACTGGATGATTTGCGTTGAGGCTTTTTCTTTGCACGGAACCTGAGGCAAGGACTTACTTTATTG
>DHNI01000025.1:66093-71075 GCA_002409455.1 Firmicutes bacterium UBA5420 | reverse complement strand
CTTTATTGCGTGTCGAATAGAGAGGGCAAGGTGGGTGTAGGGATCATGATCATCATGGGAATAGACCCTGGTACGGCCATAACAGGGTATGGAGTAGTCAAACTAGAGAACAACCGGCACATCGTCTTAGGATATGGTGCTATTCGCACAACAACCAAGCAGAGCACACCCTTACGCCTAGAGACGATTTATGCTGAGCTAACCGATCTTGTTGCTGAGTTCCATCCTGATTGCATAGCCATTGAAGAACTTTTTTTCAACAAGAATGTGTCCACAGCACTTGCAGTGGGACAAGCTAGGGGAGTGGCTATTCTGGCTGGGGCACACGCAGGATTGCCTATTGCAGAGTATACGCCGCTTCAAGTGAAAATGGCGGTTACAGGTTACGGCAGGGCTAGTAAAGAACAAGTAGCCTACATGATAAAAATGCTGCTCGGGCTTGCCGAAACTCCCAAACCCGATGATGTCACAGATGCCTTGGCCGTTTGCATATGCCATGGCCTTAATGCTAACAACTGGGGGAGATCGCAATGATTGTCTCACTTAATGGACGTCTCTTGGAGGTCACAGAAACAACCGTTGTCCTTGATGTGCAGGGCGTTGGTTACGAAATCACTGTCACCTCTTCGGTGCTCAAGAAACTACCGAGCCAGGGTCAGGAACTTCAGATCCAGACATACCTGCAGGTAAGGGACGACGCCTTTGTCCTATACGGATTTTCATCGCCAGAAGAACGGAGCCTCTTTCACAAGATCATTGGAGTGGCAGGCATTGGGCCCAAGCTGGGTGTGGGTATCTTGTCGAATATTGCACCGCAGGACTTCATCAGGGCGGTTCAACAGCAAGATCTAGCAACCTTGACCAGTTTGCCGGGGATCGGCAAAAAGACGGGGGAGCGGATTTTGCTTGAACTAAAGGATAAATTCAAAGGGATTGTCCCTGATTACGATAGTGAGGGTGACGATTTGCCCATTGTCTCAGGTAGCGTTTTTGAAGATGCTGTAGAAGCTTTGCAAGCCTTGGGCTACCATGGAAGTGAGGCCGAGCGCATGGTCAATCTTGCGAAGCCACATTTAAAAGAGAATTACAATTTGCAGGAATTACTCAAGGTGGCGCTGGCACAAAACGGTCAGCAAAGGGGTGAGCGTACTTGGAGACGGAACGGATAGTTAGTGCCTGGAAACGGCCTGATGATTGGGATGCAGAGACATCTCTCAGGCCGCGTACTCTTGCGGAGTATATTGGGCAAGATAAGGTTAAAGAGCATATGAAGCTGTTTATTACTGCAGCAAAACAGCGTGGCGAGCCTTTAGACCATGTGTTGCTCTATGGCCCTCCCGGCTTGGGCAAGACGAGTTTAGCGCATATCATAGCCACAGAAATGGGCGTGGGAATTCATACCACATCAGGCCCTGCCATTGAACGCCAAGGCGACTTAGTAGCTATTTTAACCAGTTTACAGGCCAATGACGTGTTGTTCATAGACGAAATCCATCGCTTGAGCCGTTCTGTAGAAGAGGTACTCTATCCGGCTATGGAGGATGCTGCTGTAGACATTGTAATCGGTAAAGGCCCGGGGGCAAGATCGGTGCGAATCGATTTGCCTCCATTTACCTTGATTGGTGCTACAACCAGAGCTGGCATGCTTACTTCGCCCCTCAGAGATCGTTTTGGCGTTATCAGCCGGTTAGAACTCTATGAGGATGACGATTTACAGGCCATTGTGTTTCGAGCTGCCAAGATCCTTGGTGTAGCCATTGACGATGGGGGCGCTCGAGAGATTGCTAAACGATCTAGGGGGACGCCAAGGGTGGCCAATCGCTTATTAAAGCGCGTAAGGGATTATGCTCAGGTTCGGGCTGATAATCACATTTCTCATGGCGTGGCTACCGAAGCATTAGGTCTTTTTGAAATCGATGATAACGGCCTAGATCATTTGGATCGACGCATTCTGCTCACGATCCAGCGCGTCTTTGGAGGAGGACCCGTGGGTGTGGAAAGTCTTGCTGCAGCCATCGGTGAAGAGGCAAACACAATTGAGGATGTCTATGAACCTTTTTTGCTGCAATTGGGCTTGGTACAGCGCACGGCTAGGGGACGCTGTATTACTTCCTTGGGGTATGCGTATCTAGGCATTGCGCCTCCTGGAGATATGGGCGGTGACGATACGTGACCTGGAGAACGGAAGGCATTGTGCTACGCGTGCGCAATTTAGGCGAAGCAGATCGCATCGTTACGCTGTACACAAAGGAACGGGGCAAGCTTAATACCGTGGCTAGGGGGGCCCGCAGGATCCGCAATCGTCTACTTAGTCCAACCCAGGTATTCACCCATGGTCGTTATCTCATTTTTCCAGGTAAGGGTCTGCATAATCTCAGTCAAGCTGATATTATCCATAGTGGCCAGGTTATACGGGACGATCTAGAGAAGTTTGCCTACGCCTCTTATATCACAGAACTTTTGGATGCTCTAACAGCGGAAGAGGATCCTACAGATAGCATTTTCCCGTTATTAGCGGCCACCCTTTCCCTGGGAGAAGCAGGGCGTTTCACGCTTGCTGCTCGAGCCTTCGAAATCAGGCTCATGCGCGAACTTGGTTATGAACCAGAACTCTATCAATGTCTGCATTGTCGTGAAACACTAAAGGGCAACATCTCTTTCACAGAACAAGGCGGCGCCCTTTGTGAAAAGTGTGTGGGACATGTGCCAGGAAGTATACCTGTGTCGAATGGAACCTGGGAGTTAATGAAACGATTATTAGAGTGGGACTTTTCCAGACTAACCGTGCTGCATCCTGCGGCCAACAATGAAGTAGAACTGCGCCGCGTGATGCGTAGGTATCTAGATTTTCGGCTTGAGTATCCTCTTAAGTCTTTAGATTTTCTAGAGACCCTGCAGAGCTTGACCCCTAATTGACAATGAGTGGTCAATTTGATATAAATTAACAGATGAAATCTACGGCTCTCATAAGGTCGTGAAGCGAGGGTGGAACGATGAATCTTCAGGATATGATTCTGAAATTACAGGGCTATTGGGCTGCGCAAGATTGTATTATTTATCAGCCCTATGACCTGGAAGTAGGGGCTGGGACAATGTCACCAGCTACTTTTTTAAAGGCTCTAGGGCCAGAGCCCTGGAATGTGGCTTATGTACAACCATGCAGAAGGCCTACAGATGGTCGCTACGGGCAAAATCCCAATCGAGTACAGCACTATTACCAATACCAGGTTGTTTTGAAGCCATCACCTGACAATGTTCAGGAGCTGTACCTAGGAAGTCTAGAGGCCTTAGGCATTGATTTGTTAAAACACGATGTACGCTTTGTGGAGGATGATTGGGAATCCCCTACATTAGGTGCCTGGGGCCTAGGGTGGGAAGTGTGGCTTGACGGCATGGAGATTACTCAATTCACCTACTTTCAGCAAGTTGGTGGTATTGATGTGAAGCCAGTATCCGCAGAGATTACCTATGGAATAGAAAGGTTGGCCACATTTATTCAGGGTGTGGATAGCATTTTTGACTTAAAATGGGTCGGCGATGTCACCTATGGCGACGTGTTTATGCAGAACGAAGTTGAGTTTTCCAAGTTCAATTTTGAAGTTTCTGATGTGAGTATGCTGTTCACGCTCTTTAATTTATACGAGGTTGAAGCGAAAAGGCTTATGGGGCAAGGGCTCATCTTACCCGGATACGACTTTGTCTTAAAGTGTTCTCATACCTTTAATCTGCTCGACGCTCGTGGTGCCATTTCTGTTAGTGAGCGAACGCGCTTTATTGGGCGAGTAAGGGCGCTTGCCCGCATGGCAGCACAAGGCTACCTTGCTGAAAGGGAAAAACTAGGCTTTCCAATGCTCAAGGGGGGGCGTGTATAAATGCAAGATTTTTTGCTAGAGCTTGGTTTTGAAGAGTTGCCAGCTCGCTTTGTGGAGAAGGCGTTGGAGCAATTGGTTGAGAATGTGACCAAAAAGCTGAGCCAGGAGAGGCTGAAATTCGTCGAGGTGCGCAGGCTAAGCACCCCTCGACGCCTTGCCCTGTTGATTGAAGGTGTGCAAACTGAGCAAGAAGACGTGGTCGAGGAAGTCAAGGGACCGCCTCTTACTATTGCTCGGGATCAAGAGGGAAATCTCACGCGGGCTGGGCAAGGATTCTTGCGCTCCCAGGGAGTAGAAGCGAGCGCCATTAGCATTAAGCAATTTCAAGGGGCCGATTACATTTACGTTCGCAAAGAGGTTGCGGGTCGAAAAACTAAGGACTTGTTAAAGCCTCTCTTGGAAGATGCGATCGAGCATTTGAACTTCCCTAAGAACATGCGCTGGGGAAACTACGAACTTCGCTATGCCAGGCCCCTGCGCTGGATTGTTGCCCTATTCGGGCATGATGTGATCCCTTGCCAAATAGGCTCTGTTCAGGCAGGTCAGGTAACGTACGGCCATAGGCAGCTGAGTTCGGGACCAATATTCCTTTCGGAACCAAAAGAGTATGTTGGGCAATTAGGTGATCATTATGTTCTAGTGGACGGCTCTCAAAGGCGTGTGGCCACGTGGGAACAGATCCAAAACCTAGCGACCAAAGAGGGGACCCTGGTTTTGGAAGATCAGCGTCTATTGGACGAAGTGGTTAATCTGGTTGAGTATCCTACTGCATTTTGCGGTAGCTTTTCCAAGGAGTATTTGGAGATGCCTGCGGAAGTGCTGATTACTTCTATGAAAGAGCACCAACGCTATTTTCCACTCCATGATGAAGGTGGCCTCCTTGTGTCAAAATTCATTGGTGTTCGCAATGGAGCCGATAATCATCTCGAAAATGTTATCCGTGGTAACGAGAAGGTATTAGAGGCCCGGCTGTCTGATGCGAAGTTCTTCTACGACGAAGACTTGCGGACGAAACTCCCTGATAATGCCCAGAAGCTCGAGGGAGTTGTATTCCACGAGAAGCTCGGATCCATGGGGGATAAAGTTAGGCGAATTCGAACGTTAACCGGT
>DHNI01000025.1:57959-65989 GCA_002409455.1 Firmicutes bacterium UBA5420 | reverse complement strand
AAGTTAGGCGAATTCGAACGCTAACCGGTAAGCTTGTTGAACAATTGGGGTATGTTGATCACAAAGAGACAGCGCTACGCACAGCTCTCCTTGGAAAATGCGATCTTGTTTCTCAGATGGTCTATGAGTTTCCTGAACTTCAGGGCATTATGGGCGAAAAGTATGCCCTAGCGCAAGGTGAAGATCCTACAGTGGCCACAGGTATTCGAGAGCACTACAAGCCTCGCTTTGCTGGTGATTCGCTGCCAAGTACGGTAGAAGGCACTGTGGTGAGTTTGGCGGACAAACTAGACACCTTAGTGGGATATTTCGCGGTAGGGAGCATTCCCACAGGATCCCAAGATCCCTTTGCCTTAAGGCGGCAGGCACAAGGGGTGGTGCAGATTTTGATCCACGGCGGCTATGATGTTTCCTTGACATCCCTTATAGAGGTGGCTGAACTAGGTTATCACGATGTGCGTCTTGGTCAAGAGAACGGGCAGGCCCTGCTAGACTTTTTCTTGGCCCGGCTGCGAGTTTTGCTTACCGATCAGGGGTATGCCTATGATGTAATTGATGCGGTTATGGCCTCCCGTGACGATCACATACCGAGCCTACTGGGGAGAGTGAGCGCCTTAACGGAGTTTCTTACTGGAGATTCGTATGAAGATCTGATCACAGGTTTTGAACGGGTAGCTAACCTTGCTGCTAAAGCGGAGGGTGATGCGCTTGACCCAAGCCAATTTGCCCCTGCAGATCGAGCGTTCTACCAAGCCCTAGAGGAGCTTGAGCAAACCTGCAAGAAGCATTTAGCTAGGCAAGATTTTGCCGGAATTCTCCAAAGTTTAGCTGATTTTCGCCTTCACGTTGATGGTTTTTTTGCCGATGTGATGATCATGGATTCAGATCGAGCTGTTCGTGCCAATCGCCTTGCGATGCTAAGCAAAGCCCATGGTTTGTATGGTTTGTGTGGGGATTTGCGCCTAATTGTTGTAAATAAGTAAAGAAGCGAGCCTCTAGAAGGAAAAGAAGGGGCTATACAGAATTATGTCTGTTGGTTTCTAGTTCTAGATGTACTTCCCAGTGGGAAACACATAGACGACAAAGACAAGAGGAGGATACATAATGAACACAAAGTGGGTATATTTCTTTGGTGATGGGCAGACAGACGGTCAGCAGCACGACAAGAATTTGGTTGGTGGCAAAGGTGCTAATCTGGCTGAGATGGTTGAACTTGGCATTCCGGTGCCCGCAGGTCTCACTATCACTGCCGATGCCTGCATTGCATTTTACGAAAATGGGGAAAAATGGGTGGATGGTCTAGAAGAGCAGATCAAGAAAAACTTGACTCGAATAGAAAAATCCATGGGTGCAGCATTTGGTGATAAAGAAAATCCGTTGCTCTTATCCGTTCGTTCCGGTGCTAGGGTCTCTATGCCTGGTATGATGGACACTGTCTTGAACCTGGGTCTAAATGATCAGACGGTGGAGGCACTGGCGAAGAAGTCGGGTAACCCTCGTTTTGCTTGGGATTCGTATCGCCGCTTCCTGCAAATGTATGGCGATGTAGTCATGGGGGTTGATCATGATGCCTTTGAAGAGGCTTTGGCTGCAGAGCGTACGAAATATGGGGTAGAGCTTGACAACGAGCTTACTGTGGAAGCATTGAAAGACCTTGTAGCCGATTACAAAGAGATCATTCAGAAATCCGCTGGTAAGCTGTTCCCAGATGATCCATTTGAGCAACTCCGTGGCGCTGTTGATGCCGTGTTCCGCTCTTGGAATACAGCTCGTGCCATCCGTTATCGTCAGATTAACCACATTCCTCACGAATGGGGTACAGCAGTCAATGTGCAAGCAATGGTCTATGGTAACATGGGTGCTAACTCTGGTACTGGCGTAGCCTTTACCCGTGACCCTTCCACCGGCGAAAACGTTTTTTACGGTGAATACCTCATGGACGCACAAGGTGAAGACGTGGTGGCTGGTATCCGCACACCGCATCCCATCGCTCATCTGCACGAAGATATGCCGGCCGTCTATGACGAGTTGGTTAGAATCTATAAGCTATTGGAAAACCACTATAAAGATATGCAGGACGTGGAATTTACCATTCAACAGGGTAAGTTATACATGTTGCAGACCCGCTCAGGCAAGCGCACTGCCACTGCAGCAGTACGTATGGCTGTAGAAATGGTAGCAGAGGGCCTTATCGACAAGAAAACGGCTGTCTTAAGGGTTGCACCAGAGCAATTGGATCAACTCTTGCATCCGATGATCGATCCCAAGGCCAAGTATGATGTTATTGCCACAGGCTTGCCTGCCTCTCCAGGTGCTGCCGCAGGTCGAATTGTGTTCACCGCTGAAGAGGCTGAGGTATGGAAAAACCGTGATGAGGCAGTCATCTTGGTTCGTAATGAGACATCACCAGAAGATATTGGTGGTATGGACGTTGCCGAAGGTATTCTTACCGCTCGGGGCGGTATGACCTCTCACGCAGCTGTAGTGGCACGCGGCATGGGCAAATGCTGTGTAGCTGGTTGCTCCGCTGCCCAGATTAGTGAAAGCAACAAAACCTTGCGATTCGGTGATACCGTGCTTAAGGAAGGCGATTGGATTACGCTCAATGGTTCCGCCGGCGAAGTAATTGTAGGCCAAGTGCCCATGGTCGATGTAGAAGTTGCTGGTGATTTTGCCACTCTGATGGAATGGGCAGATGAATTTCGATCCTTAGGCATTCGTACCAACGCCGATACACCCCATGACAGCCAGACTGCTTTGGACTTTGGCGCAGAGGGTATTGGTCTTTGCCGGACGGAGCATATGTTCTTTGACGGCGAACGCACTTCTCTGGTACGTCAGATGATTTTTGCTAATGACAAAGCCGGACGCGAAGCAGCTTTAGCCAGACTCCTTCCTTTCCAGAAAGGTGACTTTAAAGGCATTTTCAAGACGATGCAAGGCTTGCCCGTAACGGTTCGTCTTTTGGATCCTCCACTGCACGAATTTGTGCCTCATGATGAAGAAACCATCAAGAAGCTAGCGTCAGAGATGGGTCTAACGGTAGATACGCTGAAAGCCCGTATAGAAGCTCTCGAGGAGCTCAATCCCATGCTCGGTCACCGTGGCTGTCGTCTGGGGATTACCTATCCTGAGATCTACGCTATGCAAGTAAGGGCGATTTCTGAGGCTACCGCTGAATTGGTCAAAGAAGGCATCAGCGTTCTTCCTGAGATCATGATTCCCTTGATCGGCACCGTAGAAGAGTTACGGATGATGAAGGAAGTTTGTGTTGAAGTAGCAGATCTGGTGATGGAAGAGATGGGTGTGAAATTCGAGTACCTCGTAGGCACCATGATAGAAATTCCTAGGGCTTGCATTGTGGCCGACGCTGTAGCTAGTGAAGCGGAGTTCTTCTCCTTCGGGACCAATGATCTGACCCAGATGGCCTTTGGCTATAGTCGTGACGATGCAGGTACGTTTTTACCAGAATATGTAGATAAGGGTATTTTGCCTCGAGATCCATTCCAATCTCTCGATCAAGTAGGCGTTGGTGCGCTTGTAGAGATGGGTGTTGATAGGGGCCGCGCCACCAAGCCCAATCTGAAAATTGGTGTCTGTGGTGAACATGGTGGGGATCCTTCCTCCATTGATTTCTTCCATCGCACTGGACTGGATTATGTGAGCTGCTCTCCTTATCGAGTGCCCATTGCTCGTTTGGCTGCAGCCCAGGCTAGTATCCGTAATCCTCGATAGTTAGGAAGGTCAGGGAGGGAGGAAAACCCTCCCCTTGTGGGGAACCCATACTATAATAGTGTGGGTTTTCTTTTTTGGAGAGAGCACGAAGGGGGTGATGGGTATAGCTCGCTTTTCGGATGAGTGGATTGAACAGGTCAAATCCTCCGTAGATATTGTGGAAGTTATTGGTCGACGTGTTGAGTTGAAGCAAAGTGGGCAAAACTACATGGGGCTGTGCCCATTTCACAATGAAAAGACGCCTTCTTTTTCTGTTAACCCAGAAAGACAATTTTATCACTGTTTTGGGTGCCAGACCGGGGGCAACGTGATTAACTTTCTCATGGAAACGGAACATCTCTCCTTTCCAGAAGCCGTGACCAAGCTTGCAGAGGAGCAAGGAATTCCTATTCCTGCAGTCTCTGCCCAAGAACAGCAAAAAGAAGCAAGGCGCAATTCGCTTCGTGAGGCCAATGAACTAGCCGCCCGCTATTACTATCGGAATTTGCGTTCGCCTATTGGTGAAGGGGCACAGGCCTATTTAGAGGGGCGTGGAATCGACAGTACCCTGGCTCGAGACTTTTATTTGGGATATGCCTCTAACGCCTGGAATGGTTTGGTGCGTTTTCTTGAGTCGGAAGGATTTGATTTGGAGGTTGCCCAAGGTGCTGGGCTAGTAACCCAGGGTAAACGGGGATATATCGATCGTTTTCGCAGCCGCCTAATGTTCCCTATTTGTGACCATTTGGGCCGGTTCATAGGTTTTGGAGGGCGAAGCATTAGGGAGGGCCAGCCAAAATACCTTAATACTGGGCAGACGGAGGTGTTTAATAAGAGCTATGTGCTCTATGGTGTAAATTGGTCCAAGGACGACATTAAGACACAGGATCAAGTGATCATTGTTGAAGGTTATACTGATCTCATTTCCCTCTTTGCCGTAGGTACGCGAAATGTTGTGGCTTCCTTAGGTACCGCTTTCACCTCAGCCCATGGAGCATTGTTGAAGCGCTTTTGCTCCCAGGCTATTATCGCTTTTGATGGGGATAGTGCGGGACAAAGAGCCACTCTGCGAGGGATGGAAATACTTCGTGAATCGGATCTACAGGTGCGGGTAGCCGCTCTGGAGGAGGGCCAAGATCCAGATAGCTTTGCACGAACCTTTGGTGCTGGCAAGGTTAGAGAGTGGCTCGATGGTGCAAGACCATTCATGGAATACCAAATTGATAGAATTATTTCCCAACACGATGTAGAAACTAGAGAAGGAAAACTGAGTGCTTCTACAGAACTTGTTACAGTACTCTCTAAGCTGAGTAGCTCTTTAGAGCGAGATGAATATACTAGTTATGCCGCCCAGCGTCTTGGCGTACTCGAACGCTCTCTTGCAACGGAGATTCGGGAAAAACTGGGAATAGACAGAGCAAAGCCGGTACACAATAGGCGTAACGTAAATTTAGCACCGGTAGAGGCAGGGGAAGACCTCCGGGAAAGGGAAATTATCAGGTGTTTGTTGCAAAGACCAGAACATTTGAAGGATCTGCAAGAGTGCGGTATTACAGCTGACGACTTTTGCCATGCGGACTATCGTCGTGTATTTGTATCACTGAGCGAAAATGGTTCTGATCCTGAGGGAACGGCCATTGCCAGTCGACTTTTATCTTTACCTGGGCCTACGCCTAGCTGGGAAGATTGTTTTCGATCATTTTCGTCAGTTTTAAAGAGACGAAGATTGCAGAAGATGGAGGAAAAACTTTCCCTTTTGGAGAATGATAGGAAAGGTTTTGATATTCGTATGGAATTATATCAGTTATTAAAGGAGTACTATGACATTTTCAATTCAGAACCTTCATAGCATCCGTAAGAAAGGGGGTTGTCATGTTGAACAAGAAAGAAGCAAACATTGCTGATGAACATCGCATAGCAATCAATGAGCTAATGGCCAAAGCCAAACGACGCGGCATGGTTACCTATCGCGAAATCATGGATAGTCTTCAAGATGTTGAACTCTTGCCGGAACAGATCGATGAGATCTATGAGAGCTTTGCGGCCATGGGTGTTGACGTGATTCCCCATTCTGGTGACAGGACTGACGATGCCGATGATTCTGCCGATAGTGATGTTGCAGATTCCGATACTTCGGAGGATGTTGATGAAGCTGAGGACTATGATCTTTCCGTACCAGAAGGCGTGGGATTGGATGATCCCGTTCGCATGTACCTCAAAGAAATTGGGAGAGTCCCGCTTTTAACGGCTGAAGAAGAAGTGGAGTTAGCCAAGGGCATTGAAGAGGGTAGTGAAGAGGCTAAGCGTCAGCTTGCTGAGGCGAATTTACGTCTCGTTGTGAGTATTGCCAAACGATATGTGGGCAGGGGAATGCATTTCCTTGATCTCATCCAAGAAGGCAATCTAGGATTGATTAAAGCGGTGGAGAAGTTCGACTACCGCAAGGGTTTTAAGTTTAGTACCTATGCTACTTGGTGGATTCGTCAAGCCATAACTAGATCGATTGCCGATCAGGCCCGTACCATACGAATTCCAGTGCACATGGTCGAAACCATCAATAAACTAACGCGTGTCTCTAGGCAATTGCTACAGGAGTTAGGTCGGGCTCCTACCCCTGAAGAGATTGCCGAAGAGATGGATCTGCCGGTAGAACGAGTACGGGAGATTATGAAAATTGCCCAAGAGCCAGTTTCTCTAGAGACGCCAATTGGCGAAGAAGAAGACAGTCATCTTGGGGACTTCATCGAAGACCAAGAAGCTACAGCTCCGGCCGAGGCAGCAGCCTTCACCATGTTACAAGAACAGCTAGGACAAGTTTTGGAATCATTGACGCCTAGAGAACAACAGGTGCTGAGATTGCGTTTTGGCCTAGACGATGGGCGAGGTCGAACCTTGGAAGAGGTTGGGCAGGTCTTTGGGGTAACTCGGGAGCGGATTCGTCAGATCGAAGCGAAAGCCCTTCGCAAGCTGCGCCATCCTAGTCGCAGCAAGAAGCTTAAAGACTTTTTGGAGCAATAGCACTTGACAAACAGGGCGATTCTCCCATATACTGAATCAGTACTGGACCCCTAGCTCAGTGGTTAGAGCAGCGGACTCATAATCCGTTGGTCCAGGGTTCAAATCCCTGGGGGTCCACCAAATAAACAACGCCTAGGAGCCTGTTACAGGCTCTTTTTTCTTATAATCGGGGGCAACCCCCAAGAGGGATGATGCGTAGTGAAGGTCGGTCAGTTTACGGACACCTTTCTTCCCGTGGTGGATGGCGTCGGACGGGTGGTTAGTCATTATGCCTATGGTATGGGGGAGCTTTGTGAGGCGTGCTATGTGATTACGCCCCAGCAGCAGAACCCCAAAGCGCAGCCTTCGAGCTACGAGGTTTTGGAGTATAGGAGCATGGCCCTTCCCAAGATGCCTCAATACCGTGTGGGTATTCCCGCCTTGGATGGCCATTATCGACGCCAGTTAGCACAGCTCCAACTGGATATTGTGCATGCCCATAGTCCGTTTATAGCCGGTCGGGAGGCGTATCGATGTTCGCGCCTCCTCGGTATACCTTTGGTGGCTACGTTTCACTCCAAGTATTACGATGATTTCTATCAAGTCACTCATAACAAGACTCTTTCCAAATTGGGGCTCACCTTTGTCGTCAACTTTTTTTCTAAGTGTGATCAGGTTTGGGCCGTAAGTAGTTCCACTGCTGAGGTGTTGCGCAGTTATGGATATAGGGGCTTAGTTGAGGTTATGGAAAACGGAAGCGACCGCAAAGAGCCAGACATAGAAGCGGTACAAATGGTGGAGGAGCGCTGGGGGCTTGGGCAGCTGCCGATCTTACTTTTTGTAGGGCAGATGAATTGGAAAAAGAACATTCGCAGGGTGTTGGAAGCTGTAGATAGCCTAGTCAAACAAGGGCGTGAATTGCGGTTAGTGATGGCGGGCCAGGGCCCTTCGGAACAGGAGATCCGTTCCTTGTCGTCATCTATGGGATTAGAACATGTAGTGGTTTATACAGGACATATTAGTGAACCGCGTTTGTTGGCGGGGTTGTATGCCCGTGCAGACTTGTTTGTCTTTCCTTCCCTTTATGATAACGCTCCCATGGTAGTTCGTGAGGCGGCCGCGGTTGGTACACCGTCGCTGTTAGCTCTTGGTTCCAGTGCTGCTGAGGTGATTCGAGATGGTGAAAATGGCCTGCTGGCTAAGGATACTACCATTGATATGGCAGAGAAGATAGCCTGGGCACTTGATCATCCTGAAAAGGTACGAGAAATCGGGACTGTTGCTCGGCAGACAATTCCCAAGCCGTGGAAGGATATTAT
>DHNI01000025.1:56840-57762 GCA_002409455.1 Firmicutes bacterium UBA5420 | reverse complement strand
CTAGTCACAGGGTTCTGAGCTCCTGTCTCAAGGAGATGGGGATGTTCAATGTATTTCTCCAATAGTTTAAGGGATCTAGCGAAATATAGTCCATCACAGATCCTCTCGTCCATGGTATAACCAATTTGACAGCATTTCTTGACGACAACTTGATCATCAACAACTATAGGTAATTTGACTGTTTTTCCTAAGGCAACAAAAAGACCTGTGGTACCAAAATCATAAAGGTGATGATAAATATAATTCGTCTGGATTGACTTCAGATATGTAAAAAACACCGTCGTATGAAAAGGGCTGGCTTCGATCACACTTTGGGGCAAGATATTGAGTTGATCCATTCCCTTAATAATCCTGACTAGGATCTTCTTCACTATACCAGGCATAGACATTACCAGTGCCACAAGCTTGTCCGTATCTGAATTATCTTTTTGAGCTTTTGCCTCGCGGATCACTTTGTCGACGAGCTCCGCTACTTCAAAGATGTTCTCCTGGCCGGTGAATTTGAACTTCACCGTTGTTTCTTCCTCTTCACTGCGCAGGGAATGTTTGATGGCCATTGAAACGCAAATATTGTTTCGTTGGTATATGCGGCTGTTAATGATAAAGCGATTCATCTGAGGTCGTTCGGCAATGAGCCTTACGTAGGCTGCAATAAAAAAATGCAGATAGCTAAACTTGTATCCTTGCTGCCTCTTCTCAGAAATATAACTGTCAATTGGATCCGCGCAAACAACATGCTTAGAGAAATTTTGGGCATCGCTGCGCTTTTCCATGATGTATGGGATAATCCTTACAAACGGATCCAGTGATTTCAACAACACACCATCGCTACGTTTCATGCTGCCTCCTGTGAAACAAGGTTATGCAATATTATAGCATGTCCTACTCTGAAAATCCATGGTTTCTGATTCGTAATCGTGCC
>DHNI01000025.1:49605-56676 GCA_002409455.1 Firmicutes bacterium UBA5420 | reverse complement strand
AACCAAGCCTGGTAGAGTGCTTGAACTGCAGCACTGATCTCGGTTTCCGTTAACGCCGCAAAGCCGATGACAATTTGAGGAACCGTTCCCATCCTACTTTTATCAGAGTAATATCTAGAAATGCCATAGACTTTGACTCCATGCTCCAAAGCCCGGGCCTCCAAGCTCTCCTCGGTCATGCCGTTTTGAACCTGTAGTAGAAGATGGAGTCCGGTATCAGCACCGAATATCTCCACTGGAACTTGTAGTGCTTTTATTTCACGCACCAACAGCTCCCTTTTTCTTTTGTAGACATTACGCATCTTGTTTAGATGCCTTTCGAAATATCCATCCTGCATAAATCTGCTTAAAATCTTTTGCCCTATGATCGGCACCGGACAAATCATAAAGGGTAGCCTTTCTTTAAAACGCCTAACAAGATGGTTCGGCAGAACCATATAACTTGCCCGTAGAGCGGGAGAAAGGGATTTCGAGAAAGCGCCCATGTAGATGACCTTTTCGTTGTGATCCAGGCCTTGCAGCGCAGGGATGGGTTTACCACTGTATTTGAATTCGCTGTCATAATCATCTTCAACCAAATAGCGATCAGAATCCTGATTGGCCCAATTGAGAAGTTGCACCCTTCTGTTAATGGACATAATTTCCCCTGAAGGAAATTGGTGTGCCGGGGTAATGCACAAAACGTTGACCTGGCTCTTTTGCAGTTCTTCTAACTTGATTCCTTGCTCATCAATGGGTAAAGATTGGTAGCGAGTGCCATTACTTGAGAATAGGAATTGAAGTTTCTCATATCCGGGATTCTCAATGCCAAAGAGAGTGTCTTGGTCGAAGATCTGAACTAGAATCTGCAGAAGAAACTCCATTCCAGAACTGATGATAAGTTGTTCCGGCTGGCAGTTGACCCCACGAGATTGATAGAGATATGAGGCAAGAGCGGTGCGTAAGCTGATATGCCCTTGGTGATCTCCGAGCCGTAATAGTTCGGGATCATATTCATTCATGACATCCCTGGAGATTTTGCGCCAAATAGCAAAGGGGAAGGTTTCAGGATCCACCCCCTGGTATGAAAAGTCAAAACGAATCTTTTCGGGCGCTTCTTGCGTGATGTGTTTGCGATTTTTTTTCTGCGGATTGAGTTGAATCAGATGATCAATCTCATTTACATAGAATCCTTTTCTCTCAATCGGGGTAACAAAACCCTCTTCCATGAGTTGATTGTACGCCGATTGGACAGTATTTTGACTGATTTGTAAATGTGAAGATAGCTTTCTCTTGGATGGCAACTTAGTTTGTGGAGCAAGTTTTCCAGACTGAATCTCTGACTTGATCAGTAAGTACAATTGCTCATAGAGGGGAGTTTTTTGGTCTTCATCGAGCATAAACCCTAACATATCACTAACGCCTCCATCTGATACCATTAGTTTTTGCTTTTCTGATACTTATTATAATACCAGACATCCATTATAATAAAGTAAAGAAACCTATATTGTGCGTTTCACGCGCTTTTAGATGGGAGAGAAGACAAATGAAGAACAGGTTTGAGTCGAATAGGAACTTAGCACAGAAGCTAAAAGGTGGCGTCATTATGGATGTGACCACCCCAGAACAGGCGCAAATTGCGCAGGAAGCAGGAGCTTGTGCTGTAATGGCTCTAGAGAGAATTCCAGCAGATATTCGGGCCTCTGGAGGCGTGTCTCGCATGAGTGATCCTGGGATGATCAAGAGTATTCAGGGAGCGGTAACTATTCCGGTGATGGCTAAAGTGCGAATTGGGCATTTCGTTGAGGCACAGATCTTAGAAGCAATTGAGATTGATTATATTGATGAAAGCGAGGTTCTTTCCCCAGCTGACGATACATTCCATATTGATAAAACGCAGTTTGCGTGTCCTTTCGTCTGCGGAGCGCGGGATCTTGGAGAAGCACTTAGGCGCATTGCTGAAGGAGCTTCCATGATCCGAACGAAAGGCGAACCGGGCACGGGGGATATTATCCAAGCTGTGCGCCATATTAGGCTGATCAACAAGCAAATCCGCCATTTGCAGAGCATTCGGAAGGATGAGCTCTTTCAAGCAGCTAAAGATCTACAGGTTCCCTATACTTTGGCCGAGTACGTTCATGAAAATGGCAAACTTCCTGTTGTCAATTTTGCCGCTGGCGGGATAGCTACTCCGGCAGATGCGGCATTAATGATGCAACTGGGCGCAGAAGGCGTTTTTGTTGGTTCGGGCATTTTCAAGTCTGGAGACCCCGTAAAAAGGGCTCAGGCGATTGTGAAGGCAGTTCATAACTACAATGATGCCAACATACTAGCAGAGTTGTCGAAGGATTTAGGAGAGGCTATGGTGGGCATCAATGAGAAAGAAATTGAGGTGCTCATGGCTGAACGAGGAATTTAGCAAGGTATGCACTGGGATGGAGGTTGTTTGATTTGATATATGTAGTTCAAGATTTTAGCACTGCTATAGAAGCATTAGCACCACTAGAACTAGCCATGGAGTGGGACAATGTGGGGCTACAGATTGGTGCCCCCCAAAGCCAGGTTAAAACCATACTAGTAACACTCACGGTCACCATGGACACAGTGCAAATCGCTTTGGCCCATGGGGTAGATTTGATTGTTGCCCACCATCCTGTGATCTTTAAGCCCCTGAGGCAGATCCGAACCGATCACCCTGAGGGCACGTTGCTGAACGCTCTTTTAAGGCATGACATATCGGTATATGTGGCCCACACTAACCTTGATCAAGCAGCTTATGGCCTTAATTATTGGTTGGCCCGAGAGGTGGGTCTAGAAAATTCGCGGGTGCTAATCCCTGTCCATGGCAGCACTGATGCTGGACTCGGTCGCATTGGAGATATTGCTCCTATAGCCTTGGGGGATTTTGCAGAGCAGCTAGAAGGGCTATGGGGTGATCGCGTTCGAGTAGTAGGAGATGGAAAGCAAACTATCGCTAGGGTTGCTCTTGTAGGTGGCTCAGGCGGTGATTTCGTGCAGCAGGCCAAGGACGCCGGGGCCGATGTCTTGGTGACGGGCGATGTATCATATCATGACGCTATGGATGCTAGAAGCGTAGGGCTTGCTGTTCTTGATGCTGGACATTTTGCCACCGAACGGGTGATGGTTTCCGAAGTGGCTCAGTATCTGGAGGATCGTTTTGAGAATGTGCACATCTTGCAGGATAGGAGTACCAATCCGTTTTCCTTTTAAATCATGAACGAGTATGGTATACTAAACGTGCTGAGTGAACTAGATGATCGCGAAGGAGAAGTCCTTTGAGGAAAGTCCGAGCTCCGTAGGGCAGAATGCTGGGTAACGCCCAGTGGAGGTAACTCTAAGGCCAGTGCCACAGAAATAAACCGCTTGATTGAATACTCCGTATTTAACCGAGTAAGGCTGAAAAGGTGAGGTAAGAGCTCACCAGCGGTTAGGTGACTAACCGGCTAGGTAAACCCCATTCGGAGCAAGGTCAAATAGGGGAGAAGAGGTAGCCCGCCTCGTTATACTTCCGGGTTGACCGCATGAGACTTTAGGTAACTAGAGTCCTAGATAGATGATCATCCACGACAGAACTCGGCTTATCGGTTCACTCAGATAAGAGCTTCGCCTGGATACGCTTGCGTATCCAGGTTTTTTTATACATTTTTTGAAAATCCAGCAGGAATTGGCGAGTCGTGCCCGAATATGTCAATAAAGTGGTAGCAAGTGGGGAAAAGTGGGGGATTCTTCTTACGAGAGTGGGTGACAGGAATGTTCATGGGAGAGTATCAGCATGGTCTTGATGCAAAGGGACGCTTGATCATTCCTGCGAAATTCCGAGAAGAGCTAGGCGAAGGAGCCGTCATTACAAGGGGTTTGGACAACTGCCTGTTTCTGTTTCCCCGTGAAGAATGGGCGATTTTGGAGGGCAAGCTCAAGACGTTGCCCTTAACCAAACATGATGCTCGTCAGTTTGTGCGTTTCCTGTTCTCCGGCGCTACTGAGTGCGAAATGGATAAACAGGGCAGGATTATTCTCCCCACCAATTTGCGAGAATTTGCTTCCATTGAGAAAGACGCTGTTGTAATCGGTGTTTCCAGCCGAATTGAAATATGGAGCAAAGAACGATGGGAGTTCTATGTCAACGCTGCAGAGGAATCCTTTGAAGAAATTGCGGAGAACATTGTCGATTTGGGAATCTGAGGGGGTGATAGAAATGCACTTTGCCCACGAACCGGTCTTACTCCAGGAGACGATTGAGGCCCTAGACCTTAAATCTGGAGGAATCTATGTTGATTGCACGCTCGGTGCTGCGGGTCATAGTCTTGGGATGCTAACCACGAACCCAGACATCAGGCTAATTGGTATTGACCAAGACGGTGAAGCACTTGAAAGAGCGAAGTACAGGCTTACTGCCTATGCGCCGCAGGTAACCTTAATCAGGGATAATTTCCGTAATCTACGATCAATCTTGCAACACATGGACATTTCTGAAGTGGCAGGCATCTTAATGGATATAGGCGTTTCCTCGCCTCAACTAGATGATGGTGAACGAGGCTTTAGCTATCACCAAGATGCCCGGCTTGATATGAGGATGGATCAAGACTCTGCTCTCGATGCGTGGAGCATTGTAAATACATATGATGAAAAAGAGCTCGCCAAGATCATTTTGGACTATGGCGAAGAACGTTGGGCCTCTAGAATTGCCCAGTTTATTGCAGCGGAACGTAGCAGAGAACCCATTGAAACCACGGGCGATTTAGTGGCCGTGATCAAGAAGGCGATTCCAGCAGGCGCAAGGGCGAAGGGGCCCCATCCAGCAAGGCGAACATTTCAGGCGTTACGCATCGCCGTTAATGACGAATTGGGAGCGTTAAAACAAGCTCTAGAGCAGGCGGTAGATTCGCTTGTACCTGGGGGACGTTTGGCCGTCATCACGTTTCATTCTCTCGAAGATCGCATTGTAAAGGAATATTTTCAAACTTTGCTGGGACAGTGCACCTGTCCTCCGAACCTACCGATTTGCATATGTAAGAATGAACCAATTGTACGGCTCATCAACCGCAAGCCCATAGAGGCGTCACAAGGAGAACTAGAATCTAACCCTAGATCCCGTAGCGCTAAGTTGAGGGTTGTGGAAAAACTTTAAGGGAGGGATAGCACATGACTGCGGCTCGACAGCTTGAAGAGTATTCGCATTATAGAGAAGAAACACCGCTTCCTAGGCAAAGACGACCGAAGAAACGATCCCGGATTCCTGTTACGGTAAAAGTCTGTCTAGTGGCTGCTTGTTGTGTTGTGGTCGGCCTATTATACCTTCAACAACAAGTTACATCCTACTATTTGAGTATGGAATTAGTACAGATAGAGGAGCAGGTAAATGCCATGCAGCAACGAAATGATCATCTAGTGCTTAGTTTGGAGTCCCAGCGATCGTTAAAACAGATTGAGCAAATTGCCCGCAACGAATTGGGCATGGTGGAGCCTACATATACTGCTACTCTTGTGCTGAATGGCCCGGCGGTCATGGCAGGGGAGGCAGAATCTCGCTGGGTGGCCGAAGAAGAAACCCCGTCTGGGGAGACCATGGGAATCCTTGCTACATTGGCGTCCTGGATGAATAGGGTTCTGCCGTTAGGAGGAGTAGAAGCTGGCACGTTACACCGCTAATCGATCCCGCGTGAGACGCACCATATTCATTTTTTTCTTTTGGACATTGGGGTTTTTAGCACTCCTAGCTCGTCTAGGATATCTACAAATCTACCGAAGTGAAGACTTGTCTGATCGTGCGATTGCTCAGCGTATGAGGCCTCAAACCATTGATGCTCAGAGGGGCAATATCTTGGATCGAAACTATAATACATTAGCCATAAGTGTGGGAGCGGATGCAGTGTACGCCCTGCCCGATAGCATTCGGGATGTGGAAGGGACAGCGCGACAGTTAGCTCCTTTTTTGCCTATAAGCGAAAGTGATCTAATACGCATTCTAGGCAGTGATTCGTCAACAAGTGCCTGGTTAGCCCGGGGACTTACGGTAGAGATCTCCGAAGCCATTCGCCAGCTGCGCTTACCAGGAATCCGAGTTGTTCAGCGCCCTCAGCGCTACTACCCGCAGGGATCTTTAGCTTCCCACGTGGTTGGCATTGCAGGTTCTGATAATCAAGGTCTGGAAGGCATAGAATACTATTATGATGAGATTCTGAAAGGGGTTCCCGGTCGGCTGGCCATTGAACGTGATGCTACCCAGCGGAGCATTCCAGGTGGCGACAGCGAGTTTCTACCAGCTGTGGCAGGTCATGATGTGGTTTTGACTATCGACAGTGTTATTCAGTATATATCGGAAACACACCTGCAGGAGACTGTTATTTCGACTAACAGCGATCAGGGCCTGGTGCTTGTCATGGATCCCGATTCGGGAGAAATTTTAGCTAACGCCATCTATCCGACCTATGATCCGAATTATTATCAGGACGTTCCTGCAGGAATACGGCGGAATGTGGCCATTACGGATCAATATGAGCCCGGTTCTACCTTTAAATTTGTAACCGCCGCGGCGAGCCTCGATTTGGGTTTGACCTACAACGAGCGTAGCTTTGATAGTGGCTTATTCTGGGAAGTGGGTGGTGGGCGCATCCGCAATTCTGATGGTCGCGTCTTTGGTAACATTACGTTTCTCGAAGCCATGGAACGATCAGATAATATCACGTTTGCTAAGCTATCTGTAGAAATGGGGCCAGAACGATTTCATACCTATATTCGGAATTTTGGCTTTGGCGAGCGCTTAGGTGTTGATTTCCCTGGAGAGACTGCAGGTATGGTGGCCACCCCCAAATCTACTGGGCAAATGCTACAGTGGGCCAATACCGGGTTTGGTCAGGGAATAGCCGTTACGCCATTGCAGCTTCTCAATGCCTTGTGTTCTGTAGCTAACGGTGGTAGGCTGATGAAACCCTACTTTGTGGGAGAAATCAGGGATGCCCAGGGCAGACTTGTTAAACAGTTTGAACCAGAAGTTCTGGGCAATCCAGTTGAGAGCGAGACTGCTCAAGCAGTGAGCCAGTTGCTGCGATCGGTTGTGGTCAATGGTAATGG
>DHNI01000025.1:48202-49410 GCA_002409455.1 Firmicutes bacterium UBA5420 | reverse complement strand
GTACGGTGAAGAGCGCATTACTTCGTTTCTGGGCTTTGCACCTGTAGATGACCCTGTCTTGGCTATCTTGGTCGTACTTTATAATCCGAAAGTAGAATCCCCCTATGGCGGCGTATTAGCGGCTCCTTTGTTCGAAAACATTATGGAGGAGAGCCTGGAGTACCTAGATGTAAAACGGCGTCAGGAGGGTCAGCAGCGTACGCCTTTTGCCTTGGTTCCTAATCTATCGAATTTTTCGAGAGAAGAGGCCAAGGCGCGCTTGGCTCAAGAACATTTCCCATGGACTATGGAAGGGCAGGGAACCTTAGTGACGGCCCAAACACCAAGACCCGGCTCACGGGTTCCCGCTCAGACCACGGTCCATCTATTTTTTTATGAACAGGATCAAGCTGAGGAAGTAGAGGTTCCGGACGTTTTCGGGCTGAGTATGCGTGATGCGTCAAGCACTTTATCTGACTTTGGTCTGCGAATTAGCGTCGTAGGCAGCGGCGTGGCAGCAGAACAGTCGCCGCTTCCAGGAACTACCATTCCGAAAGGTTCAGCAGTGGAAGTTGTTTTCAAACTCTAGGCGAAGAAGGAGGCGTGTCATTTGGAGCTGCGAAAGGTTTTAGAGGGACTTGAGTATAAAGCAGCCGGACCGTCGTTATCTGAGATTCGTGGCATTAGTTATGACTCCCGAACAATTAGACCAGGCGATCTGTTCGTGGCCATATCGGGAATGCAGCTCGACGGCCACGATTTTGTGGATGAAGCGGCTAAGAAAGGTGCCAGTCTTGTCTTGGTAGAACAGCATATTCCTAACTTGAATTTACCCCAGGTGATCACGGCGAACACAAGATATGCCCTTGGCTTGATCAGTGCGAATTTCTACGATCATCCCTGTCAGAAACTGCGAGTTCTTGGGGTTACCGGAACGAATGGTAAGACAACGACCACCTACTTAGTGAAGTCCATCCTGGAGCAGGCAGGATATAAGGTGGGGCTGATTGGTACGATCCAGACTCTGATTGGTGATGTGGCTCTAGAATCGGGCCGAACAACCCCTGAGTCACTGGACTTACAGCGCCTTTTTTCTGAAATGGTCGATCAGCAAACGGATTACGCGATTATGGAGGTATCGTCTCACGCTCTGGATCTACACCGCACTGCTGGCGTGTCCTTTGCCGGAACACTTTTTACCAACCTATCCCAAGATCATCTTGATTTTC
>DHNI01000025.1:22986-48065 GCA_002409455.1 Firmicutes bacterium UBA5420 | reverse complement strand
ATTTTCACCCAACTATGGAGGCGTATTTCGCTGCAAAAGCGAAGCTGTTTCTAGACCAGCAATGTCCATCTGCACTAAATGTCGATGATCCTTGGGGCGTTCGGCTTCAGAATCTTGTACAATCTCCGGTGGTGACCTATGCGGTTGAGACCCCGGCAGATTTTCGTGCTAGCAATATTCAGTTGGAAAATGGAGGGGTTTCTTATATACTTAATACGGAGGTAGGGCAAATCCCCATCAATCTTCAGCTCACAGGGTTCTTTAATGTGTATAATTCCCTAGGGGCTGCAGCCCTCTGTTTTAGCCAGGGTGTCTCCTTAGAAGCGATTAAGAATGGTCTCCAGGTTGTCGAGGGCGTTCCAGGGCGTTTTGAAAGAGTGGAAAATGACCGTGGTCTCCATGTTGTAGTAGACTACGCCCATACACCCGGTGGACTAGAGAATATCTTACGCTCAGGCCGTGAGTTGACGCCTGGACGTCTTATTCTAGTCTTTGGCGCAGGCGGCGACCGAGACACAAGTAAACGGCCTTTGATGGGGGCGATTGCTGCACAGTTGGCGGATTTAGTCATCGTCACGTCCGACAATCCTCGTTCGGAGGATCCAGCTGCAATTTGCTCTAGCATTGAGAAAGGCCTTCTAACGACAAATCATCAGGTGAAGTATGAGATTATAGTTGACCGCCGCGCTGCGATTGAAAGGGCTATGGAGTTGGCAACTCCTAACGATCTTGTGATTGTCGCGGGTAAGGGCCATGAAGCATATCAAGAGTCTGCCCGGGGTCGAATACACTTTGATGATAAGGAAGAGGTCAGGAGGGCTATTAAGGAGCTGAAGGATTAATGCGTCCATTAACACTAGCACAGATCGCAAAATACATGCAGGGGCAAGCCATCGGGGAAGGCTCGGTTGATAACGTCGTTATTGACAGTCGCAAGGCCACGGCGGGCAGCCTGTTTATTGCACTGCCTGGAGAAAAGGTGGACGGACATCAATTCGTTTCTGACGTTTTAGCGCGGGGCGGATATGCGGTGGTGCAGGAAGGTTCTAATCTGGGATCAGGAGTAGTACAGGTTAAAGATACCTTGGCGGCATTGCAGAAGCTTGCTCAAGGTTACTTGGCTGATTTTGCAGTTCCGGTAATCGCGATAACTGGAAGCAATGGCAAGACGTCGACGAAAGATATGGTTACGCAAGTGTTGAGCACCCAATATTCTGTTCATGCCACAGAAGGGAACTTCAACAATGAAATAGGTGTGCCTTTGACGATTCTAGGCCTCGAAGAGCACCATGAGCTGGTAGTCGTCGAAATGGGTATGCGAGGCCTTGGGCAAATCAAGCGCCTAACGGAGATCAGCCCTCCCAATTTTGGCGTGATTACAAATATCGGGCCGGTACATCTAGAACTCTTAGGTGGCATGGGCAATATTGCTCAGGCTAAGGGAGAGCTACTCGAGGCCATGGATGAAGATGGTGTCGCCATCCTCAATGGTGACGATCCTTCCGTTCGCGGGCAAGCCCGCAATTTTAAGGGACGTATTGTCTATTATGGGTTGGATGTTGCTAATGACGTGGTAGGACGAGGTATTAATCTAGATGTAGAGGGGCGTCCTTCCTTTACGATTCGCCATGAACAGCAGGAAGTGCAGGTGCGTTTAACTGTTCCAGGCGTACACAATGTCTGGAATGCCAGTGCGGCCTTGGCTGTGGGCCTGCAGTTTGGCATCAGTCTCGAAGAAGGGGCCGAATCCCTTACGGAACTGGCCTCGAGCGCCATGCGCCTTGAAGTTCGCCGCAGTCCCCGAGGGGTCATTGTTGTTAACGACAGTTATAATGCAAGCCCAGCCTCGATGCAGGGAGCGTTAGACACCTTAGGTCACATGTATTGCTCCGGAAAGAGGGTGGCGATTCTAGGTGATATGTTGGAGCTTGGCGAGATGGCCGAACCAGCTCATATTGAGGTGGGCCGCCATGCAGGAGAGTGTGCAAGAGAGCTGATTTTTGTCGGTGAGTATGCCACGCTGATGCAGCAAGGAGCAGGGCGCGGTGAGGTTTTTGCATCCACGGATCATTTCCTTGACACCAATGAACTGGAACTCGACAGTGGCGACCTCGTGCTGGTGAAAGCTTCTAGAGGTCTGCACTTTGAGAGAATTGTACAAGAACTCCTGAAGGGTGGAGATGAATAATGCCTGCATCCTTTTGGCCCCTTTGTAGCGCCCTTGTTGCTTTTTTCGTCTCTTTGGTGGCAGGTTCAAGAACCATTGCCTATCTGCGGCGCCTAAAACTCGGTCAGCAGATCCGGAGCGATGGTCCCAAATCACATTTGGGGAAAGCGGGGACGCCTACCATGGGCGGCATCTTAATCGTAGTGGCGATTGTGTTAGCCGTGATTATCTTTCCCCCCTTAACCCACAACACAATCCTAATGCTCTTTGCCACTATAGGGTTTGGGGTCATTGGGTTCTTAGATGATTTCATTAAGATTGTGGCCAAACGTTCTCTTGGTTTACGGGCCAGGGAGAAGCTTGTGGCTCAATTTGGAATCGCTGTTCTGGTCGCTTTGTACGCTTCAGCGCGGGTCGGTACAGACCTTTTGGTGCCTTTTGTGGGTCAGTCTATCGTATTCCCCCCATTTGTGTACATACCCTTCACGACACTCGTTGTGGTGGGAGCCGCCAATGCCGTAAATTTGACCGATGGTGTGGACGGCCTGGCGGCAGGGAGCACTTCAATTAGTGCGATTGCCCTGGGATTCATCGTCTACTTTTTGGGGTATCGTGATCTAAGCTTGTTCTGCGGGGCGGTAGCAGGGGCCTGTTTCGGATTTACCTGGTTTAATGCGCCACCTGCCCAAGTTTTTATGGGAGACACAGGTTCTCTGGCTTTAGGGGCGGCTTTGGGAACCGCAGCCATTTTGAGTAAGACTTCTCTTGTGCTTCCTATTGTAGGTGGCTTGTTTGTGATAGTGACGCTATCCGTTATCCTGCAGGTTCTATATTTTAAGCTTACCCAGGGCAAGAGGCTATTTAAAATGGCACCTTTGCATCATCACTTCGAACTTCTAGGTATGCCTGAGAGCCGAATTACGATTCGTTTTTGGTTAGTTGCCCTCGTTTTTGCTGTGCTAGGGTTGTACGCCATGCTCTAGGCGCATATAGATTAGGGAGGGGGCGAGAAACATGTTCACAAAGGGCGGCAAGATTGACCTCTTTGCCTTTATCGCAGTCATCATTTTACTAAGCTTGGGTCTAGTTATGGTTTTCAGTGCTTCATCCGTCATGGGCATCGCCGACGCTGGAAACCCTTATTATTACGTACAAAGGCAGACGATTTTGGCTGTAGTAGGTCTAGCACTCATGTTTGTATTGATGAAAGTGGACTATCATATCTTTAAGCCTCTGGCCTTACCTGGCCTTGTTATCTCCTTTATTTTGCTGGTCGCAGTTCTCTTTGTGGGCACTGGCACCGGTGGAGCAACACGTTGGATTCGAATAGCAGGCTTTAACCTGCAACCCTCGGAAGTAGCGAAGTTGGTGATGATCAACTACGTAGCAGTATACCTATCTACGAAGCGGGATAACGCCCGCAAGTTCTTTTCGGGACTGCTGCCGATTTTGTTCATCACTGCTCTTCAATTTGGCCTAATCATGCTCGAACCGGATTTTGGTACAGGGGCTGCTCTTGTTTTTACCGTACTTGTTATTTTACTGGCCGGTGGTGTTCACCTAGGGCAGCTTACATTTGTTGGGCTTTTGGCCACACCCGCAATGGTGTATCTTCTCATGATGAAAGAATATCGTGTGAGACGGCTTTTTGCCTTTCTAGACCCGTGGTCTGATCCTACCGATACGGGCTGGAATGTGATTCAGTCACTTTTGGCCATCGGTTCGGGTGGGCTCTTTGGGCTGGGCTTGGGTAGGAGTAAACAGAAATTTTCGTATTTGCCCGAACATCATACGGACTTCATTTTCGCCATTCTTTGTGAAGAATTGGGTTTTTTGGGCGGGGTCGCTGTGCTTACACTCTACTTTCTCATTGCTTGGCGAGGCTTACGTATTGCTATGCGTGCGCCCGATTTATATGGTACCTTATTGGCAATAGGAATCACTTCTATGATTGCCTTTCAGGCCTTATTGAATATTGGTGTGGTCACTGGTTCCTTGCCAGTAACAGGAATCCCGCTACCCTTTATTAGCCATGGAGGTTCGTCTCTGCTTATGAGCTTAGCGGGTGTTGGCATTCTTCTCAACATTTCCAGGCAGTGCGCTGACTAGTGAACGTCCACAATGCTAGTTTTCACCCATTACCCCTTACCGCATAAGATGAACGGTAACGTTAGGGGTAGAGGTGATACAATGGGCAAGTTTTTGGTGGAAGGTCAGCGCAGTCTGCGTGGTAGGGTAAGCATCAACGGGGCAAAGAACTCTGCCCTCAAGCTTATGGTTGCAGCCCTTTTGGGCCGAGGATCGTTCGTGCTTGAGAATGTACCGAAAATTACCGATGTAGAAACGATGGCAGGCGTACTCAGGGCTTTAGGAGTAGAAGTGACGTTTGATTCTAGTCGTATGCACTTGGACGTGGCATCCATACAGGGACATACACCTGAGGAGTTGGTCAAGTCTATGCGAGCCTCAGTACAGGTAATGGGCCCCCTTTTGGCGAGGCTCGGTCAGGTAGAAGTGGCAAGACCCGGTGGATGCAATATTGGCAGTAGACCTTTAGATATCCATCTGGCAGGCTTTGAGCAGATGGGAGCAACCATAGACGTTAATGGTGATTTGTTTGTGGCTCGAGCCCCGCGTCTGCACGGTGCTGACATCACCTTTCGCTACCCAAGTGTGGGGGCCACGGAGAATATCATGATGGCTGCCACTATGGCCAAGGGAGAGACCATAATTAGAAATGCAGCCCGAGAACCAGAGATTCTAGACATCCAGGAGTTTCTCAATGGCATGGGTGCCAAGATCCAAGGTGCCGGCACTTCTGTCATCACCATTCAAGGTGTGAGCGAGCTGGGATCGACCGATTTTTCCGTGATACCTGACCGCATTGAGGCGGGCACGTATCTTTTAGCGTTTTTGGTTACGGGTGGTAGCGGTACGCTAGACAATGTGATACCTGAGCATATCGGTCCATTGCTTGACCTTGTATCGAAAATGGGGGCACAAGTAGAAATACTAGAGCGTGCCATCCGCATAGCCGCTCCCCCTCAACTGAAACCGTTTCAGATTTCTACTGGGCCGTATCCGGGATTTCCTACAGACCTGCAACCTCAAATGGCTGCAGTGGCAACGCAATGCCAAGGCGATAGCAGACTAGAAGAAGCGGTATTTGATCGGCGTTTTGGGTACACTGAAGAGCTGAAAAAACTAGGCGCCCATATTGAGCCTAACAGTCATGCCGTAGTGATTGAGGGGAGTAGACGCTTGCGTGGGGCTAAGCTAAGGGCTGGCGATTTACGGGGTGGCGCAGCCTTAGTCTTGGCGGCTTTAGCCGCCGAGGGGCAGTCTACCATTTGCGATGTTGAACATATTGATCGAGGTTATGAGGCTATGGAGAGAAGACTGCAAGGCCTTGGCGGCAAGATTATCAGAATTGAGGAATGAAGGAGGGGTCTTTTGATCAACGAGCTTTCTAGCGTAAAGAATGCCTTATCTGTTTTAGTACTAGCTTTAGTTATTGCCCTTTATCTGTTCGCTAACTCCTCATTCTTCGAAACGGACACACTTGAGTGGACAGGCCTATCGTATCTTGGTGCCGATCAACTTGATCTATACATGAATTTTCCTAAGACCAATGTCTGGCGTGTGGATACACGAGAGCTTGCTGCGGCATTGATGGAACATCCATGGGTAGAAACGGCCAAAGCAACATGGCGTTGGCCGAATCGTATTATTGTGAGCGTTCAGGAGCGCACCCCTGTTGCGCAGACGCCTACTGCAGGCGGTTGGGTCTTGTTGGATCGGGAGGGTGGCTTATTACCTTCGACCCAAACGGGGGTTACGTATTCCTTGCCGATTGTGACAAATCTTGACATTACATCGCCTGAACAGCTTGTGGCCACGGCGCGACTTATGGGGATGATCCCTACTAAGTTGCAGGGTTCCATTTCCGAATGGAATGTCTCGAGCCGCTCCTTTGTGACCCTCACGGGCATCGAGATCTTGATGGGACAACCTGTGGACTTGGAAGAAAAATTTATCTTGCTTGAGAAGATTCTTGATGACTTGATTCTCCGCAATGACCATGCTAAGCGCATTGATCTGCGGGTGCCAAAGAGCCCAGTGATTAGTATCTTGTAGGAACCAGAGGGCAAAAAAGGAAGGATTAATAGTTTTTTCCGCAGCTTAAAGGGAAAACCGGTCTGAGTGTGGAAAGTAGGCATAATCGTAATCCGATGTTGAAGAAGGGGGATCCCATGTTCGAATTTGATCTGGATAATGTTCAGTTTGCCGACATAAAGGTTATTGGTTGTGGTGGTGGGGGCAGCAATGCTGTTAATCGCATGATTGCTGCCGATTTGAAAGGCATTGAGTTCATTGCTCTAAATACAGATGCCCAGGCTTTGCAGTTGTCTGAAGCACACCAAAAGATTCAACTGGGAGAGAAACTGACTAAAGGCTTAGGGGCAGGATCCGATCCTAGTGTGGGGCAGCGTTCAGCGGAGGAGTCTAAGGAAGACATTTCCCAAGCGCTGCAGGGAGCAGATATGGTATTTATCACTGCAGGCATGGGTGGCGGAACCGGAACTGGTGCTGCGCCGGTTGTTGCTGAGGTAGCTAAAGAGTTACATGCCCTTACTGTGGGAGTGGTTACCAAGCCATTTTCCTTCGAGGGCCGCCGCCGCAAAGAGCAAGCAGAAAAAGGTATCGAGCTTCTTAAGAGCAAAGTGGATACGTTGATCACGATTCCTAATGATCGTTTGCTGCAGGTTGTCGAAAAACGCACGTCCATGTTGGAGGCCTTTAAGATAGCAGATGATGTATTGCTGCAAGGAGTGCAAGGCATCTCTGATTTGATCACCGTTCCTGGTTTGATTAATCTTGACTTTGCAGATGTTAGGGCTATTATGACCAATGCTGGGTCTGCATTGATGGGAATTGGACAAGCCTCCGGTGAAGACCGAGCTATCAAAGCCGCAGAACAGGCTATCTCTAGTCCTTTACTCGAAGCATCCATTGAAGGTGCTAAGGGAATTTTGCTTAGTCTGACCGGGAGTTCGAATCTCGGCCTTTTTGAAGTAAACGAAGCTGCAGAAATTGTGTCTCAGGCAGCCGATGCAGATGCAAACGTAATCTTTGGTGCTGTCATTGATGAAAGTCTGGGAGACACTCTTCGTGTCACCGTGATTGCCACTGGTTTCGATGTTCCTAGGGCAAAAGAGAGCTTTAAAATCACCAAAGAGCTTGATGTTCGCCCCTTCACGGATAATTCACTGGAAATTCCAGCATTTCTCCGCCGCAAATAGTGTAGAATGGGATTGCAAAGCAACATCGGATCTGAATTGAGATAAAGAGCCTCAAGGGATACCCCTGAGGCTCTTTGCGCGCCACATCAGCTATTCCATTTTTTGCATTTCCCTACGCAGCTTCTTGAGAATCTTCTTCTCCAAGCGCGATATATACGACTGGGAGATACCTAGAAGATCTGCCACTTCTCTTTGGGTTCTTTCCTTCTCGCCTTTTAGCCCAAAACGTAACTCCATAATCTTTTTTTCACGCCCTGTTAGCTGCTGCAACGCCGTGGTTAGCAGGGCTTTGTCGACTTCTTTCTCAATATGCAAAATGACGTCGCTTTCGTTACCGACCACATCCGCTAGAACCAGCTCATTTCCATCCCAGTCCACGTTGAGGGGCTCATCAAAGGATACCTCGGCTTTGAGTTTACTCGTTCTGCGTAGGTACATGAGGATTTCGTTCTCTATGCAGCGTGAGGCATAGGTGGCTAGCTTAATATTCTTGCTTGGGTCAAAGGTGTTGACAGCTTTAATTAAGCCAATTGTGCCGATGGAAACAAGATCTTCAATGGAAATGCCTGTATTTTCGAACTTTCGGGCAATGTAGACCACAAGGCGGAGGTTGCGTTCGATCAGTGGAGTCCGTACCAGCAGATCGCCCCCTTGCAGGCGCACCAGAAGAGCGTGCTCCTCCTCGGTTGATAAGGGAGGGGGTAAGACTTCGTTGCTCCCTACATAATAGACTTTCGGACTTAAGCCTAATCGATGTAAAAGGTCAATGATGCGCAGGCGAAGGCGTAGACTAAATGTCTGCAGAGGTAGCTTTGGCATGGCTCTGACCTCCTTCCGCCGCTAAGGTGCTTTCCACTAGAAGAGGGGGCACAAGGGCCATGTATTCACCATCAGGATCTAGATTATAGGGATGTACTGCAATTGTTGGTTGTACATGTCCTGGCACGGGATTTCCTCCGATTGTCACTTCATCGGGCCTGAAACCTATCAAAAGCCCGTTGTTTTTCCCAATAGAGCTAAAGGGAATGAGGCGTAGGCGAGTCTGCCACGTCTTGATGGTTGTCAACTGGTCAATAGCCGTAAGTTCACCCTCACCAAGATTGACAATAATTTGCGTCAGCTCTGGTGGTAGCAAGGTACTCAGCGCACTCTGATCGACGATAATGACTGATTGGCGGTTCAAAGGATCCTTTAGGTGATTGCCTGTATCAACTAAGGCGGTCGTGTGTATTTGTATTCCATCACATAGAATCTCAATGGGTACCCGATAGACTCTGTTCACCATGGTTTCATGTACCACTCCCCACCCTAGTTCAGCGATGAGCAAGATAGCTAAGATGGAGATCACTGTACCGAGAGTAAATTGGGGCGAAGTAGGCCCGCCGAAGAGATAGGCACTTGCCATTCCCACTCCGGCGGCTGCAAATCCGATACCATAAAAGTGACCTGCCACTGATAATAAGCGTTTCCAAGTCACGGGAAAAAAGGTGACAAAGATCATGGCCAAGGAGACTAAAACTACAATGGGCAAGAAGCGCAGAAGACCGTACAAAGGAATTAGACCTAGACTCGCTAGAAGGTAGAGGAGGTAATGAATTGTCCCCACCAATGATCCTAAGATCAGACGCGACGGTTTTGTGGGAGTGCGAGTGATCGTTGCCGTAGCCCACAGCAACAGATATTCAAAGATAAAGTTACAGCCTAGACGTAACAGCCATACATCAACGTATAGCGTATATTCGGGCATACGCTTCTCTCCTTTAAGTTAGACGTTTCGCGAAATGTTCAAGATATGTATGCCAGAATATTAGCGGAATAGCAAGCGAATTCCTTCTTTGTGCTCAAAGTCCTTGCGCTGTTTCCAATAAGAGGTTGCTGGACAAAATGGAATAGATCAACTCTAAGGTGGCAATACTGAACTTTGTAATCGGCATTTTGGGGAGGAGATCGTAATGAACAAAGTGGAGATTTGCGGTGTGAATACCGCAAAATTGCCAGTTCTACCCAATCGAAAGATGCGCGAGCTGTTAGTCAAAATCAAAAACGGTGATGAAGAAGCTCGAGATGAAATGGTTCAGGGAAACCTACGTTTGGTGCTCAGTGTCATTCAGAGATTTAATAATCGTGGAGAATATGTAGATGATTTGTTTCAAGTAGGCTGCATCGGACTTATGAAAGCCATCGATAACTTTGATCTTAGTCAAAACGTGAAGTTTTCCACCTATGCGGTACCAATGATTATTGGCGAAATTCGGCGATATCTACGAGACAACAATCCCATTCGGGTCAGCCGGTCTTTGCGCGATATAGCTTACAAGGCGTTACAGACAAGGGATAGCCTAGCTAATCGTTATTCTCAGGAGCCGTCTGTAGCACAGATTGCTGAAGAACTCCAGATTCCTAGGGAGGACATTGTATTCGCCCTCGATGCGATTCAGGATCCTATTTCTCTCTTTGAACCCATCTACAATGACGGTGGAGATCCGATTTTTGTCCTCGATCAAATCAGTGACGATAAAAACACGGAACGCCACCTCATCGAAGGTGTCAGCATTAGAGAGGGAATGACGCATTTAGGGGATCGGGAACGGCTGATTCTAACCATGCGTTTTTATGAAGGAAGAACGCAGATGGAGGTTGCAGAGGAGATCGGCATTTCCCAAGCCCAGGTATCACGGTTAGAAAAGGCTGCATTGAAGCATTTACGCAAGTATATGGCTACATCATAAATAAAGGGGGAGAGTGTATGGCTCGAAAGTGCATGAAAGCCCGTTTGATCTTGAGCCTAGCAATTCTATGCACGGGTGTAATATCTGGTCTTATCCTGCATGCAGTGCAAAGTCATCTTAGCTATGATAGGGCGTATGCCGAAACCTTGATTCGGCTTCATGTCATAGCCAACAGTAATTCGCCTCGAGATCAAGACCTGAAGCTGATCGTCCGTGATGCAGTTTTGCGCGAAGCGGAACAAATATTGAAGGAGACGAGCGACAAGCAGGAGGCTTACGCACTCCTTAGGGATAATGAGGGACGGCTGGCGGGCAGGGCACAAGAGGCAGTTATCTCTGAAGGGTTTACATATCCTGTGGCGGTGAGAATGGGGCAATTCGTGTTTCCTTACAAAGAATATGGATCTCTGGCACTTCCTGAGGGATGGTATGATGCTGTCCGTATTGAGATTGGTACAGCGGCAGGCGACAACTGGTGGTGTGTCCTCTTTCCACCCTTATGCCTAGCCGACTTAGAAGGGGCAGACAAGGATCTTGTTACCATTGACCAAGACGGTTCCTCAGGCAGCAGATTGGTCTTCCGTTTTAAGCTCTGGGAGCATGTTGCAGAAACCCGGTATGCCCAGGCCCTGCAAAAGTGGTGGCAAGCGTCTGCAGCTAGTTTTGCCTCCCTTGCCAACTGAAAATTCGAGGATTGAAAGTTGACGGCCTTAGGCCGTTTCTTTTTTGTCTTTGGCGCATATAGTAGTTACGAATGGAGGGTGGCGCCTATGACAATGATCAAGACTTCAGATCTGCGAAAACTCGATGTGATTAACATGGAGGAAGGTCGGTATTTAGGAAGTGTTTGTGATCTCGACGTCGATCCGGATACCGGTCGCGTGATCGCGTTGATTGTAGATGAAGTCAGACCCTTCAGATTCTTGTGGGGAAGTAGGCACGCTGATTTGGAGATTCCTTGGAAAGATGTGGTTCTAGTTGGAGCCGATGTTGTACTAGTGAAAAACAGAACATGGAAACGCTGACAGTTTTAATGTATAATGTTCATGAGTGTAATCTATTTGGCGGTTTCCAGAGAGGTTGGGGTTTATGCGTTGCCCTTTTTGTTTGCATTTGGATAGTAAGGTTCTAGATTCAAGACAGACCGAAGAAGGTGCTTCCATTCGGCGTAGACGAGAGTGTGCTGCTTGCCACAAGCGCTTTACCACATACGAACGTCTTGACGAAATGCCTTTTTTGGTGATTAAGAAAGATGGAGGTCGGGAGGCCTTTTCGCGCTCGAAAATACTCAATGGTATCCTGAGAGCCTGTGAGAAACGACCTATATCACTGGAGATGATAGAGGAAACAGTCGACGATATTGAGCGCCAAGTTCGCTCGGGACAGGAGAGGGAAATTGCCTCTGAGTTTATTGGAGAGCTTGTGATGGACAAGCTTCGCGTGCTAGATGACGTAGCCTATGTGCGCTTCGCCTCTGTGTATCGTCAGTTTAAGGATATTGATCGCTTCATTGAAGAGCTGCAGCAATTGCGTAAAGATAAATAGAGTTGTATTGTGCTGAAAAGTAGGGTTTGGTCAAGAAACGTAGAAGACTGCAATAAAGAGGTGGCGTTGTGAGGAAGACAGATCGTTCTAAGAAGGGCCGACAAGAGGAAGTGCAGGGAGGCATAAAACCCAGGGAGGTTGTGGGTATTTTGCTTTTGGCGTCGTCTGTGTTTTCCATTCTGGCTCTTTATGTCGATGCCACTGGCAAGGTAGGCGACCATTTGCGCTCGATTTTGCGCATGTGTTTTGGTGATTTGGCGATATTGTTCACGGTATTGTTTTTTCTTTTATCATTGCATGTGTTTCGCGGTAAGAAGTGGCCTCCGTCGCTTCAGCGAACATTGGGATTGACTCTACTTGTTGTAGCGGTCACTTTGGTGTTCCACATGCTATATTATCGCGGCTATCAATTCCCACCCAATCTGGTGGAGGAGATTGGTTACGCGCGGCGTGGAGAGGGTGCGGGAGTCGTTGGAGCAGTGCTTCTGGTCATCAGCTATAGCGCCTTTGGCATTCATGGCTCCTATGTATTGGTATCCACTATGGTGTTACTTGGTCTCATCTTTCTTTTTAAGATTTCCCTTCTCGATCTAGCCCGAAATGGGGCGCAGTATGTTTGGGAGGCAATCTGCCGCCTTTGGAATAGACAAGTGGATGGCTATCGTCAGTGGAAAGACGAACGCAAGCGCCGCCGCTTAAAGATGCAGATTGTTCAAGAATCGCCAGTTGAACCCAAGCCAGCATCTGAACCTAAGAAGGCCAAGGCTAGGGGCAAGGCAGCAAAGAAGAAGACAGAATCCGAAACGTCCGATGCGTCTAAAATAGAGTCTCAACAAGCCCCAGAGCAGATGGTGCTGAATCTGCCCGCAAATGAGGGACAAGGTGTTTATGCTTTGCCGCCAACGTATCTTCTAAAACAGTCTAGTTCACGAACGAAAAAGACCGAGGGGGTTCAAACCGATCTACTCGAAGAAACCTTGGCCAGTTTCGGTGTTGAGGCTAAGGTTGTGCATGTGAGCCAAGGTCCAGTTGTAACAAGGTACGAGCTTCAACCAGCACCAGGCATTAAGGTGTCGCGGATCACGTCTTTAGCCGATGATTTGGCGCTGGCTTTAGCCGCAGAAGACGTCCGCATTGAGGCACCGGTACCTGGCAAACCTGTCGTGGGAATTGAAGTGCCGAATAAGGCTACCGAAGCGGTTTTACTACGAGATGTCTTAGAGAGCCAGGAGTTGATGGAGCACGCATCTCCTGTGGCTTTAGCATTGGGCAAAGACATTGCAGGCAAACCGGTCATTGCTGATTTGAAGAAATGGTTACATGTCTTAGTCGCAGGCTCCACCGGTTCAGGAAAAAGCGTCTGTCTAAATGCCATGATCTCCACGCTCCTATTTCGGGCGAGCCCTGAGGTTGTGAAACTCCTCATGGTGGATCCGAAACGAGTTGAACTCTCGGGTTACGATGGCATACCGCACCTAATTTCGCCCGTGGTTACCGATCCGAAGAAAGCCGCTGTGGCCCTAAGGTGGGCTGTTGGAGAAATGGAGCGACGCTACCAGCTTTTCGCTGATTCTGGCGTTCGCAATATTGATATGTACCTCGATGCGGCCAAGGATGCTGATCCCGAGGAACCGAAAGAGCATTTACCCTATATTGTAATCATCGTGGACGAGCTGGCTGACTTGATGATGGTTGCGGCGGCAGAGGTCGAAGATGCCATCTGCCGCCTTGCCCAGATGGCCCGGGCTGCCGGCATGTATCTAATTATCGCCACCCAACGTCCTTCAGTGGATGTAATTACGGGTTTGATTAAGGCGAATGTCCCTTCTCGCATTTCCTTTGCTGTTTCGAGTCAAGTAGATTCTCGCACGATCCTAGATATGGGGGGAGCCGAACGCCTTATTGGTAAGGGTGATATGCTCTATTATCCGATTGGAGCCAGCAAACCTGTACGGGCCCAAGGCGCTTGGATATCCGATAAAGAAGTTGAAGCGCTCGTGGACTATTGGAAAAAACAAGGTGAGCCCGAATATCAGGAGGCCGTTGTTGAAGGGAAAATAGAGGAGTTTGCACTGGATGATCAAGAAGATGATGAGCTGTTGCCCGATGCTATCCGTCTAGTGATCGAAAATGGACAAGCGTCTATCTCCATGTTACAAAGGAGATTTCGCATTGGCTATAGCCGCGCTGCACGTCTCATTGATGTGATGGAAGTGCGAGGTATTGTCGGTTCGCACCAGGGAAGTAAGCCCCGAGACGTACTGGCCGATAGCACAATTTTGGAAGAAAGGTGAGAAAAATGATGGGATTGGGGACACTGTTAGAGAAGGCGCGTCTAAAACAAGGCTTAACTATTGAAGAAATGTCCGAACGCACCAAAATCAGGCCCCAGTTTCTGCAGGCCATCGAGGTAGAGGATTTTGATTTGCTCCCCGGTGAAGCCTATGTAAAACCTTTTATTCGAACGTATGCTAAAGCCCTGGGGCTCGAAGATGAAATCTTAGGCGACATCGGGCCGCGAGAACCTATACCTGAAGAAATCATGATGGAAATGGGTATTCGAGAACGCCGCGAACGGGTAAGAAAAGCTAGACGGAGACGCTTTGTTTTTCGTCTAGCACTGGTGGTCGTGGTCCTTGTTGGTGCGCTCTATTTAGTCTATAGGTTGATGAATGTTTAGGAGGAGTAGTTTTGCAGAGACAGGATTACTTAATCCGGGCGATGCTCGGTGATAACCAAGCAAGACTCTTTGCACTACGAACAACTGATGTGGTGAAAGAGGCTGCCGTAAACCACCAAACAACGCCAGTGGCCACCGCAGCACTCGGGCGTACACTCACTATGGGTTTAGTGTTAGGTGCCATGTTAAAAGGTGAAGAGATGATTTCAATTCAGATTAAAGGTGATGGACCCTTACAGGGCATCGTGGTGTCTGCCAATGGTCGTGGTTTAGTCAAGGGCTATGTAGGTAATCCCCGCGTAGAATTGCCTCTTAGCGAAGACGGCAAGCTTGCTGTTGGCGAGGCTGTGGGAAAAGGGAACCTGCATGTAATTCGTGATTTGGGATTAAAGGAAGCATACCAAGGAACAGTCCCTTTGCAGACTGGGGAGATTGGCGAGGACTTTGCCTACTATTTCACTCATTCGGAGCAAACTCCATCAGCTGTTGGCCTTGGAGTTTTGGTTGGGGTCGATGGCGTACCCTTAGGCAGTGGTGGAATTGTTGTGCAACTTTTGCCCGATGCAATGTCTGACGGTGTTTTCATTGCCGCCCTAGAAGAACGCCTCACCCATATGGCTGCCGTAAGTTCGCTCTTTTCTCAAGACCAGACTGTAGAGCAGATCGTAGAATCGGTTTTTACCGAAATTCCTTTGCGTATCATTGATACACAAAAGGTGAGATTACAATGCGATTGTTCTTGGGAACGCTTCGAGCAAGCTTTGATTACGCTCGGCCGAGAAGAGCTGCAGGAATTAGTCAATGCTGGGGAGACCATTGAGACTATCTGTCACTTTTGTAATCAGCGTTATAACTTTACAGTAGATCAACTGAACACCCTTTTGTCAGGGCTTGGAAACAGTCGGGAATAATTGTCTTCCCCTTCTGCATATATTGTTGTGGAAGGGGGAATAGCAATGGCGAGAATGGCTAGAAATGAAAAGAATGGACCTGGTCTTTTATTCATTGTAGTGACGTTGATTGTGGTGGCGGTGGTAGGAGCAAGATTCTTCGGTTTTATGCCTGGAGGCGATGAGGACGAACCCCTCCCTCCACAAGTGCGAGTCGAGGACCCCCAGCCGCCGCAGGGTGATGGTGAAGTGGACTTAACACCACGGGTGTTAGTTTTCCATAGCCATGCTTCAGAAAACTACAAACCAAATGATAGTCACGAACGGGGCTCTTTTGGTGATATTGTTAGGGTTGGTGAAGCTTTTGTGGCTGAACTGGCTAGTCTGGGTGTTACTGCCATCCATGACAAATCCATTCACGATCAGCCACGCTACAGTGAGGCTTTTGTCAACTCTGAGAAGAAGGCCAATGAACTACTAGCCGCGAATCCTAGTATTGGTGTTGTCCTAGACATTCACCGAGATGGTTTGGAGGATAAACCGGACGACTATACTAAAGCCCGTGCGAATGGTATAGATGCGGCTAAGATTCTCTTTGTCGTTGGTGATAAGGATAATGACCATCTCGAAGAGAACACTCGCTTTGCGCAATCCATTAGCGACGCACTAGAAAAAGAGTATCCTGGCGTGACGCGCGGCGTACGTGTGTTCAAGTCGGATTATAGTGGAGAGCTCCATCCCAACAGTATTATGGTGTTGGTGGGAGACTGGCGCGGCAACACCATCGACGAAGCTATGGCTTCAGCACGTATTCTTGCTCGAGTTGTAGCAACATTCGTAAAGTGACAGTAAGTGGGAGTGACATTCATGAACCAGCATATACATCTAATTGGTATCGGCGGAACTGGCATGGGTCCCTTGGCTAAGGTTTTTTTGGAAATGGGCCACACTGTAAGCGGATCCGATCTTCAGTCTTCAGATACCACAGACTACTTAGCTAAACTAGGGGCCAAGATCTACTTCCAGCACGCAGCTACAAATGTTACTGGCGCCACGAGCGTAATCTACTCCAGTGCCATTCCTGTTCAAAATCCTGAAATGGTAGCTGCTCGAAAAAACGGTATGAATGTACTGCATCGATCTGAAGTCTTAGCACAGCTTCTGAACACCAGGCGCGGCATTGCAATTGGAGGTGCCCACGGGAAGACCACGATCACCTCGATGTTGGCACTTTGTCTGGAAAGCGCCGGGCTCGATCCAACCGTCTTGATTGGGGCCCATTTTGCCCCCTTTGGACCGGGGGCCAAGTATGGCCAAGGCCAGTTTGTGGTGGCGGAAGCTGATGAGAGTGATGGGAGCTTCTTACGGTATCGCCCTGAGGTGACAGTTGTCACCAGCATTGAACCAGACCACCTAGAGAACTACAATGGAACCTTTGATTCCTTAATCGATAGTTACAGGAGATTCTTAGCCAACTGTGAACCTGAAGGTTTGCGGTTAATTGGGGTCGATGATCCTGTGGCTGCCTCCATCAGCCTAGAGTACGACTGTGTTACATATGGGTTTTCGCCTCGGGCCCAGTGGCGTGTCGAGGTGCTAAACTTGTATCAACACCAGTCACAGTTTAGAGTATATCGGCAAGGTGCTTTCTTCGGCGATTTTGAGCTGAATGTTCCTGGGCGGCATAATATTTCCAATGCTCTAGCCTGCGTGGTTGTAGCCAATTATGCGGGGCTCTCTATCGCGCAATCGCAAGCAGCCCTCCGTGTGTTCCAAGGAGCCGAGCGTCGGTTCCAAATCAGAGGTTCCATGAACGGAGCCATTATTGTCGACGATTACGCCCATCATCCCACCGAAATTGCGGCTGTGATTAAGGCCGCGAAGGAAGGTTGGTCTTCTCGTCAAGTTGTAGCGGTTTTTCAGCCCCATCGTTATTCTCGTACGAAGCTTCTTTTTGAGGAGTTTAGCCAAGCCTTTAAACAGGCTGATGTTGTGATTCTAACTGATATTTATGCGCCACCGCCTGAGCAGGCTATTCCCGAAGTGAGCTCTTCCGTCTTGGCAGATCGGATCCGCGACAATAAAGGCCCGGAAAAAGTCTACCATATTCCTAGACAAGAAGATGTAGTACCCTTTCTCAAAGGATGGCTCGGAGCAGGGGATCTCGTCTTGGTGATGGGTGCCGGCCCGATTTGGCGTGTCGCTAGAGACTTAGTTGGAGTCTTGTAGATACAGATTGCTAATGGGATCATAAATGAGGCTTTTACTTTTTTCCTTGCCATGGTTTTCCACAACGACAAGGTGATAGTGAAAAAGAGGAATCATGATGATGGCACCCCGTAAGGCGTCCATACGCAATACAGGGGCTAGGCGTTGCTGAAGCTCTTGTTTCTTGGTCGCAAACTCTTCAGATTCCATGCGACCCTGGAAGAACTCGCGCAATTTTTCTTCCTCCAGGGCAAGTTTGTGCCGAGCCTCAGAAGCCCACTTGTGATCACCAGTAGCGATGCTCTCGTGCAGGTAAGCTGTGGCATTGGCAAAAGCTTGCTTGAAACTGCATTTTCTTTTACGTAGCATCTCTTTGGGGATTCCGCCAGCCTTAAGAAGATGGTAGGGAAGAGGGAACTTGAGTGCTTTACCAGAAGAGAGATCCACAACTACGGTGTGAATGCTCTCTTTTTTTTGCAGTCCTTGAGCTTCTACCAAGATTTCGAACTGTAAATATTGAGCGTACTGTAAAGAACAGTTTACTACGTAAGCCCGTTCGATGGACCCGAACCCACCGAGAATTTTTTTGCGAATACTTGGTTCATGGAAGAAGTGGTGGGGGATATGGGCTTGGCTCAGTACTCCTTGCTTGCGAATGACTTGCAAAATGCTATTTAAACGATAACTACCAGCACAAATAAGGTCTGCTCCATAGATCTCCGCGGAGTGTTGATCGAAGGTAAATTGGAGCAAACGCCCCTGGGCGCGCCATCCATCGAGTTCCTTCATTAAAGCGTCATCTGCCTGAACCTGCCACACTCCCTTACGTATTTCCACAGGTACTACGTTGCAGAGTTTGAAAAAATCGAAGACGAGTTGCTGCATTGCTCGTATTCCACCCTCCTCTTTAGAATAATTCCCACGTGGAGGTCTTGACTTCAGCCTGCCCCTTGAGGAAGTGATCGCCGAAGCGATCCAAGCGTTCCTTGATCTTCTCCTGTTCTTCGTAGGCCAAGAAGATTTTCATGATCTCACTTTCAAAGGATTTTCCTAAGTTTAGATGGAGTAGTATGGCATCCAGTTCGCCGATAATGGTTTCGAACATGTTGATCTTCTGGTGCAAAAGATACATAATATGCTCTTCAATGGTGTCTTTGGTTAGAAGATTAAAAATGTGCACATCACGGGATTGCCCCAGGCGATGTACGCGACCGATGCGTTGTTCAAGGCGCATAGGGTTCCAGGGCAGGTCAAAATTGACGACTTGATTGCAAAATTGGAAGTTGAGCCCTTCACCACCCGATTCTGTGCTTACAAGAATCTGCGCCTCCTTTTGAAACATATGGCGGATCCATTGCTTTTTTCCTCTCGAAAGAGTGCCGTCAAAGGCCAGTGTGCTGTAGCCAGCCTTTTCTAATCTGTAGCGGATATATTCTTGCGAGGCCTTGAACTCAGTAAAGATGATGATTTTATCATCAAGCTCGCTGACAAGTCGTTCTAGAGCGTCGCACTTCGAATTCTGCTTTACATCCGCCAGAGCCTTGAGCAAATCAGCTACTTGTGTTAACAGATCGGGTTCCATGTTCAGCATCATTTTCTCGAGCGTGAGAGCTGTGGCAAGAAATGTCGAACAGACTTCACGCTGTAGCGTGATTAAAGGAAGGATGTTCTGTAACCCGGTTTGTCTACTTCTTTCCTTCACAAACTGGGTGACCTTGTTGTAAAGTTCTTGTTCCCTCGGCGTGAGTGAGACCACGATGGGGTGAACTTTGCGATCTGTAAATTGAATTGTTCCTTCATCGCGCCGATTACGAACCATCACCTGACTTAAGAGCCCCTTCAGCTCTTGGGGGTTTTTTGGGGTTCGTTTGTCTTTGATGAAACGGTCTTTAAAGGAGCGATAGCTACCAAGCTGTCCTGGTTTGATCAAACCAATTAGGTTATAGAGTTCCTTGAGATCATTTTGGATCGGTGTGGCCGTAAGCATGAGACAGTACTTCTTTTGAATGGAGTTGACGAAACGGTAACTTTGCGTGGAGCTGTTCTTCAGTTTGTGAGCTTCGTCAATGATAATGAGATCATAGGGTATGCCTGTGATTTGGGAAGCATGGGGTTCACGCTTAGCTGTATCCAAGGATGCGATTAGGATATCCGAGTAAGCCCAGTCCCATTCGCTGCGCTGGATGCCTGCACTGATTCCGAACTTTTCATAAAGCTCATGATACCATTGCCACAAGAGGCTCGCTGGCGTCAGAATAAGAACCTTTTTGGCCAAGCCGCGTAACAGATACTCTTTTAGGATTAAACCTGCTTCAATGGTCTTGCCTAAGCCGACCTCATCAGCTAAAATCGCCTGACCTTGCATCTCAAAGATCACACGTCTTGCTGTCTGCAATTGATGGCGGTAGGGAACGACACCCACCTGTTTCCAGCGTTCTTTGAGATATTCTATGGCCAATAACTCGGTTGTCTGCTGCTGACTGACCATGAGCTCATCGGCTTTGTTGGCCAGAGAGTACCAGGCCCAGCTATCAAAGCGTTTGGCTCGCAGCTCGCTGACTATTTGTTTGAAGCCGCGCGCTAAAACTTCCCCTTTGTAGTCTGGGAAAGTGATTTCGTGTAGTAAGATAGAAGCTTCTTTTTTTGTTCCAGCGTTTGCGAAGTCAGGGAAAAACTGGTGCAATTGATTCGACCTCCTTAGACAAGCCTCCCCATTTTTCGAATTTGTTATGAGGGCAGGAGCCACAACCCCCACAAATTTCGTAAAATGGCAGGATTTCCCCAGTGTAGCTCGAATACTAGTCGCGATATTCTGCTAGGGGGAACATCGAGACATGAAGAGACGAGTTCTTGCGTGTACGTTGCTGGTGGCCCTGATTATAAGCTCTGGCGTTGCGAGTGCATTGGAGCTACTCGATCCACGCCTTCTGGATACAGAGAATGAATTTGGTGATAGCGTTGGACAATACGGGGGAACGCTGGCATATGCTGCTGGCACCAGTGGGCCTAAAACATTTAACCCACACCAGGCGGAGGAGACGTCCAGTACCGATGTAACCGACCACATTTTCGAAGGTTTGGTGGTTTTGCATCGCGATACCGGTCTTGTCTTGCCCAAGCTTGCCCGCGAGTACGAAATCAGTGCAGACGGTACAGAAATTCTTTTTCATCTAAGGCGCGGGGTAAGCTGGCATGATGGTGAAGAATTCACCGCGGATGACGTTATCTTCACCTTTGACGTAGTGTACGATCCTGACGTTGGGTCGAACTCTAGAAGTGGTCTGCTCATTGATGGGAAGCCCATGGAATATGAGAAGGTCGACAAGTATACTGTAAGATTCATATTGCCTCGTCCGCATGCTCCAATCATGTTGAGTATCGGAACTCCGATTGTTCCTGAACATCTCTTGGGCGATGCCTATAGGGAAGGACGTTATGGTGAAATGTGGGGTCTCGAAACGGATCTATCTGCAATTGTCGGAACGGGCGCATGGAGAATTTCCGCTTATCGCACTGACCAAGAACTCGTGTTGGTTCGCAACGATAATTACTATGAATTTGACTATGCTGGCAACCAGCTACCCTATCTAAACCGCATCATCTTCCGCTATTATGCTAGTGCAGATACATACACACTTGCTTTTTTTAACGGGGAGTTCGACTACTATAGTATCCCCGCAAACCTCTATCCCGAATTTGTTGACGGGGAAGCTCTCTCCCACTGGACAATTAGGGAGGCAGGGGTAGATCCTGGTACATCCTTTCTTGTTTTTAACCAGAATCCAGGGTTTCTTCCTGAGCCTAAGCTATCGTGGTTCACCGATATCAACTTTCGCCAAGCGCTCGCTCACGCAGTTGACAAAGAAACAATCTTAGATGCAGCAATGAACGGCAAGGGTTATATTCAGCATAGCCCGATCAGTAGGAGAAATGCCTTCTATTTTAAAGATAATCTCAAGACCTATGCATACGATCTTGACGAAGCTCATAGGAAACTGGAAGCTGCTGGCTATGTGCTGGGTGCCGATGGCGTGCGCCGTGACTTGCGGGGTAACCCCATTGAGTTTGATCTTTTCACGAATCCAGGCGTGCCAGTCCGTCAAGTTATGGGTGAGCTTTTTCAAGAGGATCTGGCTGCCCTCGGCATTAAGGTGAACTTCGAACTGCTCGGCTTTGATGTTATAACCGAGAAAATGACCAGCACCTTTGAGTGGGACGCGATCGTCCTTGGTCTTACAGGAACCTTCGATCCCAATGGTGCGTCGAATGTTTGGTTATCTAGTGGAAACCTCCATATGTGGCATCCACTCCAAAAATCTCCCCAGACCGCATGGGAAGCACAGATTGATGAAGTTTGGCGTGCGGCTCAAGAAGCGATGGATCCAAACATTCGCCGTGAATACTACGACCAATTCCAAGATATCGTAGCTGAGCAGCTGCCTTTATTCTATACTGTAACGAGCCAGAATAACGTGGCTGTTCGTAATCACTTGCGAAATGCTACTCCTGACCTTATAGGGGGGTCTATTGGTTCTGCTTGGAACTTTATTTGGGTTGATCGATAAAAAGTGGTAGGGGAGATAAGCGCGCGCAAACAAAAAAAGTCCCGGCGTTTTGTTAGCTTGCTAACAAACATCAGGACCTAAACCTTCTAGTTCACTAAGGATTGCCTAAACTGTTTTAACGTGTGGCTGATGCTGCCATCGATCACTTTGCCGTCGAGCTTGATGATCAGGCCGCCTCCAATAGAAGGATCTATCTTCGTCGCAAGGCGCACTGTCTTGTTGGTGAGCTTTTGCAGTCTCCCTGTGAGATTTTCTAGAGTTTCGGCTGCTAAGGGGATGGCCGAGACAATTTCGGCTATCGTCGTTTGCTGTGCTTCTAGAACCAATTGTTCAAAATGATAGGCAATGGATGGAAGCAACCCTTCTCGCGATTTTTCTACGACCAGCAGGAGAAAGCTTTCTGTGATGGGGGAGACGTTCATAAGTTTGACCAATTCGCCCTTGCGTTTTTTCGCTGTCTTCGGATGATGAAAGACACTATGGACTTTGGAGTCCTCCAGTATGCTTATTACTTGTTGGATCTCCTCACTAATGCTCGCAGGAGCATGATCAGATGCCACAATAGTAGCGAATAAGGCCTCTGCATAACGTTTGGCAACTTGGGAATGTTTGGTCATGCTCATTGTACGAGCTTTCCTTTGCTTAAGGAATCGAGTTGGCCCATGGTCTCACTAATCAGTGCTTGATGCTGCTGTTCATCTAAAGACTGGGTGATCACCTTGGAAGCTAACAACAGCGATAATTCGGCAACCTGTTCCTTTAATTCTGCCCAAGCTTTCTCTTTTTCCAGCTCCGTGACTTCTTGAGCACGGCGGATTATGGCTGCAGCTTCTTCTCGAGCCTCCTGTAACATCTCTGCTTGGAGCACCTCAGCGCGCTTTGTCGCCTCATCAAGAAACTTCCGTGCCTGTTGCCTGCTGTCCTTGGCTTGTTCCTCGAGTTGTTGACGCAAGGCGATAGAGGCAGCCTGATTTTCTTCGGCAGCCCTAATTTGCCCTTCAATTTCGGCAGTGCGATTGTCTAAGAATGTGCGCACTGGCTTGTAGAGCAAGCGATAGAGCAAAAGAACGAGGAGAATGAAGTTTACGGTTTGGGCGAGAAATATATTCTGGTTAATCAAACGTAGTCACCCTTTACGACAAAAGTACAGTCTGATGGGGTGCCCAAATCGAGCACCCTGCAGACTTTATAGTAGTTCTAGCAAACGTGCCACTAGAGGCTGTACAACGGTAAAAATCAAAAGCAGCACTACAGCCAACGAGTAAATAGCTCCAGATTCTGAAACTGCCTGACCTACAAGCATGGTCGTCCTGATTGGACCTTCCATCTCAGGCTGACGAGCCATAGCTTCCATCGCCTTACCGGCTACATACCCTTCACCAATACCCACCAATCCTCCGGAGAGTAGTGCAACACCAGAACCAAGGGCAATTGCGGCAACGATAATTGCAATTTCCATCATAACTTTATCCCTCCCTTCCCATCCTTGCTAGTAAATCTTAGCTGAGCTTGTTTTGAATGTACACTGAAGCAAGCAAGGTAAACACTGCTGTTTGAATAATGCCCATGGCTATGCCAAACCAAGCCATAAGCGGCACCGGTACTATATAGGGTGCCATCATATAAATAACACCCAAAAGGATTCCGCCGCCGAAGATATTGCCATAGAGACGGAAAGAGTGGGAGATAAACTCGGATACTTCCCCCGCTATGTTCAGTGGAAGCATGATAAAGTAAGGTTCGAAAAACCCTTTTAACCATGTCCGAAACCCCTTTTTCACGATGCTTGCCACATGTCCAAGCACATAAATCAAAAGCGCCAGGGCCAATGTGGTTGAAAGATCTTCGGTGGGGGAGTAGGCTCCTGGGATAACTCCAATCATGTTTGCCACGCCAACATATAAGGCGGTCATGAGAATAAGCGGCACAAAAACTTTTCTAGCGGATCCAATATCAACGGTAATAAGGCTTTCAACCCAATTGATGGCAACCTCAAGGAAATGCTGGGCACCCCTCGGGATTTTCTGCAAATTGCGCGTTAAGATAAAGCTCGCGATAGAGAGCAGAGCCATGATGACCCAGGTCCAAAAAACCGGCTGATGGATGGGAAATGTGCCAATGTGAAAAACAATACTAGGTTCCACGTCTATTCCTCCCATGGAGTAAATGATAGAGAATTGCTAGCCGGGGCATCAAAAGACCGGCAAAAGTGGCCATAAAACTCAACGAAGGATTTAGTATGCCAACCACAAGTGTCAATGCGTATAGAAGACAACGTTTTGCAAAGCTCTTAAAACTGGAGCGTTGGGCACCTTTGGTATCAACCAAACCCCTACCCGCATTTTGGAGGAGCTTTGTGCCGTCAATGATCATTAGGCGAAAAGCAAGAACGCTCATGAGTCCACCGAGGAGAAGCCCTAAAGATATCTGGATCTTCCAGATTAGGGTAAGAGCGCTTAAAACTAGGGTAAGTACAAAGGTGGTGCGTAAAATGTGATTCTCGTTGAACATATTACTTCGGCTCCGAATCTTTGGGCAATGTGTTAAGGATTAGCTTCACCGCGGTCCAGATGGCGGAGACGCAACCAACCAGCACAAAGAGCAGAGTGAAGATTGCCCGTGTGCCGAGCCAACGATCTAAGTATACCCCCAAAATGGTAAAAAGGGCAACTACAAATACAAGCGTGAGGCCCACTTGCGTAACGAGGGCGAGGTATTTCAAACCGTCTTTCATTCTTACTCCTTTTCTAGTTAGCCATTGACAGAACATCTTCCACATCGAGAATTAATTTCCTTCTTGTGAAAGGCTATTTCATGCCTGCAATAAGAGTGATATACTAGATGCTAGATGCAGATATCGCACAAAATTATTGTATTAGGAGCCACTATACATGAGAATTGGTGTTGTATCCCTTGGATGTGCCAAAAATCTAGTGGATACGGAGATCGTACTAGGTTTTTTGTTGGCAGCACAGCATGAAATAGTCAGTGA
>DHNI01000025.1:12550-22760 GCA_002409455.1 Firmicutes bacterium UBA5420 | reverse complement strand
TCCATCAACGCCATTTTGGAAATGGCTGCGTTAAAAGATACCGGCAAGTGTATCGGTTTGATTGTGATGGGTTGTCTTTCCCAACGCTATACCGAAGACCTATGGGCTGAAATTCCTGAGATCGATGCTATCTTGGGTACGAATGAACTCGACTTGATTTCCGAAACCATTGACCAAGTGGTCTTAGGAGAACGTGTGCTCAAGAAAAAAGAAGGTTTTTTCGATTACGATCAAGTGTATCCGCGGCTTTCAACCACAGGAACCCATTTTGCCTATTTGAAAGTAGCAGAGGGCTGCAATCACAGCTGTGCATTTTGCGTGATTCCCACCATCAGGGGGAAGCTACGTAGCCGTAGTCTGGCGACAGTTTTGGCAGAAGCACAGAGACTCAAAGAGCAGGGTGCTCAGGAAATAGCGGTTATTGCTCAAGATACTACCGCCTATGGGCGTGATGCGGGGACAAGTATTGTGGAATTGCTTACCGGGCTTGGGGCGCTAGACGTGCCGTGGATTCGCTTGCTTTATACCTACCCTACCAGTATTACCGATGAGCTACTTAAGCTCCTAAACGATACACCCAACCTAGTCAAGTATGTAGATTTGCCCCTACAGCACGTTTCAGGAAATGTCCTGCGGAGAATGAGGCGTCCCGGTAACTACGAGTCCACGAAAGGTTTGATTGAGAAAATCCGAAGAGAAGTCCCGGGTGTGACCATTCGCAGTTCCTTTATTGTGGGCTTTCCTGGCGAAACAGAGGAAGATTTTCAGGAGCTTCTGCGGTTTCTAAAGGAGATGCGTTTGAACCATGTGGGGATCTTTAAGTATTCGCGCGAGGAAAATTCTGCTGCCTTTGATTACACCGATCAGGTTGACGAGGAGATAAAAGAAGCTCGTTACAGGAAAGCTATGGAGCTCCAGCAACAAATCTCCTATGAATTGAACCAAGAACTGGTGGGACAGGAGCTTCAAGTTCTAGTGGAGTTTCCATCGGAAGAGTCTGAGCTGGTCATGGTTGGTAGGCACCAGGGGCAATCGCCTGATGTGGATGGAGTCGTTTATGTCGGCAGAGGTACCCTTCAGCCTGGTCAGATCGTGACCGTGCTGATTACACAGGCCCATGCCTACGATCTGGTTGGAGAGGAGGTTGACAGTTAACGATGGTGAATTTGCCGAATCTCATTACCATGTCACGCATTTTTCTTGTTCCGGTCTTTACGTACCTTTGTCTTATCTATCCTGCTGGACTAAACATTCCAGCCACTGTGGTATTCTTGTTAGCTGCCATCACTGACGGCCTAGATGGCTACTTAGCACGTAGCCGTAAAGAGGTTACCCGTTTTGGTCAGCTCATTGATCCCATTGCTGACAAACTTTTAATCACGGCCGCCCTTTTGGCCCTCGTCGAGCTTGGGCAGGTTAGTACCTGGGCAGCCTTGATTATTTTAGCGCGAGAATTTTCTGTTTCCGGACTCAGAATGTTGGCTGCCGCTGATGGGCGGGTGATTGCCGCATCGAAGTTGGGGAAGTTGAAGACGACTACACAAATTGTGGCAGTTACAGGATTTCTACTGGGGATCAGCTGGGCTCCTGTGTTGATGTGGGTTGCCGTGATCATGACAATACTCTCTGGTGTAGATTACTTCCGGAATGCCCAAGATATACTAAAAAGCTCAATGGAATAGTGTGTTATAATAATCAGTGTCAGTATATTGTACTGACCTTTTTATTTCACTAATACAAACATACGTTAGTTAGGAGATGTCGTATGCGCTTTCATGGATTTCGGGTCCAAATAGCTCTACTGACTTTTCTGGTCGTTTTCGCTGTTGGACTGGGAGTACGATATTTGCATCAACAAAATCAAGTAATTAACCCTCTCACGGAGCAACTGCAGACCATTCCTGGTGTCTTGCATGTCGATCTGGAGAAAGGCTCCTCTCGGGGAGGATCAAAAATGCTGGTGACTCTAGAAATTGAGCCCGACGCCTCCTTGGCCATTGTCTTTGAACGGGTATACCAGACCCTCCTCTCCACAGGAGGAGACTATGCCATTCGGATGACTGATACGCCTAATGCGACCATTTTATCGCTCTATCAGCGCATTCAAATAGCATTGGAAGAAGCTATCATGACTGGTGAGTTTACCGCCTTAGAAGCTCGGGTTCAAGAGTTAGCGGACACGGCAGGCATCCCTTGGCAGTTGGGTTTGGATCGAAAGTTCGTCTATCTATCCTTGAATCAAGGCGAGAACACTCTAAGAAGGGTTATTAGTCGTGATATGGATGAAGGCAAGATTAGCGTGTTTACCGATGGAGGTGTTGACAGTTGGACAAGTGGGTAAAAGAAGTTGGTGTTGGCGCAGGCTTGGCAGTTGCTATTCTCGCCTTTTTATCGGGCTTTGACTTTTCCCTCTTTTTTCTTCCTTTGAGCATATTGGCCCTTGCTGCGCTTGTAATCGGCGGGCGAACTGGTCTAGCACCCCGCTTTAACGTCAATGCTGTAGGTAGCGGCGACGATAGCAAGATACCGACAGTGACATTCAATGATATCGGTGGGCAGGACATGGCGAAGCGAGAGTTCCTCGAAGCACTGGGCTTTCTTAAGGAGAGCGTCAAGACGAGTCGTTTAGGGATTAGACCTCTCAAAGGAGTACTACTCACGGGACCTCCCGGTACAGGAAAAACCCTCATGGCCAAGGCAGCGGCTAATTACACCGAATCAGTCTTTTTGGCTGCCTCTGGTTCGCAATTTGTGCAAATGTATGCGGGTGTTGGTGCGAATCGAGTTCGTCAGCTCTTCAAACAGGCCCGTACTACTGCAGAGCGGGAAGGCAAATCTAGCGCCATCATTTTTATTGACGAAATTGATGTATTAGGTGCCAAACGAGGTAAAAATGTGAGTCACATGGAATATGATCAGACGCTAAATGAGCTGCTCACGCAGATCGACGGGATTCGCAGCGAGCACTCGGTACAAGTACTTGTGGTGGGAGCCACAAATCGTAGCGACCTTTTGGATCCAGCCTTGCTTAGGCCAGGTCGTTTCGATCGCATTGTGCAAGTGGATCTACCAGACAAAGCTGGTCGACTGCGGATCCTAGAAATTCATGCCGCGAATAAGCCTCTAGAGCCAGAAGTGAAGTTAGAAACGGTGGCGGCTGAGACAGCGGGTTTTTCTGGCGCTCATCTTGAAAGTCTTTTGAACGAAGCGGCTATCGGCGCTTTGCGTGATGGCAGAGAAAGTATCAACCAAGTTGATCTTGGCGAAGCCATTGAGAAGGTCATGCTTGGCGAGAAATCCAATCGCTCCCTGCAAAAGAGTGAACGTGAGCGGGTGGCTTTCCACGAAGTGGGGCATGCGATCTTAAGTGAGGCTGTGAATCCTGGTTCTGTAGCTTCCATAACGATTGCTTCGCGCAATCAAGCCCTGGGCTATATTCGCCAGAACCCGCAGGACGATCAATACTTGTATACAAAGGATCAGTTGTTGGAGGCCATTCAGGTTTGTGTAGCAGGTGCAGTTAGTGAAGAACTGATTTTTGGACAGCGCTCCACCGGTGCAGCTGGAGATATCAAGCAGGCAACAGATTTAGCCAAACGGATGGTCTTCGCTGGTCTCTCTCCTTTGGGTATTGTGAGTGCAGATTTGCCAGCCAACAGCCTTCACGAGGCTATTGTGAAGATAATTGCAGAACAGGAAGTAAGTGTGAAGGTTCTCTTGGAGGAGAAAATTGAGGTAATGAAGAGCGTAGCTACGCTGCTCTTAGAAGAAGAGAGTATCACCGGTGACGATTTTCGCGAGCTCCTTGGAAATGAAACTTTCTTAGTTGTTACAGAATGCTGAACCTGTTATAATCAAGGGTGGTTAGCGAATTAGTAGGCGGGCTAATAGAGCGGTGATTCCCGCTGCCATAATGGGGCCAACGGCGACTCCGCCGAAGAAGAAGACGCTGACCATGACCCCAATTAGGATACCAGGAATAATGGATGGCTCTACCGCGATCAGGTCTAGACCTTGACTATTGAAGTAGGCACCGAATACGCCCCCAATGACCGCTAGAATACCTATGGGGCTAAGCAAAGAGGAAAGCAGGTTTTTTATCGTTAGTTGGCCATCGGCCAGAGGCACCAAAAGGGCGACAGTCAAAAGGAGCACGCCAGCTTCGAGTCCGCGGCTTTGAATCAAAGGAAAAAATCGGTTCAACCGCATTAAATCAACGAAAAATACGATAGCAGCGGCTGCCCCTAAGAGATTATTTTTGGTGAGAACTGCAATTACGAAAACGATTAATAACGGTAACATCGAGGCCATTTTCATCCCTCCTTGATCATCCTATGCCTAAATCTACATGATATGAAGGGGGCAGAGGCGATTAATTCTCAACCCATTCTCAGACAAATTCAAAGTAATGAAGTGTTAATGGCGGCTATTTTGGCTTGGGCTCTTGCACAGTTTTTTAAGATCATCTCCTGGGCTTTTGTGTCGCGGGAACTGAACTTCAAGCGATTAGTTGAACCTGGCGGAATGCCTAGTTCGCATAGTGCCTTTGTAACCTCTTTGTGTACAGGAATCGGTATACACGAAGGATTTGACTCTACTATGTTTGCCCTAGCTGCAGTCTTTGCTGTGATTGTGATGTACGATGCCTCTGGAGTGCGGAGGGCAGCCGGTAAACAGGCTAGAGTCCTCAATAGCATTATTGAGGACTTAAACCGCAAAGAACTGCATCCCGAACGGTTGCGAGAGCTTCTAGGGCATACGCCCTTTGAGGTTCTTGTCGGTGCTGCTTTGGGTGTTCTCGTTGCCCTTTGGCGACTATAAGTAAAGGCACAGGACGATTCCTGTGCCTTTTTCGAACTATGGTTTCCAGGCCTTGCACGGCGAATAATAACCAACAAGACCACTGGTACTAACCGCTGCCACTACATAGTTTATTTCTGGAGGATGATCAACATCTAGGGTGTGAAGATAGCTTGCCTCTTCTATCGGGGTTGAGCTTAGCAGTTCAAAGCGTTCTAGGACGCTGCTTTGGGCAAAGAGGAAGTATCCGACCACTTCCCAGTGATCTACGGGATCCCAAGTGATCAACACTCCCTCTGGCTGCCCCGTGACAGAAAGATTCTCGGGATAGGGCAGTAACCTTTCTACAGAACCGGAAACCTTAAGAGCCTCGGTCACAGGACTCCAACTGATGAAGAACTCCTCATTTTCGGCAAGGTGAATGACTTCCCATACTCCTGGGCCTAATCTGTCGCCTATTCGAAACGACTCGGTGTAAAGTTCAATTTTGAACTCGTAACTTCCTGGACTAAGTTCTATAGTTGTCTCTAGTGGTGTTAAAGAGTCGGGCCGCACGATCTCGTACACTTCGTCATCGAAATGAACTCGGGCTCGTAGGGCTTCATGCTTGAAGATGTAATTCTCAACATCAATAGTGATATGAACCGTCGTGTCTGCAGGTCGAAGTATCAATTCTAAGAGCTGCGATTGCCCCATGGTAATCTGTGTCTGCTGTGGTTTGCTCTGAAAGAGTGCGATGCCCTGCGCGTCCAACAAGAGCACAGAAACTTCCCACTCTCCCACCGGTACTTGCAGTGTGGCTGTAAACTCGTTGTGGATCACCGGAACCGTCTCTTCCACAACATGCTTTCCTCTGCTAATTACGATATGCGCTTCAACGACTTCAGGCATCCCAGTGGCCGATAAAGTACCCATGACCATAACGGGCATCTTTGCGGTGAGGGGGGAACTTGGTGTGCACGCCACGGTGGTTGCATACAACATCAGCATGACCAACAAGACAAGGTAACGCGGACTTTTTCCGTACATACTATGCCTCCTTATTTTCCCTGGGCCCTTTTAATATACCACAGAAAGCACTAGAAGAGAATACAATAGTCAATAATTCTGACAATAATGGAGTGAAAACAATGCAGGCAGAGTTGATTATGATAGGTACAGAGCTTCTGTTGGGTGAAGTAGTGGATACCAATGCTACGTTTTTGGCACGTAATCTAGCCGATTTAGGTATTGATGTCTTCTATAAATCCACAGTAGGGGATAATTTTGAACGAGTTTCTGGAGTCTTACTTCAGGCCTTAGGGCGAAGTGACGTTATGATCATCAGTGGAGGTCTAGGACCCACCGATGATGATTTAACACGAGAGGTTGTAAGCCAGATTACCGGAAGACCATTAGTTGTAGATGAGGGCGTCCTTGGAGACATTGAGGACTGGTTTGCTCAGCGCTATAGTCACTCTGCTATGCCGGCACACAATCGCAAGCAGGCGCTGTTTCCTTCAGGAAGCCAGATTATCCCGAATCCCGTGGGCACCGCCCCTGGGTTTTGCTTAGAAAAGGACGGTAAAATGATCATTGCCTTACCAGGAGTGCCCCAAGAACTACAGGCTATGTTCTCGGCTAGTGTGGCCCCCGCCTTAAAACAGAGAAACTCGGGACAAGTCTTGGTCACTAGAAATCTCCACTTTGTGGGAATTGGGGAATCTAGCTTAGAGGAATTATTGGCTGATCTTTTATCTGAGCAGACAAATCCCACACTAGCTCTCTATGCCTCAGGGGGAACAGTTCGTGTGAGAATGGCGGTGAAGGCTGATACACAAGAAGCTGGCCTTGAGCTGATATCTCCGCTGGAACAAGAAATTAGGTTGCGGACGAAGGACTATTTGTATGGAACAGATGGGGAGAGTCTAGAGCAGGTAGTGGCCCAGATTCTTTTAGATAGGCAACTCAAGCTGGCTCTGGCAGAATCATGCACGGGAGGACTGATCGGTCATCGCTTAACGAGTGTTCCCGGGAGTTCTGGATTCTTAAACAGGGGCTATGTGGTATATAGTAACCAAGCAAAAATGGAGGATCTAGGTGTTAAGCAGACAACGCTTAATCGATTTGGGGCAGTGAGCGAACAGACCGCAAGAGAAATGGCTGAAGGGGCCCGTCTTCGCGCAGGGGCAGATTTCGGTTTGGCGGTGACGGGCATCGCAGGTCCGGGTGGAGGGACACCGGCCAAGCCGGTGGGCCTTGTATACATTAGCCTAGCTTCCTCCGGTGATACTATTGTTCAGCAGCATCTTTGGAAAGGTACACGTGAACAAATCAAAAACAGGACAGCACTTATGGCATTGCGCTTATTGTGGCAAGCTACTATGTGACAGCCAGTTTATTTGGAGGGAGGGTGCATATGGGGCAATTCACGAAGAACCGGCGTAGGCATCTACCGGTTCTTTTCGTTTTTATTGGGCTAATTTTATTTGTCAATCTCTTTTCTGCCACAAACTACCAACTAATGTCGGTTATGGTGAATTTGAAGGTAGATTTTGGTTATCCGGCCCAGACGAAAATCGTATTGCCGCCAGTCGGACAAATTGGCGCGCCCACCCATTGGTTACCGGTACGCTTAAGTCTCGAGTTACGAAGCGTTGATCTGGCACTACTGGAGACCTTTGTTTTTTCGCCCTCGATTAACTCTCCTGCACTTTTAGATGGGATTAGGGAAGGGGCCTTTCGAATTCTTTTTCTGTTTGCTCTCAAGATCGTTGCTCTAGGGGCTGCCGGATCGATATTCCTATTGTATCTTGCAGGGGCAAGAAAATCGAAAACCTTGATCTGGGGGGGAGTATCTGGTGCCCTGGTCGTAGTTTTTCTCGTCATTATGCTCTATTTCACCTATGATCTAAGTGGTTTTGAGCGCCTGGAGTATGAGGGCATGATAGAGGCTGCTCCTTGGGTATTAAACTTAGCCTGGGATGCCTTCGGTCAAGTCGAGGAACTAGGTGAGCGTGTTCAGGTGCTGGCCAGTAATCTTTACTCTCTCTTACGGGAAGTAGAAAATTTAGGACCCCTTGGCCTAGTTCAGGCTGAAGTTCTCGTTCTTCATGTTTCCGACATTCATAACAATCCTGTGGCGTATAACTTTGCCAAACAGGTTGTCAACAGTTTTCCCGTTGATTTCGTTATGGACACGGGAGACTTGACAGACTGGGGGACTGCACTGGAAGTAGAAATCACAAATCGTATTGCAGAGCTTCAACTGCCCTATTTGTTTGTTTCGGGAAATCATGATTCACCTGACGTGTGGCGAAAACTTGCAACCATAGCAAATGCAGTGTTGATTACGGAGGAAGAACAAACCATACGAGGTCTGCGCATAGCGGGAGTTGGCGATCCAGTTGCCTACAGCTATTTGGCGACGCCAGCATCACTTAGCGAATTGGAGGCTTATGCCAATGAACTTAACGCAAAATGGTCTGAGGTAGAGAATCGTCCTGACATCTTCATGGTTCATAACCACCGGGTGGCAGAGGCTCTAGAGCCAGGCCTCTTTTCGGTCGTCGCCTATGGCCACACACATCTTTGGGGCCTAAAAGAGCGTGGCGATACCGTATATAGTAATGCTGGAACAACAGGTGCTGCAGGTATTCGAGGTTTTCAAGGTCGAGAACCCTTGCCTTATAGTTTGTCGCTGTTATATTTCAACCGTGATGAAGAAGGGAGCCTTCGTTTGCAGGCTGTAGATGGAGTTCATGTCACGGGTCTGGGAACGAGTTTTTCTTTACAGAGAACCTTTATTCATGGCAGGAATAGTGAGGATGATGTAGAAATAGAAGGTTGATGTCCACAAGTTGGTAAATCTGCTTTCCGGGGGGAAACATTGAGGGCTACACGAGATCTGCAAACGAGATCTTGTTTGGCAGGTTTCTCCTTTTTCTATGATCCAGGGGCGAACATTTGTTTTAAATGAGAGGAGAACATGAATATGAGCGAAAGACAAAAGGCATTAGATCGGGCTATTCTCGACATTGAAAAGCAATATGGCAAAGGATCCATCATGAAATTGGGAGAGACCACCTCGAGGAATATCGCAGCCATTCCCACTGGTTCATTGTCACTTGATGTCGCCTTAGGAGTTGGAGGGATTCCACGGGGACGAATCATCGAGGTTTATGGTCCAGAATCCTCCGGTAAAACTACCCTGGCTCTTCACGTAATAGCTGAGGTCCAAAAGGGCGGCGGTATTGCAGCTATAGTCGATGCTGAGCACGCCTTGGATGCCGGATATGCCAAGAAGCTCGGTGTAGATACCGACAATCTCTTGATCTCACAGCCTGATCACGGCGAGCAGGCACTAGAAATTGCTGAGCACTTAGTACGTAGTGGGGCAGTTGAAGTTGTGGTCGTTGATTCTGTGGCCGCCCTGGTGCCCAGAGCCGAAATCGAAGGGGAAATGGGAGATTCGCATATGGGTCTCCAAGCTCGTCTAATGTCCCAGGCCTTGCGTAAGTTGACAGCCGCGATTGGAAAGTCTAATTGCACTGTGATTTTTACAAACCAGTTACGTGAAAAAATCGGAGTTATGTTTGGCAACCCCGAAGTGACGCCTGGTGGGCGTGCACTTAAGTTTTATGCCTCTGTTCGTTTGGATATTCGCCGCATCGAAACGATCAAGCAGGGCAACGAAATGGTCGGGAATCGCACCCGAGTCAGGGTGCTCAAGAACAAAGTTGCCCCGCCCTTTAAGGAAGCCGAATTTGATATTATCTATGGATTAGGGATTTCTAGACATGGCGACATTTTGGATTTGGCTGCTGAACTGGAAATCATTAACAAGAGTGGGTCGTGGTATTCCTACGGCGATTTACGCCTGGGCCAGGGCCGTGAGAACGCCAAAGAATTCTTACGTGATCATCCTGAGCTGACAGATGAGATCGAGTCTAAGGTTCGAGTGGCTAAGAATCTGGTAAAAGCTGAGGATGTGAAAGAAGAAGTTGGAACCAAAGAAGACTAATGCCAAAGTTTACGCACTAAGGCTATTGACAGTTAGGGATCGTAGTGTGCAGGAATTGAGGGAACGTCTTGAACGCCGTTTCTCTAAGGACGAAGCGGCGGAGGCTTTGGATTATCTAGATGATTTGGGTTACCTAGATGATCTGCGTTTTGCCGCAAATTACGTGCAATATCGCAACCGCAATCGGCCTACTGGCAACTATCTGCTACGACTCGAACTGCGCAATAAAGGAATTACCGATGAAGATATTGACCAAGTCTTAAATGCAGCAGATCTAGAGTATGAGCTGGCCCTTTCCCTCGCTAAGCAACGTATGGGTAGCCTAGAGCGAGTAGAAGCTTTAGTCCGTATACGGAGACTATATGGGCTTTTGCAGCGCAGGGGTTTCCCCTCTCCCATTGCTAGGCG
>DHNI01000025.1:0-12346 GCA_002409455.1 Firmicutes bacterium UBA5420 | reverse complement strand
AAAAAGTCTTGCAAAAAAAGTGATCTCAAACACGGAAAAAAGCTGAGTCTAGGCTCGGCTTTCTTTTCTAAGGTTTTTTTGAAAGGAGGAGGTGAACAGTATCGATTTATTGGTTACGGTAATTAAATACGGATTGATTGCAGTCGTTGCAGTCGTTTTTGGGTACTACCTCCGGAAGAAATCTGCTGAAGCAACCATTCGATCAGCCGAAGAGGAGTCTCGTCGAATTCTTCAAGACGCCGAACGTGACGCTGAGACCAAAAAGCGGGAAGCTTTGGTTGAAGCACGAGAAGAAATTCACAAAGCTAGGGCCGAGGTAGACAAAGAATCAAGAGAGCGCCGCACAGAGCTGAACCAGTTAGAACGTCGGCTTTCGCAAAAAGAAGAAACGCTCGACAAGCGCAATGATTCCCTCGAACGCAAAGATGAAGCTCTGCAGCGCAAAAATCGCGAAGTAGAGCAACAGCAGGCTGAGGTGGATGAACTTCTCAACCGGCAGCGCGCGGAGCTTGAACGCATTTCCCGCCTGACGACTGAAGATGCCAGAAATCTAATTTTGAAGACGGTGGAAGATGAAGTAAAGCATGAAACTGCAATCATGATCCGTGAATTGGAGACACAAGCGCGGGAGACAGCTGAGAAGCAAGCCCGTGATATCATCTCCCTGGCGATTCAGCGGACGGCGGCAGATCACGTTGCCGAATCGACCGTCTCGGTTGTGCCGCTCCCTAATGATGATATGAAGGGGCGAATTATCGGCAGGGAAGGTAGAAATATTCGAGCATTAGAAACCCTGACGGGCATTGATCTCATTATCGATGATACGCCTGAAGCGGTGATCCTTTCAGGATTTGACCCTGTGCGCCGAGAAGTGGCGCGGATTGCCTTAGAGCGCTTGATCGTCGATGGACGAATCCATCCGGCACGCATCGAAGAGATGGTTGAGAAAGCCCGTAAAGAAGTAGATGCAGTGATTCGAGATGCGGGAGAGCAGGCCACCTTAGACGCAGATGTCCATGGTTTGCATCCAGAGATTATTAAGTTGTTAGGAAGACTACGTTTTCGAACTAGCTATGGTCAGAATGTTTTGAAACACTCGATCGAAGTGGCGCATTTGGCAGGTATCATGGCTGCAGAACTTGGCGTTGATGCTAGACTCGCTCGCCGAGCAGGTTTGTTGCATGATATTGGCAAAGCCGTCGATCACGAGGTAGAAGGTACCCACATTGAGATTGGGATCGATCTTCTGCGTAGATACAAAGAGAATAACGATGTTATCCATGCTATGGCTTGTCATCATGGTGATTATGAGGCGGAAAGCGTGGAAGCAGTGTTGGTGACAGCTGCAGATTCTATATCGGCAGCTCGACCTGGAGCACGGCGGGAGACGTTGGAGAGTTACATCAAACGTCTGCAAAAATTGGAGGAGATCGCATCATCCTTTGATGGTGTAGAGAAATCCTATGCAATCCAAGCGGGCCGAGAAGTGCGCATTATGGTGAAACCCGAGCGGGTCAATGATGCCACGGCGGTGCAATTGAGCCGTGATATCGTCAAGCGCATTGAAGCGGAGCTTGAATATCCCGGTCAAATCAAAGTGACCGTGATTCGCGAAACCCGTGCCGTGGAATACGCTAAATAAGACCAGGCTATTGCCTGGTTTTATTTTTCGATTCAATGTTGGGAGGGGCGTTGATGGAACGTGAAGGCAGTCAAGTCGATCTATTTATTGCAGTCCTAGTCCGTTTTCCGCAAATTGCTACAATTCACTATGATCCAGAAACAAATGCATTGCGCTTGGCTTTCTTATTAAGGGGGGCACAGCAGGATTTTTCGAACTTTGTGCGCCGCTTTGAATCCCACTTGACCCTCTTCCACAACCTGAGAGGTGATGACGTTACCGTAGCGTCCTTGCGAAAGACCGATACGGGTGAGCTGACGGCCATTGAGGTGGTCAGAGATTTGCCTAGCATATCCCTGAGCGAGTTTAACCTGATCGTGGAGCTTGTGAGTGATTACTATGGCGATGCCGTTATCCGCGAGGGGCAGCAGATGGCTGGGGACGACGAGTTTGAGCAGAATTTGCTTATTGAGGCGCTATTAATGGCAAGTACATCACGATCTCGTGAACGTTTGACAGGATTTCGAGAGAATGGGCGAGTGTTAGTTTTCAGTGTTCCACTTGGGGTGAGAGAATCATGAGAGTACTTATGTTAGGGGATATTTTCGGCAGACCTGGGCGGAAAATTGTTGCCCAGTACCTCCCTGAACTTGTGCAAAAATACCAAGCCGAATTGGTTGTGGCCAATGGTGAGAATGCAGCCGGCGGTTTTGGCTTGACGAAAAAGGTGGCTGAAGAGCTATTTGCGTTGGGCATTCATGTTTTGACGAGTGGTAACCATATTTGGGACCAAAAAGAAATGTATACATATATTGATCAAGAGCCACGTATTCTCAGACCAGGGAACTATCCTCCTACAGTTCCTGGATCCTCCGTTTTTATCCAGCGTAACCGGGAGGCTGTAGTGGCAGTAATGAGTCTGATCGGTCGCGTCTTTATGGGCGACTATGACTGTCCCTTTCGGACAGCCGACACCATTTTGGCTGAACTGCCAGGGGATGTTACACATGTGATCGTGGATTTCCACGGGGAGGCGACTTCAGAAAAGATCGCCCTGGCCCGTTATTTAGATGGACGCATCAGTGCTCTTGTGGGCACACACACCCACGTGGCGACAGCCGATGAACAGATTTTGCCTAAGGGAACCGCTTATGTCACTGATCTTGGAATGTGCGGTCCAGTAGATGGCATTTTAGGGGTTGAAGCGGATGCGGTAATTAATAAATTTTTGACCCAGCTTCCCAATCGCTTTTCGGTGGCTAAAGGTGCTGCTAGCCTGACTGGAGTTGTGATTACGTTGCAAAATGACGGTACTGCAGAGAACATTTTCCGCGTGAAAGTTTAATAAATTTTCATAAAAGGAGGATTTTCCCAGTAAATATCTAATAAGTTATTAACGTCAATACATTTAGCAGTAGCGTTTTCACTAAAGGAGGTCACCTTAACATGGAAGTATTAAAAGTGTCGGCAAACTCTATACCCAACAAGGTCGCTGGTGCCCTGGCGGGAAAAGTGCGCGAAGAAGGAAGGGCTGAGGTTCAGGCCATCGGAGCCGGTGCGCTAAACCAGGCGGTCAAAGCAGTAGCCATAGCAAGAGGCTTTGTGGCCCCTAGCGGAGTTGATCTGGTATGTATCCCTGCATTCACTGACGTTATGATTGATAGCGAGGAACGTACGGCAATTAAGTTGATTGTGGAACCACGTTAGAGTCAATAAGCAAATACCGCCCGCCTCAGGGTGGGCAGCCTGCCGTAGTAGGCAGGCTTTGTTTTTTTAATCCAAGGATAACAACGGAGGTTATGACCTGTGTTTATTTTTGATGCTCATGTCGATACACTCTCGCGCCTGCTTGGCACGAATCAAACACTCGATGCCAATGAGGGACATGTCGATCTTGCAAAATTGCGTCAAAATGGGGGTGGCGCACAGTTCTTTGCCGCCTTCATTTCCCCAAAGTATTACCACGGCAAGGCTCTACACAATACCCTAGAAATGCTCGATCTCTTTTGGCAGTGGATGGAGGACTTTGGGCAGGATCTGGCCTTTGCAGGCACGACTAAGGATATTTCTGAAAACCAAAAGAGCGGTAAGATGTCATGTTTGTTAGCCATTGAGGGCGGTGAAGCATTGGAGGGCAAACTTGCCAACCTGAGGATGTTCTATCGTCTGGGCGTTAGACTATTGACATTAACCTGGAACCATCGCAATGATTTGGCCGCCGGTCAAGGGGAGGGATCGAGCGGGGGCGGATTGAGCCTCTTTGGGCAGGCGGTGGTGAAAGAGATGAACAGACTGGGGATGTTGGTGGATGTGTCCCACCTCAATGAGGAGGGTTTTTGGGATGTGCTACGTTTGAGCGAGGCCCCGGTTTTAGCTTCCCATTCAAATGCCAAAGCACTATGTGACCATCCGCGCAATTTAACGGATGAGCAAATTATCAGGCTCGCAGACGGGGGTGGTGTGATAGGTGTGAACTTCTGTACCCACTTTCTTGCCAAAGAAAGGCAAGCCACCATACACGATGTTGTAGAGCAGATAGAGTACTTAGTCAACGTAGGTGGGGTAGACTGCGTGGGGTTAGGCTCTGATTTTGATGGTATCGATCGTACGCCTCTGGGTTTGGATCACTACGGAAAGACTTCTGAACTAGCAGATATTCTGCGTGAACGAGGTTACACGAAAGGTGATATCGAAAAGATCATGGGTGGTAATTTATTAAGGCTTTGCCAGACTGTTCTGGATTAGACCAAGGCCCAGGGGGATATGCTAGGGAAAAAGGAGGCTACCCATTGGGATCGAATGTAGTAAAGGTAATTGAACTCGTTGGAGAATCCGATCAAAGTTGGGAAGATGCTGTCCAGGTGGCTGTCAAAGAAGCGGCGAAGACTGTTCGAGGTATCACCGGTGTAGAGGTTACAAACTGGACCGGTCAGGTAAGTCCTAACGGTGACATCACGGGCTACCGCGCCGATGTTCAGATTGCGTTCAAAGTGGAAAATTGAATTCTTCTTACTTGTGAAAACGGCTTAGGATAACTAAGCCGTTTTCTGGTTATACTGTTTTTAGCAAACTTAGAAGTGGGGTGATTGATCTGGATTGGATGGGAGCTGTTGTGCGCTTTATCGTATCAGCTTTGGTCTTAATGCTGGTGGGCTTTTTAATACCTGGTTTTAGGGCGTTGAGTTTCTTTCACGCTCTTTTTGCAGCGGTGGTCATTGCTGTGCTAGGTTGGGTGATTGAAAGCCTTCTTGGAAAGAATGTTTCGCCGTATGGGCGAGGTGTGGTGGGGTTCATTGTGTCGGCCATTACTATTTGGATCGCTCAATTTGTTGTGCCTGGTATGGAAGTATCCGTCATAGGAGCCTTGCTGGCAGCTTTCGTGATAGGTATCATCGACCTCTTCGTGCCTACGACTATACGCTAATCGTTTGCAACAAGAAGATTCGCCCCGCATAAGAGCACCGCTCTAGTTTGGGGCGGTTTTTTTTCAGGGAGTGATGGCATGAGAAAAAACCTGGAGGAGAACTTAGCCCAACTCGAGGCTGAGCTTGGTTACGAAATAACCTTCGATCTGGTGATACGGAGGCTTAAAGTGGCTCATAAACAAGCTGCCTTGGTGTTTTTCGATGGCTTTGTTAATGATGTGGCCACCATCCACATTATGCGCGCCCTGCAGACGATTCCCCGTATGGGAATAACACAGACCGCCCTTGAGCACTTGTTGCAAGAGTATATTCCCTTTTTTGAGGTAAGTACAGAGGGCAGCCTAGAAGCAGCAATAGACGAGCTCCTCTCAGGGACGATGCTCCTTCTTATTGATGGGGTCATGGATATTGCAGTTTTGGACGTGCGCCAATACGTAACACGCGGTTCGGAAGAACCCACATTGGAAAAGGTTACAAGAGGTTCCCGAGACGGCTTTGTGGAGACAGCCCTGTTCAATGTGAACCTCATTCGTAGACGAGTCCGAGATCCAAACTTGCGTTTTGAAGCGTTACAAGTAGGCCGACGCTCTAAAACTGATGTTCTAGTGGGCTACATCAAGGACATTGCTGATCCGAGTTTGGTAAGCGAGGTCAAGAAGCGCATCGAAGCTATTGATCGGGATGCCATTCCTATGGGAGGAAAGAACCTAGAGGAATACATTCTGGGAACCGTTTTTAATCCCCTTCCGGTCACTCGCTATACGGAGCGCCCCGATGTTGCCGCAGCCCACCTACTCGAGGGCCACATTACCATTATTGTGGATACCACTCCCTTTGTGCTCCTCGTACCAGTCACTGTATGGCATTTTACGCAGCATGCGGAAGAGTACTTTCAAAATCCCCCAGTTGGCACCTATTTGCGCTGGGTACGCAGCCTGGGTATCCTAGGCTCCCTAATTCTACTACCATTATGGTATCAATTTGCCATGAGTACGAACTTGCCAGGCTGGCTGGCATTTATCGGGCCGAAGGATCCGGGACGCCTATCCCTTTGGTTTCAGCTCCTGCTTTTAGAGCTTGGTTTAGATCTCATTCGCATGGCTTTGATTCATACCCCCGATGCTCTAGCAACATCACTCGGTTTGGTGGGAGCCATTATCCTTGGAGACTTGGCGGTGTCAGTTGGACTTTTCACCGGTGAAGCTATTTTGTACACCGCTATCGTAGCTATCTGTAGTTTCGCGACACCGAGCATCGAGTTTGGAAACGCCATTCGCCTCTTCCGCTATCTCTTGTTCTTTGGAGCCGTGCTTGGTGGCTGGTGGGGGCTTGGGGCTGCTTTCATTGTTACCCTAATTGTCTTTGGACTGACAAAGTCGTTTGGAATACCCTACTTGTGGCCTTTGCTGCCCTTTGACGGGCCTGCACTTATGCGGGTGATCCTCAGATACCCTATCCCGCAGGTCACTGTTCGGCCTCGGCTAACAAAACCTCAGGATATGCAAGCCCAAAAGGGGACGAAGAAGGGAGGGCGGTAGTATTCGGAAGATTGGCATTCCAAGGGCCCTTTACTATTTTCATTATCATGTGCTGTGGCGGAACTTCTTTAAAAACTTAGGTCTCGAAGTAGTGGTCTCTCCGCCGACGAATAAGCAAATCCTTGAGTGGGGCCTCACCACCTGTGTGGATGGGGCCTGCTTGGCGATTAAGAGCTATGTGGGCCATGCTCAGGCCCTGGTTCGGCAAGGTACGCGGCTCCTGTTCGTTCCCCAGATCATTAGCGTCTCAAAAAAGGAGTATACCTGTCCGAATTTTCTCGGATTACCTGATTTACTCAAGCAGTACGTTCCTCGATCTGTAGAGTTACTCTCTCCGACTCTTGATGCACGAAAGAGCAAGGTTGCCCTTAACTGCAGCTACCTAGGCTTCGGTCTACAATTTGCTTCGATAAACACTGTTAGGAGGGCGTGGAAGATGGCGGTAGAGGCTCAGCATGCGTGGGAACAATCGCTACACAAGCACCTCCCAGCGGAGGATTTACTGCAGATTTTGGTTCTAGGACCGCGCTATTTGACTGATGATCCCTTTCTCAATGGCAATTTACGCGGGCATCTTGCGAATCTTGGTGCCCAGGTTTATTCTGCTTCACAAGTACCTGATGATCTGTCATTGGAGTTGAGCAAATCAATGGATAAGCGTCTTTTTTGGTCTGGAACTAGGCAATCCATGGGTGCTTTGGAACACTTTATCCATCAGCTCGATGGGGTGATTAACGTGGCCCCCTTTGGCTGTGGTGCAGAATCATTGGTTGGCGTTCTCATTTCTAGGCGGGCGCGGGAGCACCAAATTGCCATGCTCGACTTGACCATAGATGAGCATACCAGTGAAGTAGGAATGGTCACTCGCCTAGAGGCTTTTTGTGACCTACTAGAAAGGAAAAAGAGTGGATGAAGGTAACGTTTCCTCATTTAGGTAATGCTTATATATTCATTGAATCCCTTCTTCAAGGATTCGGTCACGAACCCATAACCCCGCCACAAGGTACAAAACGCACTCTAGAATGGGGAAGCCGCCATAGCCCCGAAGAAACCTGCCTTCCTTTCAAGACCATACTCGGAAATATGCTAGAGGGAGTAGATCTAGGTGCAAACAGCGTGTACATGATTGGTGGGTGGGGTCCTTGCCGACTTGGGTATTATGCAGAGATTCAACGCATTATTCTGCAAGATTTGGGTAAGGAAATCGAATTCATAACCTTAGAAGTGCCCCAGGGCAACTATCATTTAGCATGGCAGCGATTGCAGAAAATCGTTGGTTCCACGGAGGTAAAGAAGCTAGTCCAGGGCTGCCAGCTCTCCTGGGCTAAGCTGAAGGTGCTTGAGGACATCGAAGCTTTAGCGCTGCAAGTGCGTCCCCGAGAGAAAGAGGCAGGGTCTACTTCTCGGTGTCTGCAACGCCAGCTTCAAAGGCTCAGACAGGTAGACACTATTCGTTCCATACAAGAACTTAAGGCCCAAGCTGAAGAGGAACTGCATGATTTGGTGGACACTAGTTCGCGAACCGAAGTTGTCAGAATCGGGATCGTAGGCGAAATCTATACCGTGATCGAGCCTTTTGTGAACTTGCAGTTGGAAGAACGCCTTGGTTATCTCGGTGTTGAGGTGGTGCGTACAATTAGTCTGAAGCACTGGATCGAAGAACATATATTTAAAAATGCCCTAGGCTTGTATTCACTGCGCCCCCTCAAGCGTTCGGCTTCTGGGTATTTGCGGGGTTTTGTCGGTGGACATGGCCTGGAAAGCGTCGCCCATAGTGTCGACTTGGCCCAGAAGGATCTCGCGGGTATCATCCACATTTTTCCCCTCTCGTGCATGCCCGAAATTATTGCCCAAGGAATTTTACCCCAGGTGAGTGAGGATAAAAACATACCCATTTTATCGTTGGTAGTAGATGAACACGCTGCAGAAACTGGTTTTCAAACCAGGTTAGAAGCATTCGTTGATCTTCTGCAAAGGAGAATGCGCATATGTCCATAGGCAAAAAAGTGTACTTAGGAATTGATGTAGGGAGTGTTAGCACTAATTTTGTCTTATTCGATCCTAAAAGGCCATTAGCAGATGGCGTGGTGTGGAAGAAGTATCTGAGAACTTGCGGGGCTCCTTTAGAAACGCTAAAGACTGGGTTGGCCGCCATCGAAGAGGAACATCAGTGGGATATTATCGGAGTGGGTACGACTGGAAGTGGCCGCGAGCTCGCGGGCGCTATGCTAAGTGCTGATGTTGTTAAAAATGAGATCACAGCCCATGCCGTGGCTGCAATAAGCCAGAATCCTCATGTTTCCACGATCATTGAGATCGGCGGCCAAGATTCAAAACTCATTGTTTTACGCGATGGTGTTGTGGTTGATTTTGCCATGAATACGGTGTGTGCAGCAGGAACGGGTTCGTTCTTGGATCAACAGGCGAGTAGAATTGGTATTCCTATCGAAACCTTTGGTCCCCTTGCGCTACAAAGCAATAACCCGGTGCGCATCGCCGGGCGCTGTACTGTCTTTGCAGAATCAGATATGATTCACAAACAGCAACTAGGCCACAAAATGTCCGATATCCTAGCAGGCTTGTGCCAGGCTATGGTACGCAACTACCTAAGCAATGTGGCTAAGGGAAAAGAGCTGAAGGCCCCTGTGTTCTTTCAAGGTGGTGTCGCAGCTAATGTGGGCATGCAGCGCTTTCTTTCCGATACTTTAGGCCTTCCCGTTTACATTCCTAAAGATTACGATGTGATGGGGGCAATTGGCATTGCCCAAATAACCAAAGAGACCCTAGAATTGCAGGGCAACCCCACCCGATTTGCGGGCCTTGAGGTCTTGCACAGCGAGTTTGTTAATGAAAGCTATGTATGCCAGGGTTGTCCGAATCAATGTGAAATTGTAGAGATTTGGCGAGAGGGGGTCTTTCTCGCTAGTTGGGGTTCCCGTTGCGGTCAGCCTGGCCGAAAGCGCCCCGAAGCCCTCGGCCACCAAAAGCTAGCAGATACCCCCACTTTGTGGTAGTATGGAAAGGAGTTGACTTGTGGGAGGTTTTTTTCGATGATGAATCTTGAGCAGATTATCCTCGCCGTTCCAGCGATTTTACTGGCTATCTCGGTTCACGAATATGGTCACGCCTTCATGGCCTATAAACTAGGTGACCCTACTCCTAAGTATCAAGGGCGCTTAAGCCTCAATCCAATGGCCCATTTAGATCCTTTAGGTACGATCATGTTGCTTTTATTTAGGGTGGGATGGGCAAGACCGGTCATGATCAATGCCCAGTATTTCAAGAACAAGAAACGAGGCACTCTCTTGGTCTCTCTGGCAGGACCTGTGGCGAATTTGATTACCGCTTGGATCTTCTATAACATTGTTAGTGTTTTTGGTCAATACATGCTACGGGGCGGCATAGGTCAGACCCTCATCTTATTTTTTTACATTAATGTTCAAATTAACTTAGGATTAGCCGCTTTCAACCTTATACCCATACCTCCCCTGGACGGTTCGCACATTTTGGCTGGTCTTTTGCCGCCGCGATTGTCGTATGAGTATTCGAAATTTGCGCCCTATGGCCCTTTTGTCCTCATCGCTTTGCTCCTTTTTGGTGGCTCACAATATCTCATCAACCCCATTTTCAATGTGCTCTTGCGCATCCTTGATACTTTATCCTTGTAGGTGCCTTCGATGGGATATCTTATTGAGTTAGATGTATACCAGGGTCCATTTGATCTACTACTTGATTTGATTGCTAGAAATGAAGTGGATCTTTGGGATATACCGATTGCATCCATTACAGAACAATACTTACATTATCTTTATTCATTACAAGAGAAGGATCTAGCCATTGCCGGCGAATTTTTGGTCATGGCTGCTACCTTGATCCGCATCAAATCGAGACTATTGCTGCCCCAAGAACCCCTTGAGGACGATCTCGAAGATGAAACTGAAGATCCCAGGACGGAACTGGTAGAGCAATTAGTGCGTTACAAGTTCTTTAAAGAGGTAACCCAGTTTTTGCAACAACGCTATGACGAGGCGGCCCAGCACTTCACGCGTGGCCAGCGTGTTGAGTCGTATGATCTAACTCCTGTTTACACCGACCCCATAGGTGGTGTGACCCTACAGGAGCTCAGCGAGCTTTACCATCATTTGTTGGTTGAGCTAGAAAAAGAGCCACCAGTTCATACCATTTCGGGTAAGATCTCACTACAAGAGCGCCTTGCACTTGTTCGTCTTCAATTGGTGGGACAACCTCGTACCACGTTTTCTGATCTAATTCGAAGCAATACAACATCTGAAATTGTGGTGACCTTTCTGGCTGTGCTAGAACTAGTCCGTTTAGGTGAAATTAGTTTGGTACAAACCAAGTCCTGTGGCCAAATTGATGTAAGACCGCTAGAGCTCGAAGTGGAGGTAAATATATGAAGCTATCCGAGGCCCGAATCGTGGTTGAAGGTTTGATTTTTGCAGCGGAGCGCCCCTTAAGCGCCCAAGATATTGCTGCTATTGTAGAACTTGATGCATCCGTTGTAGAATCCCTTGTAGAGGAGATTCGACTTTTTTACGCTCCGGGAGCTTTGATGATCCGCAATGTTGGGGGCGGCTATCAAGTGGTCACGAAGCCAGAACTCGCTCCTTGGATTGAGAAATTAGGTCGCCCGGTGATCAGCGCCCCTTTGACAGCGGCTAGTACCGAAACTCTTGCCATTGTGGCCTATCAACAACCGGTCACGAAAGCCGAAATAGAGCAAATTCGTGGCGTACGATCAGATAGCGCTATCAACAGTCTTTTGGATCGAGAGCTCGTGTGTGAACTCGGTAGAAAGGCAGGGCCAGGTCGACCCATTCTCTATGGGATAACGGAGAAGTTTTTCGAACACTTTGGTTTGACTAGTACCGATGAGCTTCCTCTTAAAGGCATAAGTGAATGGAAATAATGGTAAATTAAGACCGAGTTGAGGTGATTAACATGCTGCTCGGTCTTTTTTTGTCTCTCCTAGTACTCATAGTGCTGGCCATCAAATTTTCCATGGATCTACGCTTTAGCTTCGATGATCTTGGAGTTAAGTACGTTCTAAGGCTAAGGTTAGGCCCATTCTTCGTGGCTGTCCCGGCCAAAATGACTGCAAGAATGGAGCGCATGATTGGCAACCAACCTCTTGATAGTGTCCAGGAGGTACTGCAAGACTTTTGGGCGGTTTGGCGCTCCCTGGATTATTTCCTTCAGGAGATTAAACATTTTCAATTGGAGGTGCTCTTTGGTTTTGGTGATCCCTTTTGGACTGCCCTAGGTTGTGGTGGATTATGGGCTACTGTTGGAGCCTTGCTCAGTAGCTTGGAAGCCTCGAATCGTCTCAAGGAGACTCCGGAAGTTGTGATTCAACCAGACTATAGTGGAGTTAGTCTTCAGGTTCAGCTCTACTGTATATTCCAGTTTAGACTTGGTCAAATTATAGTCAAGGAATTAAAAAGGCTAAGCTATGCGTGGTTTGCCTGAACTTTTATCATAAAGGAGCAGAGCAATGAGCAATAAACACCCTATTGAAGGACTTATGCAGACAGCCATGGAGAGTCTCAAGACCATGGTAGATGTGAATACGATTTTAGGGGATCCGGTGGAAACCCCTGACGGAGCTGTAATCGTCCCAGTTAGCCGAGTTAGTTTTGGTTTCGCGGCAGGTGGGAGTGAGTTTGGTCAGGTCAGTGCCAGAAATTCCCCCAATGAAGAATCCAGCCATCCCTTCGGAGGAGGGAGCGGGGCGGGTATTG
>DHNI01000103.1:3011-3557 GCA_002409455.1 Firmicutes bacterium UBA5420 | reverse complement strand
CAGGAATCATCAATTTGTAAGCCTTGGATTTAATGCCTATGGAAATGACAAAACCATTCTATGCGTGGCAGTCGATGATTATAAAAAATCTCACCATGCTCTGCAATTGTTGGTAGATACCTATATGAACATACAGAATCATATTGCAACATTTTGGCACAATGGGCGAATTGCCGTTGGACATCAGGGCAGTGGAAAAGCATCTGAATTAAAAAAATTCATTACACAAAAATGCCCAGCAATAATACAGAATGAAAAAATTGTACTGGGAAGCGTTCCTACCGATAAGATACTCTATTCGGATGACGCGGAGATGTCTGATTTTGTTTATAATCTTATCAATTACGCCTTATTACGAGATGAGTATCGCAACATACTAAAAGAAAAATAAAGAGTATGGTTCACCATACTCTTTGCCGCTAGACCTTTAACAATTTCCCTTGAAGAGATACAGTACCACCTAATCACAGGGTGTGCTGTATCTCTTATTCGTCATTAGAATCATGCTCGTCTTTGCTTTCTGCTGATATTTCCTCCGAGACATCG
>DHNI01000103.1:0-2861 GCA_002409455.1 Firmicutes bacterium UBA5420 | reverse complement strand
CATAGATTCATATGTACTGATACCGAGGTTTTGAAATCTCGTTATTTGTTCAATCATTTGGCTTGTACGCAACAGTGATGCAACAGCGGGCGTTTGCGTTAATGGGCCCATTTGTGCAGCCACTTCCAAGGATTTCACAATTGCCGGTTGTTGGAGATAGGAATGCGCATTCTGATATGTGCTAATAACAGATGGAGAAGGCATTGCTTTTGAAGCTAACTCAATAGATTGCATAACTGCGGGTTCAGGCAAGTGAGCCTGTGCCATAGATATACTCTCCATAACTGGTGTAGGTGGAAAAAGATTTTGCAGTTGCATAGCCGACTGAACAATCGATTGGGACGGAAGCGTACCTAATACCGATGATAATTCAATCATTGATTGATGTATACCATCAAATTGGTTCTGCATACCTAAGGCTTTCGAAACTGCGGATTGTTGAAATAAATCTCCATATTCTGCGAGTGATCTACTAAAAATTTCAAGCGCAGGAGAAAGTGTTCTTCCTATCTCCATAGCATGTTTAATGGCAGAGGTGCAGGTATCTGCCATGCCTCGGACAGCTTCTTCAAATTGTTCTGTATCATATTCACGGACCGAAACATCTTGGATAGCTGTCTTCAACTGTAGCAATATTTCAGTCAGAATTACAGTGCAAGCGGTATAATCATCTTTATGTAGACACTTTGCATGAGCAACCTTATTTCGATAAATCCGAATGTTATCCAATTTTCCCTGTAAATTAGGAATGTTGACTTTTTCATCAAAATAACGTTCCCAAATGGATATTGGTCGCAATTTTCGTATAAGCGCTATTGCGTCCTCTTGAGATAAATCTTTTAATTTCTCATTTGCAAATTCTTCTGTGCGCAGCTCAGCCGCTGGCATACCACTCCGAGGGATAAACAAGTAATTTTCCAGCTCTTTTATATCCATTTCATAAAGAGCTTCTTCGATCATTTTTTGGTTTCTCAGAGGTTTTGATTTAATTTGAAGCCTTGCTTTAATATTATTTTGTTGCTCTTCGGTTACGGTTTTATTCAACCATAATGCGCCGAATGAACGAGTCAATAACTTGAAAATTAAGTTTCTAATCTGGCGTTCAAACTCATTTAAGAGGGGATAAAGTCTATCACAATAGTACTTTGAAAGTCCATCGTAAGAAACAATAATATCATAATTTTTCTTTTCATCATGGCTGAAAATTCTATGATGAATGGTATCCAAAACCTCGGCAACACGAGATTTGCTTTTCCCATCCAGTTCAATGACCAGATATTGCATCTCAGCATTGATATCGGCATTTTCACATTCATGCTCAACATAGCGGTAAGAAACAGAATATTCTTTCGCTTTATACTTAAGATTTATGGATTCCTGAGAAACGCTATCAAAAATTTTCCTTAGCACTACATGCAACGGAGGATTGGTTGTTGAAATATTGTCCGCAATTTTAGTCAAAGCTTTTTCTTTTCTAATAAACACATATTCTATTCTCATTCCAACACCTCCTCTTTCGATAATAATTTAATTATATCACGCAATGATAAAAAAAGCAGCAGCGAAATGTTTTCATTGCATTTCACTGCTACTTTCATATTATAGTGCTTTACAGATAATAAACTCTCAACCGATTTGTCCAAAGGCTTTGAATTTGCTTGTTTTTCTGCAACTTCCCTATGAAGCCCACCCTTTCGACGGGGCGGTTTTATCACCTAAAATTAGGAGTACAGCTGCTGGAGCTTCACCAGGTGATCGTAACGAGCCTTGGCAGACTCCTCGGACATCGCAAACAGCTCCTTGGCGCGCTCGGGGAAGGAGCGGGTCAGTGCGGAGTAGCGGGCCTCGTTCATCAGGAACTCCTGATAGCCACCTGCGGGGGCCTTGGAATCCAGAACGAAGGGGCTCTTGCCGTCGGCCTTCAGGCCGGGGTTGAACCGGAACAGGTTCCAGTAGCCGCAGTCGACAGCCTTCTTCATCTCGCTCTGGCAGTTGCCCATGCCACCCTTGATGGAGTGCATCTCACAGGGGGAGTAGCCGATGACCAGAGAGGGACCACGGTACTGCTCTGCCTCGTTGAGGGCCTTCAGGGTCTGGGCGGGGTTGGCGCCCATGGCCACCTGGGCCACATAGACGTAGCCATAGCTCATGGCGATCTCAGCCAGGGACTTCTTGGCCGTGGCCTTACCGGCAGCGGCGAACTGGGCAACCGCGCCGAAGTTGGTGGCCTTAGAAGCCTGCCCGCCGGTGTTGGAGTACACCTCGGTGTCGAAGACCATGACGTTGACATCCTCGCCGGAAGCCAGGACGTGGTCCAAACCGCCGAAGCCGATGTCGTAGGCCCAGCCGTCGCCGCCGAAGATCCAGATGGACTTCTTGGAGAGGTACTCCTTGCTGTCCAAAATTTCGGGAGCCACGGGGCAGCCGGCCTTGGCAGCCTCTTCCAGGGCGGCAACCAGGGCGTCGGTGGCGACCGAGTTGGCCTCGCCGTCATCCTTGGTCTCCAGATACTTGGCGATGGCAGCCTTGGTCTCCTCGGTGGTCTTCTCGTGGGTAGCCATACCCTCCAGCTGACCAATCAGACGCTCGCGGATGGCCTTCTGGCCGTAGAACATGCCCAGGCCGTGCTCGGCGTTGTCCTCGAACAGGGAGTTGGCCCAAGCGGGACCCTTGCCGTCCTTATTGACGGTGTAGGGGGAGGTGGCGGCAGGACCGCCCCAGATGGAGGAACAACCGGTGGCGTTGGAGATGTACATCCGGTCGCCGCAGATCTGAGTGATCAGGCGGGCATAGGAGGTCTCGGCACAGCCGGCGCAGGAGCCGGAGAACTCAAGCAGCGGCTGCTTGAACTGGCTGCCCTT
>DHNI01000154.1:1679-3653 GCA_002409455.1 Firmicutes bacterium UBA5420 | reverse complement strand
ACATATCGTAAACTCCATTATGGATTTCACTAGCCGCCAAGAAGGCTTTTCTCGCATTTGGCTTCAGCCAAGGTTACGCTTGAACACCAATGAGCGGTGCATGCCAAAATGCTCATAATAGGGTTGCAATTCTTGGTGGCAACATAAGTCGATCATGTAAAGAACGTTTAGCTTCGCTAAAACTCTATGTACGAACTCTTAACCAATCCCTTGATCTTGATAATTTGGTAGCACTTTCAAAAGGGAGATATAGGCACTAAGCATTCCGTCACTAATCATATGGATGAAGCCTACAATTTCGACTTTTTCCTCATCAATGGCCACCAATGATAGAACACTGCTCTTTAGGAGATCACCTCCTTTGGCATCTTACCCTAGAGCCCTGTCCGGCGTGGGCAAGTGAAATGGCCAGGATGGATGACGGATGATTTTGCTCCTGAACTATGTCATGCCATTGAGGCAGTATACTTTCCCAAAACGGATTGTACCCAAGAACGTTATAAGGCGCCTTCCCATAGGCTTTTTGGTCATAGAACCAGCTATCACGAGCTTCCAACTGCAACTGCCAAGGAAGTGCCAAGGAAGTAGCCTCAAAAAGCGTATGAGGGTTGACGAAGCGAAGGATCATAGGGTATGATAAGGCTAGAAATGAGAGCGACCCCAGCTGATTACTGGGATCGAGGTAACGGAGCTCTCACTATGTTGTGAGTCCTCTAGCTAATGCTGGGGGACTACTTTTTTTGCTTGAGCCAGACCTTGATGAGTTCTACGATGGCAGTAACGACCGCTACTAGCGCAATGGCAAGTTCCAACATAGCTTCACCCCCCTAAGTCAAATGGTACGTTACCTCGCACCTTCTTAGGGAGATTTGCCCGCTCTCACGAGAGAAGGGTGCTGCCTTAGCGGGTTCCCTTCGACAGTATTATAACTCATAATTCGGAATAAAACAACACAAATAGCAATATTCTGACATCTGGGAGCGGTAGTGCAGGCAGCCCATTAACCTAGGGGCGTCTGGGCTGTTCTTTTCAGGGTTGACGAAGCGAAGGATCAAAGGGTATGATAAGGCTAGAAATGAGAGCGCCCCTGGCTGTAACTAGGGTTTGGCACCTTTGGTGCCAGGCAACAGGAGCTCTCACTATGTTTTTGGTCCTCTAGCTAATGCTGGGGGACTATTTTTTTGCTTGAATTTGTTGCTGTTGATCTTGTAGAGGGGGCTGCCGTTACGGTAGCCTTTTTCTACAAAGTGCTGTAGTGTTTACCGCGTTTTCCCAACAATGGCAGGATATTCCACCGCGGAAGTCGAAACAATAATCATATCTAGTTACACTTAAGACACTTGGTAGAAGCGGTGGTGAAATCATGAACGTGTTCTTGGCTAGGCAGCCCATTTTTGACGAAAAGCAAAGGGTAGTCGCCTATGAGATCTTCTATCGAAGTGGCTTTGTGAATGCATATACGGGCACAAACCATGATGAAGCCACATCAAAGGTGATCATTGATGCATTTCATACCTTGGGCCTCAACTCATTGACCTCAGGCAAGCCGGCCTTCATCAATTTCCCAACCGCCCTAATCGAACAGCAAGTGGCCACTTTATTTCCCAGCGAACAACTGGTTATTGAAGTTTTGGAGTCCGTCCGCGGCAGCAAAAAGATTGTGGAGCGGTGCCGAGAACTTAAAGAGGCGGGCTATACACTGGCCTTAGACGATTTCGTTTATCGCGATGACAGCGAGGCCTTCTTAGATCTAGCCGATATAGTGAAGATTGACCTGCTCATCACCGGTGCCAGTGGGGCAGAAGAGATAATCAAGCGTTTAGAGAATCGCCAGGTGACTTTGTTGGCAGAGAAAGTGGAAACGCATGATGCTTTTAAAACAGCACTAGGACAAGGTTTTACGCTCTTTCAAGGTTTCTTTTTTAGTCGGCCCGAGATGATTTCAGCTAAAGCCTTGGCTCCGCTCCATCTTGT
>DHNI01000154.1:1198-1458 GCA_002409455.1 Firmicutes bacterium UBA5420 | reverse complement strand
GATGTATCCCTCTCTTATAGTCTACTTCGCTTGGCCAACTCCGCCGTTTTTGCCAGGAGGCATCCTACAAAGACGGTAAAACAAGCTCTAGTTTTCTTGGGACAACGGGAGACTAGAAAGTGGGTATCTCTTATAGCCCTGCAGCATATGTGTAGTAGCTCACTTGAAGCCCCCGTTATGACCTCTTTAGTGCGCGGACGCTTTGCCGAACTCTTGGCCGAGCAGACAAAATGGAAGGATTCCAAAGAAACGTTATTCTT
>DHNI01000154.1:0-913 GCA_002409455.1 Firmicutes bacterium UBA5420 | reverse complement strand
TCGGAGCTTTGATTCTGGCCTATGAGCAAGGGCAGTGGGACAAGGTGCAAACTTGTGCCCAGAAGCTTGATTTGCAGCCCGAAATGGTGGCCCAAGCGTACATACAAGCCTTGGAATGGTGCCCCCAGCATTCTTAGAGTCGACCTATCATGGGTCGATTTTTGATTTTATAATGCTTACCGGCATGGGGCATCCTATGGACTAGAAAACCTAGCAAAGTCGCCTAACGAGAGGGGAGCGAGAACGTGGGCGAAAGCTTGTTGTCTGTACGAGACCTGAAAACCTTCTTCTATACCGATGACGGTGTCGTTCGAGCCGTAGATGGAGTTAGTTTCGATCTAGAGCGGGGTGGAACCATTGGCATCGTCGGTGAATCGGGGAGTGGCAAGAGTGTGACATCGTTATCCATCCTAGGGCTTATTCCCGAGCCCCCGGGCAAGATCGAAGGGGGAGAAATCGTATTCGAAGGCGTTGATCTTCTCAAACTTTCTGAGGCCGAGATGAGAGAAATTCGCGGAAATGATATTGCCATGATCTTCCAAGAACCTATGACTTCCTTGAACCCGGTTTTCACCGTGGGCCGCCAGATCGCTGAAACCGTAATTCGGCATCAACGCGTTTCCAAAGAAGCTGCACGGGAAAAGTCCATTGAAATGCTGCGCTTAGTTGGCATTCCATCTCCTGACCAGCGCGTCGATGACTATCCACACCAAATGAGTGGTGGTATGCGCCAACGTGTGATGATTGCCATGGCCTTATCATGCAATCCCAAACTTTTGATTGCCGATGAACCAACGACCGCCTTGGATGTTACGATTCAAGCCCAGATCTTAGACTTAATGCGAGAGTTGCGTGAGAATCTAGGCACTGCCATCATGATGATCACCCATGACCTTGGTGTCATTGCGGAGCT
>DHNI01000003.1:20160-22904 GCA_002409455.1 Firmicutes bacterium UBA5420 | reverse complement strand
ATAGTTCTAATTGTTCTCTTGTTTTTAGTGAAGGGGTTTGTGGGTTATGGCTTGGTAGCGCTAGGGATTGCGCTTGTGATACGGGCCTCAAGAATTCCCTGGAAATTTGTGATTCGAGGCGTGCGACCTCTCTTGGTGATCTTGATGCTCACCTTAACATTGCATCTTTTTATGACGGAGGGCCGGGTCATTTTTCAGATTTGGTTCTTGAAGGTAACCTGGGAGGGACTTTTCCGCGGGTTGATGATGGGAACGAGGTTGATTTTGCTCATCGTCGGAACCTCTATGTTAACTTTGACAACATCGCCTATGCAGCTTACTGATGGAATTGAAACCCTTTTGAAACCTGGGAAGAAGATCGGAATTCCTGCCCATGAGCTAGCCATGATGATGACGATTGCACTGCGCTTTATTCCTACTCTTTTAGAGGAGACGGAGAAGATTATGAAGGCGCAAATGGCCAGAGGGGCTGATTTTCAGACCGGTGGGATAATGCAAAGGGCCAAAAGTCTAATACCTCTCTTGGTTCCGCTTTTTGTCAATGCTTTTCGCAGGGCCGATGATTTAGCCATTGCCATGGAGGCTAGAGGTTACCGCGGGGGCGAGGGGCGAACGAAACTTCGAGAGCTCAAGTTCGAGCGGCTTGACGTGTTGTCCTTGGGTCTGGTTACTATCTTTGCCGCCCTCGTCGGAGTCTTTTTTTAAGGAGCTCGACATGAAAACCTATTCTTTGATTGTGCAATATGATGGCACAGATTATGCGGGCTTTCAGATTCAGCCTGGTCTGCCCACGATTCAAGGTGAGCTAGAAGCTGCTTTAGAGAGACTTGCTCCTAACTTTATTCGCATTGCAGGGGCGGGGAGAACCGATGCGGGAGTGCATAGTGAAGGCCAGACGGTGAGTTTTAAGGATGATCAACTCACAGTTCCTGTGGAGCGCTTACCCTATGCCTTAAATGCTCTACTTCCCAAGGATATTCGAGTAATCGAAAGCAGACTGGAGTCGAAGGATTTTCATGCCCGGATTAGTGCTCGGGAGAAAACGTACCGTTACCAAATCTACGAGGGCGAGTTTCCCAATGTCTTCTACCAGCGCTATGCCTACTGGATAAGGCAGCCCCTCAATTGGGATGCTATCTCTGAATGCAGCAGGCTTTTTGTGGGACGGCTCGACTTTGCGGCTTTCGCCTCAAGCGGTAGCAGCGCCAAGACCACCGTAAGGACGATGCACCAGGTAATGGTGGATGCGAGTAGTCCTTTGAAGATGATTCGTTTCACAGCAGATGGTTTTCTGTATAATATGGTGCGTAATTTGGTTGGCACCCTTGTTGATGTTGGGCTTGGCAAGCTGAGTCTAGACGAGGTACAGGCTATCATGGAAAGCGGTGACAGACGCCTTGCTAGTGCCACTATAGCGCCCCAAGGACTCTACCTGGAAAGTGTAAATTATTCTTGACACGCAGCCTGGGGTGCGGTAAAATAAGAGTTGGTAATTTTTCTTTTATGGCCTTGTGGTAGCGACACAGCCCCGTTCGTCACCAAGTCAAGGCTTCCTGATGAATGTAGAGCATTCATCAAGGATGTTTCATGCGACTAAATGTCGCTTGCTACTAAATGTAGCTTGGGAAACGTCCAGACAGTTGTTGCATATAAAGGGGGGAAATCCCAAATGAAAACCTACACAGCAAAACCACAAGACGTGGAAAGAAAATGGTATGTAGTTGATGCCGATGGACAGACCTTAGGACGTTTGGCTACACAAGTGGCTACGATTTTGAGAGGCAAGCATAGGCCAACATATACTCCACACGTGGACACTGGAGATCATGTGATTATTATCAACGCCGAGAAGATCCATTTGACAGGTAAGAAGCTTCAAGACAAAAAGTACTATCGCCATAGTGGATACCCAGGTGGAATCAAGTCCGTTACGGCCGGCGAGGTATTGCAGCGCCATCCGGAACGAGTTATCAAAGCGGCTGTATGGGGCATGATTCCCCATAATAAATTGGGCCGTCAGATGATCAAGAAGCTCAAGATCTATGCTGGTGCTGAACATCCACATGAAGCACAAATGCCAGAGGCCCTTGTTCTGAGATACTAAACTGATGATTCACAAAACAAATCATCAGACCTAAAAACCCTAAGTGAAGGGAGGCAGTCGGGATGAATGTAGCTCGTAAGACAGAAACCAACTACGGAACCGGTAGAAGGAAAGAATCAATTGCTCGCGTTAGAATACTTCCTGGTAATGGTAACATTACCATAAATAAACGATCCATTGATGACTACTTTGGTCGCGAAGTGCTGCGCACTATTGTACGTCAGCCTTTAGTGCTTACTGATACCGATGGTAAGTATGACATTTTCGTCAATGTACACGGTGGTGGTACAACGGGTCAGGCTGGAGCGATCCGCCATGGTATTTCTCGTGCCCTCATTACCGTCGATCATGACTTGAGAGGACCTTTAAAGAAAGCAGGATACCTCACAAGAGATCCACGCATGAAGGAAAGAAAGAAATACGGTTTAAAGAAAGCCCGGAGAGCGCCACAATTCTCCAAACGTTAAGCAAACGCATAAACGTATCAACCCCCTATCGAGTGAGTATCGTGTAGGGGGTTGTTTTTCGTCAAATTGATCGAGGGACTGTCCCTAGATCAATTTGGATCAATTTAGGGACGAGGGGCTGTCCCTGGATCAACTGGCTCAATGGGCTCAGTTGGCTCTGGTTCGGGTTCGGG